>CAZRUV010000029.1:0-31659 GCA_964603315.1 uncultured Rhodobacterales bacterium
TGACTCCAATCGGGCCCATGCCCGGACCGCCGCCACCGTGGGGAATGCAGAACGTCTTGTGCAGGTTCAGGTGACTGACATCGCCCCCAAGGTCCCCGGGCCGCGACAGCCCCACCATGGCATTGAGGTTCGCGCCGTCGATATAGACCTGCCCGCCGTGCTCGTGGGTGATGGCGCAGACGTCTTTCACGGTTTCCTCGAACACGCCATGGGTCGAGGGATAGGTGATCATGCAGCCCGCGAGGTTGTCGCGATGCTCGGCCACCTTGGCCTTGAAGTCCGCCACATCAATGTCGCCGTTCTCAGCCGATTTGACCGGCACGACCTTCCATCCCACCATCTGGGCTGACGCCGGGTTGGTGCCATGCGCGCTCATCGGGATAAGGCAGATGTTGCGCTGCCCCTGACCATTGGCCCGGTGATAGCTGGCGATGGTCAGCAGGCCCGCATATTCGCCCTGTGCACCCGAATTCGGCTGCATGGAAATCGCGTCATAGCCCGTGATGTCGCACAGTTTGGCGGAAAGATCGTCGATCATCTCGATGTAACCGGCGGCCTGATCCCTGGGGCAGTACGGGTGCAGCAACGAGAATTCGCGCCAGCTCACCGGCATCATCTCGGCGGCGGAGTTCAGCTTCATCGTGCACGACCCCAGCGGGATCATCGCCCGATCCAGCGCCAGATCGCGGTCGGCAAGGCGCCGCATGTAGCGCATCATCTCGGTCTCGGCCCGGTTCATGTGGAATATCGGGTGGGTCATGAAATCGGACGTGCGGATCAGCTTTTCCGGCACGTTGTAATGCGGGGTATAGTCCTTGTCCTCGCGCGCAATCCCGAAGGCACGCCAGACCGCCTCGATGGTGGCGGGACGCGTCCGCTCGTCCAGCGTGATGCCCACGGCGGTATCGCCCACGGCGCGCAGGTTGATCCCCTCGTCCAACGCCGACTTGATGACCGCCGATTGCAGCGGCCCCACATCGACCGTGATCGTGTCAAAGAAGGTGGCGGGACGCACGACAAAACCGGCCTGTTTCAGCCCCTCGGCCATGCGCGCGGTCTTGCGGTGAATGCGCTGCGCAATCGCCCGGAGCCCGTCGGGCCCGTGGAACACGCCGTAGAACCCGGCCATGACGGCCAGCAGTGCCTGCGCGGTGCAGACGTTCGAGGTCGCCTTTTCGCGGCGGATATGCTGTTCGCGGGTTTGCAGGGACAGGCGGTAGGCGCGGTTGCCATGCGCATCGACGGAAACCCCGACAATGCGGCCCGGCATGTTCCGGGCATAGGCCGCCTTGGTCGCCATGTAGGCCGCGTGCGGGCCGCCATAACCGATGGGCACGCCAAAGCGTTGGGTGGTGCCAACGGCAATGTCCGCGCCCATGGCACCGGGTTCCTTGAGCAGGGTCAGTGACAACGGATCGGCGGAAATGATGCCGATCGCCTTTTGCGCATGCAGTGCCGCAATCTGGTCGGTGAAGTCGCGGATATGACCATACGTCCCCGGATACTGAAAGATCGCGCCAAACACGGCAAAACTGTCGAGGTCGTCGGGGTTGCCCACAATCACCTCGATGCCCAGCGGGGCCGCGCGTGTCTTGATCACGGCGATGTTCTGCGGGTGACAGTTCTCGTCCACGAAAAAGCCTGTGGCCTTTGATTTGCTCACACGCTGCGCCATGGTCATCGCCTCGGCGCAGGCCGTCGCCTCGTCCAGCAGAGACGCATTGGCAATCTCGAGCCCCGTCAGGTCCGACACCATGGTCTGAAAGTTCAAGAGCGCCTCGAGCCGTCCTTGGGAAATCTCCGGCTGATAGGGCGTGTAAGCCGTGTACCAGGCCGGGTTTTCAAGGATATTGCGCTGGATCGCAGGCGGCGTGACCGTACCGTGATACCCCTGCCCGATCAGCGAGGTCAGCACCTTGTTCTTGGAGGCGGTGACGCGCATGTGGTGCAGCAACTCGCGCTCGGATTTCGCCTTGCCAAAGTTCAGCGGTGCCTTTTGCCGGATTCCCGCCGGGATCGTTTCGTCGATCAGCGCATCCAGGTCTTTCGCGCCCACGACGTCCAGCATCTCGTCCATTTCTGCCGGGGACGGGCCGATATGGCGGCGATTGGCAAAGTCGTAAGGCAGGTAGTCGGTGGGTTTGAAAGTCATGGTCCGCGATCCTCAGCCGATCAATGCTTTATAGGCGGCTTCGTCCATCATCCCGTCCAATTGCGACGGGTCGGACGGTTTGATCTTGAAAAACCAGCCCTCGCCCAGAGGATCGCTGTTGGCGAGGCTGGGGTCTTCGGCAAGGGCGTCGTTCACTTCGGTGATCTCACCGTCGACGGGCGCCATGATGTCCGATGCGGCCTTGACGCTCTCGATCACGACAATCTCGTCATCCTTGCTGACTTCCGCTCCAACCTCGGGGAGTTCGACAAAGACCAGATCACCCAGTTGGGTCGTCGCGTGTTCGGTGATGCCAACGACATAGACGTCGCCATCGGCGCGCAGCCATTCGTGTTCTTCGGTGTATTTCATGGGGGTCCCTTTCCGTTATCGTTTGAAGTTGGCCGGTACGAAAGGCAGCGATGCCACCGTGACCGGCAGGCGCTTGCCGCGCAATTCGCCATAAAGCGTGTTGCCCGGCGTGTGCAGCGTGTCGGCAACAATGCCCATGGCAACCGGGCCGCCAACGGACGGGCCAAACCCGCCCGAGGTGACAAAACCGATCTGCGTGTCACTGTCCTCGGTTGCAAACAACGGCACGCCCTGACGCATCGGCGCGCGTCCTTCGGGACGCAACCCGACACGGTGGCGACCCACGCCCTCATCGAGCGCAGGCAAAATGACGTCGGCGCCGGGAAATCCTCCGGCGCGCGCGCCGCCGGTCCGGCGCACCTTCTGGATGGCCCAGCCCAGCGACGCCTCGACCGGGTTCAACCCGCCGTCCATGTCCTGTCCGTAAAGGCACAAGCCTGCCTCGAGCCGCAGGCTGTCGCGCGCGCCGAGGCCGATGGGCTCCACGTCCGCGTGGTCCAGCAAGGTGCGTGCCAGTTCTTCGGCCGCACCTGCAGGAACGGAAATCTCGTACCCGTCTTCGCCGGTATATCCCGACCGCGACACCCACGCCTCGACCCCGTTCAGTTCCAGCGTTGCCACATCCATGAACCGCATACCTGCCGCGCGCGGGTCCAACGCGGCCAAGACCTGTTCTGATGCCGGGCCCTGCAACGCGAGAAGCGCGCGATCTGTGATTTCGGTGACGGTCACGCCCGGCTCAAGGGCGGCCTTCATATGCGCGATATCCGCGTCCTTGCAGGCCGCATTCACGACGACAAAGACATGGTCGCCGCGATTGGCCAGCATCAGGTCATCCTCGATGCCGCCCGCGTCATTGGTCAAAAGCCCATAGCGCTGCCGGTTCTCGCCCAATCCCAGAATATTGACCGGGATCAGCGTCTCCAAAGCCCCGGCAGCCGCCTCGAAGTTTTCGCCCTTCACGATCACCTGCCCCATGTGGCTGACATCGAACAGCCCCGCCTTCGCCCGCGTATGGAGATGCTCCTGCATCACGCCAAGCCCGTATTGCACCGGCATGTCATACCCGGCAAAGGGCACCATCTTGGCCCCAAGCGAGACGTGCAGCGTGTGCAGCTGTGTCGTTTTGAGATCGGACATCTCTCGTTCGCCTTTTCCAAGCCGACGAGATTTGCGTCAAATCAAGCGGCACCACGTTGCACACAGAACCCTGTCCGTGCGTCGGTGCCTCCTCTGTCCTTGGTGCCTGAGATCATTATCCCTTCGGCGGATGCGCGCGGCATCACTCTCCAGAGTCTTCTCGCCTGATGCTGGTCCTGTAGCCTGAGAGTTTCCGAGGCAGTTGCTCCTTCGGCACCAGCGGTCTGGTTCTCCCAACATCATGCTGTGCCTGTTTCGTATCGGAAACTTCGCCGCGCTGGCAAGTCTTAATTCGACCGGCCCGCCTCGCTTGCGATCAAGTCTTTGTAAGCAGAGCGCAATTTGTGGAAAACCGGCCCGGCCTGTCCATCTCCGATCCTGCGTCCGTCGATTTCGAAGACAGGTGTTTGCGCGCCGAATGTCCCGGTCAGAAACGCCTCGTCCGCGCTGTAGGTATCAACCAGCGAATAGTTGCGCTCAAAGACCGGGATACCCTCCTGGCGGCACAGGTCGATGACCTTCTGCCGGGTGATGCCGTTCATGCAATAGTCGCCGGTCGAGGTCCAGACCGCCCCCTTTTTCACGATGAAGAAGTTGCAGGCATTGGTCGTGTTCACAAAGCCGAACGGGTCCAGCATCAGCGCCTCGTCCGCGCCGGCCCGCAGCGCGTGGTTCAGCGCGATGATGCAGTTCAGCTTGGAATGCGAATTCAGCTTTGCGTCCTGCGTCAGTGGCAGGCCGCGATGATGCGGCACCGTATGCAGCCGGATTCCCCGGGTCAGAACACTGTCATCGGGGACCGAGTGTTCGGCGATGATCACGACCGTTGCGCCCCACTGGCTGAGATGCGGATGCTGGAACGGTTTCGCCTTGCGCCCGCGTGTCACCATCAGGCGGATATGGGCATCCGTTGTCATGTTGTTGGCGTTGATCGTGTCCCGGATGGCAGTCGTCAACGCGGCACGGTCCAGACCAATGTCGATCTCGGTATAGGCCGCCGCCTCGAACAGGCGATCGAGATGATCGTCAAGAAACGGGATGTGCCCGTCATAAAGCCGCAGCCCCTCCCATATCCCGTCACCCAGCATGAAACCGCTGTCATAGACGGACACCATCGCCTGCGCCTTGGGCACGATCTGCCCGTCCACATAGATCAGGATGGTGTCGTTGCGCGCATCGGCGCTGGCGTCGTGTGTGGATATGGGCATGGGCGTCGGTCCGTCTGTTTTGACCATCAGCGCGCGGGCCGTGCCATGCGTCAAGGCCAAAGGTTTGCACATGCCCCGAAGCTGCGCCAAAGTCGCGTCATGACGGACACTTACACCATTTCATCCGACCGCCTGAAGGCCCGGTTCACGCCATTTGGCGCGCGTATGCGTGCCCTGCACCTTGATGGCGGGCCAAACCTGATCCTCGACAGCGATGCCCCGGATTTTGTCGCGGCCTATGGCGGCGTGTTGATCGGCCCGGTGGCCAACAGGGTGCGCAACGGTCGTGTCGAGATTGACGGCGAAACGTACCAGATGCCGCAAAATGAAGGGCCGACATCGCTGCACAGTGGCCCCGATGGTGCCCATGCCCGGATGTGGGCTGTCACCGATCACGGGCCCTCGCATCTTGTGCTGTCGCTGGACCTCTCCGACGGCGCTTGCGGCCTGCCCGGTCACCGGCAGATCACCGCGACCTTTGCGGTTTCCGGGCCGACGCTGCGGCTAAGGGTGGACGCTGTGACAGACAGGCCGACACCGCTGGCCTTTGCGCACCATCCCTACTGGGCGCTTGGCGGCACGCCGACGTTGCGCTGCCCCGCCGCGCACTACCTGCCGACAGACGCGGCGAACGTACCGACCGGCGACATTGCCCTTGTATTAGGCACCACGTTCGATTTCCGCACCGCGCGGCCCCTGCCGCCCGAGATCGACCACAACCTGTGCCTCGCGGGCCAGCGCCACGCTGAACCGCAGACAGTCGCGACGCTGTCCGGTGACGCAGCCACACTGACCATCGACAGCACCGAACCGGGCCTGCAGGTCTATTCGGGCTCCGGCCTGCCAGATGTGCCCGACAGCGACATCGGCCCCTTCGCGGGCTGCGCGCTGGAACCGCAGGATTGGCCCAATGCGGTGAATGAACCCGATTTTCCGGCCGTTTTGGTAACGCCCGCTTCACCATACCGTCAGATAACCCGCTACACCTTGCGGGCTGCCACATAATTGCCACATTTTGAACACCCGCTCGGCACAGTCTCGTGCTGAGGTTCCAAAATCGCGCTTATGCGATGAGCAGATTATCGAAAGGGCCTGTTATGCCCAAAGATGAAAAACAATCGACGCCCAAGCCCCAACCGCCCAAAGAACCGCGGCCAACGCCGGTCTTTACGGACTTCGCCAGCATCTGAGCAGGTACTGACAGGGCATTGCGTGACAGCGCCACGTGCGCGCCATAGACTGCGCGCATGAACACGCCTGTTTCGAGCATTCGCAATCTTGGCCCGGCCATGGATGCCGCCTGTGCCAAAGCGGGCATCATGGACGCGGAAACTTTGCGCGATCTCGGCCCGGACGAAACCTATCGCCGTCTCTTGCGCACAGGTATGCGCCCCCATTTCATCGGGTACTACGTGCTGGTGATGGGGCTGCAGGGCCGTCCGTGGAATGACTGCAAGGGCGAGGAAAAGAAGGCGCTGCGCGTACGGTTTGACGCCATCAAGGCAGAGGCATTCGACAGTGGCCTGTCCGCCTTTGAACAGGCGCTGGACGAAATCGGCGTGATCGAGCGACCCTAGCGGCTCATCCGGTAGATCGCACCGTTCCCCACCGAAATGAACAGGATGCTGCCATCGGGCGCCTGGGTGATGTCCCGAACGCGCGCCGTTTCGTCGCCGCGGATCTGTTCGACCTCGCGCACGGCGTTGCCCGACATTTCCAGCCGCGAGATGTGTCCGAACTTCAGCGATCCCACGAACATGTCACCCCGCCATTCCGGGAACATGTCGCCCTGATAAATCATCAGCCCCGACGGTGCGATGGACGGGTCCCAGTAGAACAATGGCTGCTCCATCCCCGATTTGGCCGTGCCTTCGCCGATTGTCGCGCCGGAATAGTGCACGCCATAGGAAATCACCGGCCAGCCGAAATTCGCCCCCTTTCGGATCAGGTTCACTTCGTCGCCGCCCTTGGCCCCGTGTTCCGCCGTCCAGAGCGTGCCGTTCGCGTCCAGTCCGGCCCCTTGCGGGTTGCGGTGCCCATAGGACCAGATGTGCGGCTGGATCCCCGCCTGCCCGACAAAGGGATTGTCGGGCGGCACGGTACCGTCCCGGTTCACCCGGACAATGGCGCCATTGTGGTTGCTGCGATCCTGCGCCGAGGGGCGATCGCCACGATCCCCGATCGTGACATAGAGCGTGCCGTCGCGCGCTTCGACAACACGGCTGCCAAAGTGCCGCCCGCCGGACGTGCCGGGGGCCGAGACAAAGAGGTCACGCAGGTTGTCGAGGCGCCGCCCGTCCGCGCTGAGTTCGGCGGCGGCAAGCGCGGTGCCCGCGCCACCGCTCTGGCGCTTGGAATAGGTCAGAAACACCGTGCGCGTCGTTGCAAAATCACGCGCCAGCGTCACGTCGAGCAAGCCGCCCTGCCCGCGCGCCGCCACCCGTGGCGCGCCGACCACGCGCTGCGCGCGCCCGTCGGTGATGCGCAGCAGAACGCCGTCGCGTTCGGTCACCAGCAGACTGCCATCCGGCAATTCTGCCACGCCCCACGGTTGATCGAGCCCGGTGGCTACCGCCGACACAGTGACGGCGCCACGGTCCGTCTCCAATGCCATCGCCGACATCGGCCACACCAGCAGCAGCAGGAAAACAGACATGCGCATTGGAAAACCTCCCCGTTGGAACATGAACCACAGGTAAGCAGGCCGGCGCGCACGTCCACCCACAATCCCGTGGGGCGCGCGGACTATTGCCACTTTTCTTTTGTGACAGGCCCGCCTAGGTTTCGGTCCAGGAAAAAATTCCACAGGGAGTATAACACATGAAACACTTGTTGATGGCCACAGCGGCCACGGCACTGATGGCGGGCGGCGCACTGGCCGACGGCCACGCAACGGACGTCAAGATCGGCATCATTCTGGGCTTCACCGGCCCGATTGAATCGCTGACGCCGTCGATGGCGGATGGGGCCGAACTGGCCATGAAGGAAGTCACCGACAGCGGTATGCTGCTCGATGGTGCAACCGTGTCGTCCGTGCGCGCGGATTCCACCTGCATCGACGCAGGCGCCGCCACCGCAGCGGCCGAACGTCTGATCACAGCTGACGGTGTGGACGCGATCATGGGTGCGGACTGTTCCGGTGTGACCGGCGCGATCCTGAACAACGTCGCCGTGGCCAACGGTGTCGTCATGATCTCACCCTCCGCCACGTCGCCGGGCCTCAGCCACAATGACAACGAGGACAACGGCCTGTTCTTCCGCACAGCCCCGTCGGACGCGCGCCAGGGCGTGGTGATGACCGACGTGCTGATGGAAGAAGGCATCAAGGAGGTGGCCGTCACCTACACCAACAACGACTACGGCAAGGGTCTTGCGGACGCATTCCAGGCGGCTTTCGAAGCGGCAGGCGGCACCGTCACCATCAACGCAGCCCACGAAGACGGCAAAGCGGACTATTCGGCTGAAGTCGGCGCGCTGGCCTCCGCCGGAGGCGAGCGCCTTGTCGTCGCCGGTTACGTCGATCAGGGTGGTTCGGGCATCGTGCGCGCGGCACTGGATTCCGGTGCGTTCGACACGTTCCACTTCCCCGATGGCATGATCGGCGCCAAGCTGCAGGAAAACTTCGGTGACGAAATCGAAGGCTCCACCGGTCAGCACCCCGGCACCGACAGCGAAGGGGCCGCGATTTTCGAAGCGATGGTAGACGGCGCGTTCGACGCGACCTCGCCCTTCACACCGGAAAGCTATGACGCCGCTGCGCTGATCATGCTGGCCATGCAAGCCGCAGGTTCGAAAGACAGCAACGACTTCAAAGAGCACGTTATGGACGTGGCAAACGCACCGGGCGAACAGATCTTCCCCGGTGAGTTGGCCAAGGCGCTTGAGATCATCAAAGGCGGCGGTGATGTCGACTATGTCGGCGCGACGGCCGTCGAGTTGATCGGACCCGGTGAAAGCGCGGGCAACTACCGTCAGATCGTCATCGAAGGTGGCGAAATCACAACGGCCAAGTACCGCTAAGCGCGGCACAGCTGAAAAGGACAGCCCGGGGCGCAATCCCCGGGCTGTTTCAATATCTTGAAGACCGCTCTTAAAGCGGTACGGGGAATGAGATGATCGTCGTTGACGACATTCACAAGCATTTTGGCGGATTTCATGCGGTCGATGGCGCGTCGCTGTCCATTGACGCAGGCTTGATCACTGGGTTGATTGGACCGAATGGCGCTGGAAAGACCACGCTTTTCAATGTGATATCGGGCGTTCTTCAACCAACGTCGGGTCGTGTGACCATGGATGGCGAAGACATGACCGGCCTGCCGCCGCATACGCTGTTTCACAAGGGACTGTTGCGCACCTTCCAGATTGCGCACGAATTCTCGTCCATGTCCTGCCGCGAGAACCTGATGATGGTGCCTGCCGCGCAATCGGGCGAAACGCTGTGGAACACATGGTTCGGGCGCAAGCGCATCGCGGATGAAGAGCGCGCCCTGCGCGCCAAGGCCGATGAGGTGCTGGAGTTCCTGACCATCGAGCATCTGGCCGATCACAAGGCGGGCCAGGTGTCGGGCGGGCAGAAAAAGCTGCTGGAACTGGGACGGACCATGATGGTCGACGCCAAGATCGTGTTTCTGGACGAAGTCGGCGCGGGTGTGAACCGCACATTGCTCAACACCATTGGCGACGCGATCCTGCGTTTGAATTCTGAGCGGAACTATACCTTTGTCGTGATCGAGCATGACATGGATTTCATCGGCAAGATCTGCGGCCCGGTGATCTGCATGGCAGAGGGGCGTGTGCTTGCGGAAGGTTCGCTGGCTGAAATCAAAGCGAACGAGCAGGTGATCGAGGCCTATCTGGGCACCGGTCTCAAGAACAAGGACAAGGTGGGCGCATGAGTGGCAGACCTGCGTGGGGGCCAGCCCCCACACCCCCGGAGTTTACTTGGCAAGATGAAGGAGCGGATCGTGGCTGAGCCGTTTCTGATCGGGGACACGATGACGGGTGGTTACGGGGCCGGGCCGGACATCCTGCACGACTGCACGGTCGCCGTGGACCCGGGCGAGATTGCGGTGATCGTGGGCCCGAACGGCGCGGGCAAGTCGACGGCGATGAAGGCGGTATTCGGGATGCTTGACGTGCGGCAGGGGTCGGTGCGGCTGGATGGGGAAGACATCACCGCGCTCAGCCCCCAGGATCGGGTCGCCAAGGGCATGGGCTTCGTGCCGCAGACGTCGAATATCTTCACCTCCATGACGGTTGAGGAGAACCTGGAGATGGGGGCGTTTATCCGGCGGGACGATTTTTCCGACACGATGGCGCAGGTCTATGATCTGTTCCCCATCCTGAAGGAAAAGCGGCGGCAAGCGGCAGGAGAGCTGTCGGGCGGGCAGCGTCAGCAGGTGGCGGTAGGCCGTGCGCTGATGACGCAGCCCAAGGTGTTGATGCTGGATGAACCGACGGCGGGCGTCAGCCCCATCGTGATGGACGAGCTCTTTGACCGGATCATCGAGGTGGCGCGCACGGGCATCCCGATCCTGATGGTGGAGCAGAATGCGCGTCAGGCGTTGGAGATCGCGGACAAGGGCTATGTGCTGGTGCAGGGCCGGAACGCGTATACGGGAACGGGCAAGGAATTGCTGGCTGATCCAGAAGTGCGCAAGAGTTTTCTGGGGGGATGAGGATGGCAAGGTTGTTTGAAACAGGTGCGATCCTGATCCTCTGTTCACCCATTGCTTCAATGGCAAATGCCCAGACTTTTCAAATGGAATGCCGCTTTGAAAACTTCATCCGCACCACGTCTCAGGGCGTAGACTCCGGAGAGGTGTTTTGGAAGGTCATTATGGCACACACCAGAACGTCCGGACGTGTCGTTGTGGATGGTAGTGGTGACTACAAGGCAAAAGCGAAGTCCTTTGCGAGCGGCGCAATCGAATACAAATTCAATACAGATGTCTCTGACGAAGTCATAACAGTCGGACCAACTGGCGAAGCGCTGTGGGACATTCGGTTCGATGGCGGCGATATCCTTGTATACACCGGCGAATGTAACGAGCAGAGGCGGACAGACTAAATGGACCTCCTCAACGCCTTCGTCGCGCTTTCCAACTTCGTCCTGATTCCCGCCATCGCCTACGGCTCGCAGCTTGCCCTCGGCGCGCTTGGGGTCACGCTGATCTACGGTATCCTGCGGTTCTCCAACTTTGCCCATGGCGACACGATGGCCTTTGGCACCATGGCCACGATCCTGATCACCTGGGGGTTTCAGGCCGCAGGCATCAGTGCGGGGCCTTTGCCCACCGCTTTGCTCGCCCTGCCCTTCGGCATTGCGGTGTGTGCCGCGCTTGTCCTGCTGACCGATCGCGGCGTCTACCGGTTTTATCGCACGCAAAAGGCCCGGCCGATCATCTTTGTCATGGTCTCGTTGGGGATCATGTTCATCATGAACGGGCTTGTGCGGTTCATCATCGGGCCCAATGACCAACGCTTTGCCGATGGCGAGCGGTTCATCATCTCTGTGCGCGAGTTCAAGGCGCTGACCGGGCTGAAAGAGGGGCTGGCGTTCAAGACGACCCAGGGCATCACCGTTCTGACGGCTGTTATTGTCGTAGCGGCCCTGTTCTACTTCCTCAACCGGACGCGGACGGGCAAATCCATGCGGGCCTATTCGGACAATGAGGACCTCGCACTTCTCTCCGGCATCAACCCCGAGCGGGTCGTCATGGTCACCTGGCTGATCGTGGCGGCGCTGGCGACCATCGCGGGCGTGCTGTACGGGCTCGACAAATCCTTCAAACCCTTTGTCTATTTCCAGCTTCTGCTGCCGATCTTTGCCGCCGCAATTGTCGGCGGCCTGGGCAATCCGCTGGGGGCCATTGCGGGCGGGTTTGTCATCGCCTTTTCCGAGGTCATGATCACCTATGCCTGGAAAAAGGTCGCCAATTACGCGCTACCGGAGGCGATTGCGCCGGACGGCCTCGCGCAGCTGCTGAGCACGGATTACAAGTTCGCGGTCAGCTTTGCGATCCTTCTGATCGTGCTTCTGTTCCGGCCCACGGGGCTCTTTGCGGGGAAATCCGTATGACCGACACGACGCGCAACTTTGTCTATTTCGCTTTCGTGGCACTCTTGCTGATTGGAACCGGTGTTCTGACATCGTGGAACCTCGCCATCACGATCCTCAATTTCGGTCTGATCAGTGCGATCATGGCCCTCGGCGTGAACCTGCAATGGGGCTTTGCCGGGCTGTTCAACGTGGGGATCATGGGCTTTGTCGCCTTGGGCGGGCTCGCGACGGTGCTGATCTCCATGCCCCCCGTGGGCGAGGCCTGGGCCGCGGGCGGGCTGCGCGTGATCCTGTCGCTGGTGCTGGGGGCGGCAACCATCGTGGGTGCCATTCTGGCCTATGGGGCGCTGCCCAAGGGGCGGATGCGCACGCTGGCGATGCTTGCCATTCTGATTGCCGGGTTTTTCATCTACCGCGCGGTGTTTGACGGTGGTGTGGCCGCGGTCGAAGCGGTGAACCCCGCCAATGCCGGCTACCTTGGCGGGTTGGGCCTGCCGGTGCTGGTGGCCTGGCCGGTGGGCGGTTTGCTTGCTGCCGGAGCGGCGTGGATCATCGGCAAGACCGCTTTGGGGCTGCGGTCGGACTATCTGGCCATCGCGACGCTCGGCATTGCCGAGATCATCATCGCCGTGCTCAAGAATGAGGACTGGCTGGCACGCGGTGTGAAAAACGTGGTGGGGCTGCCCCGCCCTGCCCCTTACGAGATCGACCTGCAGAACAGCGACACCTTTGTCGAACGCGCCATGGGCCTCGGGTTTGATCCGGTCACCGCATCAACCCTCTGGGTCAAGACGATCTATGCGGGCCTTTTCACCGTGGTCTTGCTGATCCTCTTCATCCTCGCCCAGCGGGCCTTGCACAGCCCGTGGGGCCGGATGATGCGCGCCATCCGCGACAATGAAGTGGCCGCCGAAGCGATGGGCAAGGACGTCACGGCGCGACATCTGCAGATCTTTGTCCTCGGCTCGGCCATCTGCGGTATTGCGGGCGCCATGATGACGACGCTGGACGGGCAGTTAACACCAGGGACCTATCAACCGCTGCGCTTCACCTTTCTGGTCTGGGTCATGGTGATTGTCGGCGGGTCTGGCAACAACCTCGGCGCGGTGCTGGGCGGGTTCCTGATCTGGTGGCTCTGGGTCATGGTCGAACCGATTGGCCTGGGCCTGATGCAACTGATCACCGCCGGCATGGCCGAGGGGTACTGGCTGCGGGATCACCTGCTGGATTCGGCAGCGCATATGCGTCTTCTGACCATGGGGCTTGTGCTGCTGCTGGTGCTGCGCTTCAGCCCGCGTGGCCTCATTCCGGAACGCTGAGTGGCACGCGTCGCCCGGCAGACGGTCTGGGCGGTCGCAGGCCTTTGCCTGCTGTTTCTGGCGGTGCAGGAATTTGCCTGGCATGCCATGTGGCGCGGCGTGGCGGCGCTTGGCGGCGACACCGAGGCGCGCGGGCGGCTGGCCGGATCGTCCCTGTCCGACGTTGGCATCTTTGCGCATATGATTGCCGGTGGTGTGGTGACGGTCCTCGCCGTGGTGCAGTGGACCGCGCCGATCCGCCGGCGATGGCCGGTCGTGCATCGGATTTCAGGACGCATACTGGCACCGCTGGCACTGGTGACGGCGGTTGGCGGCTTGGTATACATCGCGCTGCGCGGCACCATCGGCGGCGGTCCCATGACGGTCGGATTTGGGCTTTACGGCGTGCTGATGGCGGTGGCGGCGGTGCAAACGCTCAGACTGGCCCTGCGCGGTGACCGCACGCGCCACCAGCGGTGGGGCACGCGGTTGGTGGTGCTGGCCCTGGGCTCATGGATTTACCGTGTGCATTACGGGTTGTGGTACGGCCTGACATGCAGCATCGGACCGGACTATTGCGGCATCGGCAGCCAACCGGACTTTCTCGGGCCGTTTGACCTGATCCAGAACGTGGCATTCTACCTGCCTTACCTTGCGCTGGTCGAATGGCACCTCCGTGGCAACTGAGGCGACGGAAACCGACACGGTTTCCGACCGTTTTCCGTATCGGAAAACGGCCCCCTCACCGCCCCTTGAACAGCCCCCCCAACACGCCGCGCACGATGCGCCGCCCTGTCGTGCCGGTCAGTTCCTTGACCACCATCTTGGTCATCGCCTCGCCAAAACTGGCGCCACGCCGGGCCGGTTTCGAGGTTGAGCGTGACACGCGCGCCCCGGAGAACCGCCGCGCCGCGTTGAACTCGCGCAGAACGGGCTGCAGCTCTTCGGCCTTTTCCTCGGCTGCGGCGGCTTCGGTCGCGGCCTGTTCCGCACGCGCCTTGAGGATCTCGAAGGCCGATTTGCGATCCAGCCGCGCATCATATTTGCCCGCCATGTCGGATGCGGCCAGATGTGCCGCACGTTCGGCCTTGGTGATCGGGCCCAGTTGCGACGACGGCGGGCGGATCAGCGTGCGTTCGACAATGCCCGGCACGCCTTTCTTCATCAGCATCGAGGTCACGGCCTCGCCGACACCCACCTCGCGAATCGCCTCTTCGGTGTCGAAACGCGGGTTTTCGCGGTAGGTCTCGGCGGCCAGACGCAATTCCTTGCGATCCTTGGCCGTGAACGCGCGCAAGGCGTGCTGAATGCGGTTGCCCAGCTGCCCCAGAATATCCTCGGGCACATCCGCCGGGTTCTGCGTGATGAAGTAGACGCCGACCCCCTTGGAGCGGATGAGGCGTGCCACCTGCTCGACCTTGTCCACCAGCGCCTTGGGCGCGTCCTCAAAGAGCAGATGCGCCTCGTCAAAGAAGAACACCAGCTTCGGTTTGTCCGGATCGCCCACTTCGGGCAGTTCTTCAAAGAGTTCGGACAGCAGCCACAACAGGAACGTCGCATAAAGCTTGGGTGAGGCCATCAACTTGTCCGCAGCCAGAATGTTGACCATGCCGCGACCCTCCGCATCCGTGCGCATCAGATCCGACAGCGCCAGCGCAGGTTCCCCGAACAGCCCGGCGCCCCCCTGATTTTCCAGCACGAGCAAGCGCCGCTGAATCGCACCGATCGACGCCGCGGAGACGTTGCCATAACGCAATGACAGCGTCTTGCCGTTCTCGCCGATCCAGACCAGCAGCGCCTGCAAGTCCTTGAGATCAAGGAGCGGCAGCCCCTCCTCGTCCGCCAGACGAAAGGCAATGTTCAGAATGCCCTCTTGCGCCTCGGTCAGATCCAGCAGGCGCGCCAGCAAGAGCGGGCCCATCTCGGACACCGTGGTGCGCACCGGGTGGCCCTGTTCGCCAAAGAGGTCCCAGAACGTCACCGGACAGGCATGATACCCGTATGTGTCAAAGCCGATCTTTTGCGCGCGTTCGGTAAAAGGTCCGTGCAGTTTATGCGTTTCCGTTCCGGGTTTGGCGAGGCCCGACAGGTCCCCTTTGACATCCGACAGGATCACCGGAACGCCCGCATTCGAGAACCCTTCCGTCAGGATCTGCAGCGTCACCGTCTTGCCCGTCCCTGTGGCACCTGCCACCAATCCGTGTCGGTTGGCGTACTTTAGCGTCAGGTTCTGATGCTCAGCGTAGTCAGCACCACCGCCGCCCACAAATATCTTGTCATTCATCGCATTAACTCTTTGTCCATGCACACTTTCGCGTCGACCATACAAAGTTAACCTTTTGACGCCATAGTGATTTTCGTTCCCGCCGACATGTCCTCCTGGCGCGGAACACTTCCTCCCTGTCAGACTGGCCGCGCCTCGTGCGCGGCCTTTTTTCATAACGCGTTTCGCGTTTACCGAGTCAATTTTAGCTGTTGACCGCCGACTCACGCTTTCGTAACGTCCTGACACATAAGTCGGCCAGTCCGACGGGGAGAGAAAAAGACGTGGGGAAAGGGGGCCTTTGGGTTCCCTTTTTCTGTTTCCGCGCAGGCAATTGCACCTCAGAACCGCCGATCACGATTTTCTTGACCGTTTCGCGCTGACACGGACCGCGCAGCATGTTAGCAACCGCCGAAGCGAAACACTTGCAGGGAATAACATGCGCACTTCACTGTTTGCTCTCAGCCTGGCCCTTCTGATCCCGTTCGGGGCATGGGCGCAGTCGACGGACACCGAAGCCACCGACACGACGACACAGACCGAAGAAGGCGAAACAACCGCGCTTGAGGATCAGTTGAGCCTCGGCGAGCCGGCAAATGCCGAACCGCAGGTGGGCCAGACTTACGTTCAGGAAAAGAATGGCGACTGGGAAATGCGCTGCATCCGCACCGAAGAAGGTGAGGATCCGTGCCAGATGTACCAGTTGATGACCGATGGCCAGGGCACCCCTGTCGCGGAAATCTCGATCTTTCGCCTGCCGGAAGGCGGGCGCGCTGTGGCCGGTGCAACGATCATCGTGCCACTTGAAACATCGCTGTCGCAGCAACTGACCATTCAGGTCGATGCCGGGCAGGCGCGGCGCTATCCTTTTGCGTTCTGCAGCCAGATCGGGTGCTACGCCCGTGTCGGGCTGGTGCAGGACGAGGTGAACGCGTTCCGCCGTGGCAATGCCGCGACCGTGACGATTGTGCCGGCACTGGCACCGGACCAGAAGGTTGAGCTTGAATTGTCCCTCGCCGGGTTCACCGCGTCATTCGAAAAGACATCGACCGTGCAACAGTAATCCGCACGGCACCGCATCCCGATCGAAAAGGCCGCAGCCCCCGCTGCGGCCTTTCTCGTCTCAGGATGCCGGCACGAAGGTCACACCGTCCATGGCAGCGATCAGGTCGAGGTCGTGAGCGTATTTGGCCGTCCAATGGGCCACCTCCGCCTCCGTGAACCTTGCAAAACCATGATCGGACCGGTCATCGGCATGTGCTGCGACAACCGCCTGCCACTCGGCGCGGGTCACCGTCTCTTCGCCTGCATAGCGTTTCTGAAGCGCGACCAATGCGGCCTCGGTCGCGCTGACGTTCATCTTGCGCGCCGGTTCGCGGAAATGATCAGCTGATGCGTCACCCACGAGCCGGGCCAGCAGCTGCGCGCTCGTTCCACGCGCGGCATAGGGCACCACCGTCAGCCGTTCCGGTCGCAGCACGTCCCGCAGGATGCCCACCAGTTCCGGCCAACCACGGTCCATGCGCATGTAGTTCGGACGCAGGATGTCGAAGGCGGGTACGGGATTGTCCTCGGCCCGTTTGCGGTATCCGGACACAAAGAGCTGATCATAGGGGCGCACGACCAGCAGCACATGTGCAATGGGTCCCGGCCAGGCCTCGCGCAGAACGCCACAGCGCTTTTCGGCGGCCGGATAAAACTGACCCTTGATGAAGTGCATCATGCGGCCCGGAATGTTTTCTTCGGACAGCAGGAGCGGACGTCCGGCGCTATGCGCCGCCAGCAGCCGCGTCGTCCGGATCGTGACCCGCCCCAGCTTGCTGTCGCGGGGCCGCGGCAATCGCAGGCCCAGCGTGCCGGAGGGGATATCGTCGCGCGGCGGATAGGCCAGCGCCCAGCCCTGATCCTGCAGGAGCGTCCGGTTTTCGTGCAGACACATCTGGAACGACGAGGTTCCGGTGCGATGGGCACCTGCATGGATATAAAGCGACGGCTCTGCCATGCACCCAGCGTTAAGCGGCGCATATGACGCACGCAAGGAATTGCGCAACCCGCCGCCTCGGTTCTGGACATCAGGTGCCAAGTTGGCCACGGTGCCGCGACGCATTCAAGAGTTCCGCATGCCCCCTCGCAAAATCATCATAGACACTGACCCGGGCCAGGATGATGCCGTTGCCATCCTGTTGGCCCTTGCCAGCCCCGAAGACCTCACCGTTCTGGGTATCACCGCCGTCGCGGGCAATGTCCCGCTTGATCTGACCGCCAAAAATGCGCGTATTATCTGTGAGTTGGCGGGCAAAGCGGATGTTCCAGTCTATGCCGGATGTGACCGTCCGCTGGGCCGCGATCTGGTGACAGCCGAACATGTGCACGGCAAGACCGGCCTCGACGGGCCGGACCTGCCCGACCCCACGATGCCGCTGACCGACGGCCATGCGGTCGACTTCATCATCGACACGCTGCGCAATGAGGCGGCCGGAACGGTGACGCTTTGCCCTCTGGGGCCGTTGACCAACATCGCGACAGCGCTGCAGCGCGCGCCCGATATCGCGGATCGTGTGCAGCAGATCGTTTTGATGGGCGGCGCCTATTTCGAGGTGGGCAACATCACGCCCACAGCGGAGTTCAACATTTACGTCGACCCGGAAGCCGCTGATATCGTGTTCAGATCCGGAATCGATATCGTTGTCATGCCGCTGGACGTCACGCATCAGGCGCTGGTCACAAAACCACGCAATGACGTTTTTCGCGCCATGGGAACACCGGTCGGGATCGCGGTTGCACAGATGACCGACTTTTTCGAACGGTTCGACAAGGAAAAATACGGCTCAGCGGGTGCGCCGCTGCACGACCCGTGTGTGACGGCCTACCTCATCCAGCCCGATCTTTTCTCGGGACGGCATATCAATGTCGAGATCGAGACATCGTCCGACCTGACAATGGGCATGACCGTCGCGGACTGGTGGCGCGTCACCGACCGTCCAGCCAACGCGACATTCATGCGCGACATTGACGCCGACGGCTTCTTTGCCCTTCTGGCCGAGCGGTTGGCGCGGCTGTGAGTGCTGCGCTGACACTGGCCACACCTGAGCATTTTGACCGGCTCGATGCGCTTGTGGCGGCCTTCCACGCTGAAGAGGGCATCCGGCTGAGCGAGGAGGCGCGGCGGGCAGGAATTGCGCCGCTGCTGGAGGGCATTCCGCATGGCGCCGCCTATCTGATCGGACCGCCGCGTGCCCCCATCGGCTATGTCATCGTGACCTTCGGTTGGTCCGTGGAATTTGGCGGCATGGACGGGTTTGTGGACGAGATTTTCGTGCGTCCCGGCGTGCGGGGCCGCGGTGTGGCGGGTGAAGTGCTGCTGGCCCTGCCCCGCGCGCTGGCAGGCGCAGGCGTCAAAGCGCTGCATCTCGAAGTGTCGGAGGAGAACGAAAGCGCCCAACGCCTTTATGCGCGCTGTGGTTTCAGCCTGCGCAAGGGTTACCACCTGATGACCCGCAGGCTCTAGCCACCTGGGCTCACTGCGCCTATGTCTGTGGCATGAGCCTGCACATCCCCTTTGACAACAGCTACGCCGCCTTGCCGGAGGCGTTTTACACCCGCCTCAACCCGACACCCGTGCGCGCAGCAGACACACTGGCGTGGAACGCCAGCCTCGCGGCCGAATTGGGCATAACCGGGCAGGATGCGGCCGTTTTTGCTGGCAATGCGGTGCCGGACGGGGCAGCGCCGCTGGCGCAGCTTTATGCAGGGCATCAGTTCGGCAACTACAATCCGCAGCTTGGCGATGGACGGGCCATTCTGCTGGGCGAGGTGATCGACACGTCAGGCCAGCGCCGCGACATCCAACTCAAGGGGTCGGGCCCGACGCCCTACAGCCGGATGGGCGACGGGCGCGCTTGGCTGGGGCCGGTTCTACGTGAATATGTGGTAAGCGAGGCGATGCACGCGCTTGGCATCCCCACGACGCGCGCCTTGGCGGCCGTGGCAACCGGCGAACCTGTGTTGCGCGAACAAGGCCCCCTGCCCGGCGCGGTCCTGACCCGCGTGGCCGCCAGCCATCTGCGCGTCGGCACATTCCAGATCTTTGCCCATCGCGGGCATATCGATGAGCTGCGCACGCTCACGGAATATGCCATTGCGCGCCATCACCCCGAGGCGGATGGGCCCTTGGGACTTCTTGCTGCGGTCTGCGCGGTGCAGGCGGAACTGGTCGCGGCCTGGATGTCCGTGGGTTTCATCCACGGGGTGATGAACACCGACAATTGCACCATATCCGGCGAAACCATCGACTATGGCCCCTGCGCCTTCATGGATGCCTATCACGAGGGGCGTGTGTACAGTTCCATCGACCAGATGGGGCGCTATGCCTACGGCAACCAGCCGCGCATTGCAGTGTGGAACATGGCTCAATTGGCCACCGCGCTGATTCAGGTGATGGACGACAAGGACGCCGCCGTCGAAGAGGCCACTGCCATCATGCACCGCATGCCCGGCCTGTTGCAGGACGCGTGGTTGCGCCGGTTCGGGGCCAAGATTGGCCTCACGGATCCAACCAAAGAGGATCAGGCCCTGATCGAGGAACTGCTTGCCTTGATGCAGGCACAAGGCGCTGATTTCACGAACACATTTGCCGCACTTGGGTCTGACACCGCGCGGGATCAATTCACCGACCGCGACGCGTTTGACCTCTGGGAAACAAAGTGGCGCGCCAGATCACCTGACTTGGACCTCATGGCTCAAGCCAATCCGCAGATCATCCCGCGCAATCATCGGATCGAAGAGATGATTGAAGCCGCCGTTGGGGGTGACATGGCGCCGTTCGAGCGGTTGATGCATGCGCTCTCGCGCCCCTACGACGTGCCGTCTGACCATGACGACCTGCGTCGCCCGCCAACGCAGGACGAGATCGTGCCAGCCACGTTCTGCGGCACCTAGCGGCGGTTGATCAGGACGAGGCCCACCGCAACCAGCGCAAGGGCCAGCCAGATGCGCAAGCCGATCTCCTCCCCCAGGATCACCCATCCCAGGACGACCGCGAACACCGGGGACAGAAAGCTGAACGATGCGACGCCGGATGCGGGGTATATCTTCATCAGCCAGAACCAGAACAGAAATCCGAAGCTGGCGATGAACACCATCTGATAGCCGAGGCCAACCAAATGGATGGGCGAAAGGTCGCGGATCAGTGGCCCAAAGAGGGGCGCCACAAGAACAAGGACCGGCGCGGAGACGAGCAATTGCCAGAAAAGCTGTTGCTCCGCCGGGATGCGCGACAGGTCGGTCACCCGGACGCAGAGCGCAATGCCCGCCCAGCACAGAGCCGACCCAAGCGCCATCAGGTCACCCAAGAGGCTGCCCTGCCCTGACCCGCGATCCGCAAGTGCCACGACAACGCCCGCCATGGCCAGCACCAGCCCGACACAGCGCACCGGGGTCAACCGCTCGCCCGGCAGCAGAACATGTGCCGCGATCGCAAGCCACACCGGCATGGAGTAGAACACGATGGACGCGCGGGCAACGGTTGTCAGATCGAGTGCGGTGAAGAGAAACAGGAACTCAACGGCAAAGAGGAGCCCCGCGACGATCCCCGCGCCGCGCCCCTGCGCCGGCAGTCGCAGTGGAACACCGCGGGCCCGCATCCACAGCGCCAGCAGAACCAGCGCCCCGGCTGACCGCAGACCGGCCATGAACACAGGCTGAAAGCCGCCATTGGCAAATTTGATCACCACCTGATTGAACCCGAGGTTCAGTGAAAACAGCGTCAGCGCCACAGCGCCAAAGAGATCGATATGGGATTTCCGGTCCATGAGCGGGACTTGGCCGGGGTCACGGACCAAATGTCAATGCACGCGCATTATTCCCCGTACACAACGGCCTGACCTGTGCAAGGCTCGGGGGGACTGATTCCGAAACGGGGGGAAATTGCCGTGAGCTTGATGAAAACACTGGCCAAAGTGGCCATCGGCGTGGCCGTTGCCAAAGGTGCCAGCGCCATGATGAACCGCAACACCGGTGCGGGCGGTGGCGCTTCGGCCGGTTTGGGCGGATTGCTGGGCGGGCTGCAAGGCGGCGCAGGTGGTGCAGCGGGCATGCAGAACATGCTGGTTGGGCTGATGGGCGGTGCAGGTGGCGCAGGCGGTGGCCTGGGCGGCCTGCTCGAAGGCTTGGGTGGCGCGCAAGGCGGCGGCTTGCAGAACATGCTGGGCGGTCTGGCCGCTGGCGGCGGCGCCGCCGGTCTGCTGGGCGCGTTGGGCGGGCGTGCAGCGGCGCGGCCTGCGGACAATGGCGCAAGTTTTGGTCAGGTCCTGAACTCGCAATTTGCGGAAACGCCGGAACCCGAGATTGAACCCACGGCCGACCAAGAGGCTGCCGCAGCCCTGATGTTGCGCGCCATGATCCAGGCGGCCAAGTCCGACGGGCAGCTGGACAAGGGCGAAGAAGACAAGCTTATGAACCAGTTGGGCGGCGATATTGATGCAGAAGAGGCCGCCTTCCTGCGCGCGGAAATGAGCAAACCGGTCGATGTCGACGCATTGGTCGCAGAGGTACCCCGTGGGTTGGGCCCGCAGGTCTATGCGATGTCCCTTCTGGCCATCGACCTCGACAACCAGTCAGAGGCGCAGTACCTGCACAGCCTTGCACAAGGGCTGGGCATGGATACGGGCACGGTCAACGACATCCACGCGCAACTTGGCGTGCCATCTCTCTATACTTGAGGACATGACGATTGCGCGAGGCACGGACGATGTGCCGTCTGCCTCGCGCATAAGGCACAATTCTAGACGACGGCCAGACGGTGTTTTGCGCTCTTGACCTGATGGGCCATCTGTCAGACACTTTAGTCACAAAAATTGATTTGTAGCGCGCAAGCGCATGTATTTGGAGGGAAAAGTGATCATGAAATTGTCAAAACTATTGGCGGCAATCGGTTTGACCGTTGCACTGTCCGGCGGCGCCTCCGCAGCAACGATTGGCGGTATCGAGTTTCCCGACGGGGCCGCTTCGTTCGCTGACTCCGTGTTTAGCTACACGCCGGGATCAGGGTTTTCGGGATCAGCCCCGTGCCAGAACAGCGCCAACGCGCTCGGTGTGCCGGATTTCTCCAGCAGTGGCCCAGACTGCAACGGGTATGTCTCGCTCGGTCAGGGTGGCACGCTCATTCTTCAGTTCACCGACAACGCGCTGACCACCTCGGGCAACAGCGACGCCGACCTGCACATCTTTGAAATCGGCCCTGCTGTCGAGGCGATGATGATCTCCATCTCGACCAATGCAACAGACTGGATCGACCTCGGCACGCTGTCCGGCCAACCCACAAGCATCGACATTGACGGTGTTGCGGGTGTGGTGACCGGCACGGCTTACAGCTATGTCCGCATCATTGATGACGCAAGCTCGGGCCCGGGCGCAGGCGTGTTTTCCGGTGCGGATATTGATGCGGTGGGGGCCATTTCGTCCACCGAGGCCCCGCCCGCGGTGCCGCTGCCTGCGAGCGGTGTCCTTCTTCTCGGCGCGTTCGGAGCCTTTGCCGCGGCCAAGCGGCGCAAGCGCAGCGGCTGAGACACTTCGGACAACGCTGAACCTGTCGCGCGGTCTGCGGTCAGATCGCGCGCAGGGCGATCACGGCATTCATCCCGCCAAAGGCAAAGGCGTTGCTGATCGCCACGTTGACTGTGGCCTCGCGCGCTTCGTTCGGCACCACATCGAGCGCGCATTCCGGGTCAGGCTCTTCGTAACCGATGGTCGGCGCGATCACGCCATCGCGGATCGCCATGATGCAGGCCAGCAGTTCCACCGCGCCCGTGCCGCCAATCAGGTGCCCGTGCATGGACTTCGTGGACGAGATCATGAGGCTGTCCGCATGTGGCCCGAAGACGTCCGCCACGGCGGCGCATTCGGTCTTGTCATTTGCAGCCGTCCCGGTGCCGTGGGCATTGATATAGCACACATCCGAGCGATCCACCTTTGCGTCCCGCAAGGCGCCTGACATGGCCCGCGCCGCCCCGTTCTTGGAGGGCATGACAATATCAGCCGCATCCGACGACATCGCAAAGCCGATGACTTCGCACAGGATGTCGGCGCCCCGCTTGCGCGCGTGTTCATAGTCTTCAAAGACGAAAATGCCTGCGCCCTCGCCCTGCACCATGCCATTGCGGTTGGCCGAAAACGGGCGGCACGCGTCCTTGGACATCACGCGCAGCCCTTCCCACGCCTTCACCCCGCCAAAGCACAACATGGATTCCGAGCCACCCGTGATCATCGCAGGCGCCATGCCCGAGCGCACCATCTGGAAGGCTTGCGCCATGGCGTGGTTGGACGACGCGCAGGCCGTGGCGACCGTGAACGACGGCCCCTTGAGGTTGTATTCCATGCTGACATGGCTGGCGGCGGCGTTGTTCATCAGCTTGGGCACGACAAAGGGATGAACGCGGTTCTTGCCCTCTTCGTAGACGAGGCGGTAGTTTTGGTCCCACGTGCTCACGCCCCCTGCGGCAGTGCCCAGGATGACGCCTGAACGCGCCGAGGTTTCGCCGGAAAAGGTGATGCCGGATTGCTCAATCGCCTCTTTGGCCGCCGCGAGGGTGAATTGCGTGAAGCGGTCATAAAGGCTCATCTGCTGGCGGTTGTAGCGCCCTTCGGCCTCGAACCCGCGCACCTGACCGCCGATCTTGACCGACAGCCGGTCCACATCCTGAAAGTCCAGTTCGCCGATGCCACAACGCCCTTCGCGCATGGCTTCGAACGTCTCGGGCACGTCGTGGCCCAGGGCATTCACGGTGCCCATACCGGTGATGACAACGCGGTGCATCAAACCTTCTGCTCTGCGATCAGCGCCTCGATCCCGGTGATGATGGATTGCACGTTCGAGATGTCGAAGTCGCCCTGACTGGGCTCATTGGCATTGAAGGGAATCTGGATGTCGAACTCTTCTTCGATGGCAAAGATGCTTTCAACGAGGCCCAGCGAGTCGATGCCGAGATCTTCCAGCGTGCTGTCGACCGTGACATCGCCGGGCTCCAGAACCGCCTGCTCGGCGATGATCTCAATCACCCTGTCCTTGACGCTCATGACTTCTGTCCCCTTGCCGATCTCGCACAGGATTTAGTCACTGGAGCCGCTGTTGGAAACCGCTTTCTTCAGGTCCGCGACGTCGCGCAGCAGGCGCCCGAGGCGTCGCACGTTGCGGAAGGCCTCGAGGTTGGTTTTCATCTCGACGGCAGGATAGCCCATCATCACCTTGCCATCGCGCACCGAACTGAGGACCTTGCAGGCCGCGGCCAGAACAACGTTGTTGCCGATGGTGAGGTTGTCGGACACACCCACCTGCCCCGCCATGACGACAAAGTTGCCGACCGTCACGGACCCGGCGATGCCGACGCAACCGCAAATCAGGTTGTCCTCGCCGATGACGCAGTTGTGGCCAATGTGCACAAGGTTGTCGATCTTGGTCCTGTCACCGATGGAGGTGGGCCGGATCGTGCCGTTGTCGATCACGGTGTTGCTGCCAACCTCCACATCTTCGCCCACGACGACACCGCCAAGACTGGCAATCCGCGCCCAGGGCTGGCCCGTCGCACCGCCCTGGTCGCCCAGGCTTTCGCGCACCTCTTCCACACCGCTTTTCTCCGGGGTGACAAAGGAAAATCCGTCCCCGCCGATGCGCGCGCCGGGCTGTGAGATGAAACGGGCGCCGATGCGCGTGCGCGCGCCGATGCTCACATGTTCGCGTAGAAAGGCATTGGGGCCCAGTTCCGCGCCCCACCCGACAAAGGACAACGCTCCAATGACGCTGCCCGCGCCAATACGCGCTTCGGGTCCAATGACCGCGCCTGCGCCAATGACCACATCGTCTGCCAGATGTGCCGATGGATCGACACTTGCGCTTGGATGGATCCCAGTCCCGAAGCGATGGCCGGGATCGGCAAGCGCGGTCAGTCCAGACATGGCAAAGCGCGGGCGCGCAGGCAATATGGCGGCCTCCAGCCCCAGGCTTTCCCAATCCGCATCTGCCCAGAGAAGCGCTGCGCGCGCGGCTCCGGCGCCAAGCGCTTCCGCGTATTTCGGAGAGCTGGCCAGCGCCAGATCGCCCGGGCCCGCTGTGTCCGGTTCGGACAAGCCCGTGATCACCACATCCGGGTTGCCCACCACATCCAGTTCCAGCGCCGCTCCAATTTCACCAACTGTATAGCGCATGCCCGGGTCCTCTTGCCGTTTGGGGCAGGATTTACCCCTGAACAGCCTGCAGGGCCACCCCGGCATTGCTGAGCGCGCGCCACACCTTGGCATCGCGCCCGTAGATGTCGCGACGATACTGGGTGTGCCCCTTGGGCGTCGTGAACGCGGTGCGGTAGATGATGTGCACGGGCACCGGCGCTTCGAGGTCCACGCGGCGTTCCTTGCCCGTGGCAAGAATCGACTGGAAATACTTTTCCGGGTTCGCTTCCTGTCGGGCCAGCAACGTGTAGGCAAAGTCGAACGGTTCAGCCAGTCGCACACAGCCATGGCTGTAGGCGCGCACCTCGGTGCCAAAGAGGTTCTTGGCCGGGGTGTCGTGCAGATAGATATTGTGCACGTTGGGGAACATGAACTTGACCAGGCCCAGGGCGTTGCGCTTCGACGGCGGCTGGCGCATGGAGAACGGGAAGGTTCTTGCCGTATATTTCGCAAAATCCACCGAATTGCGGCTCACCGTGCGGCCCCTGTTGTCGGTGATCAGGATGTCACTGACCGCGTTGCGATTGCGCTTGAGGGCCGGCAGGTATTCCTTGGTCACGATAGAACGCGGCACGTACCAACTGGGGTTGATGACCATGTGCTCCATCACGTCCGAGAATTCCGGTGTCGCGCGATCGTCCTTGTTTGCGCCGATAACGGACCGGGTGGTGAACGTAACCTTGCCGTCGTCAATCACCTTGGTCGTGAAATCCGGAAGATTCACGAGGACGTGGCGCTTGCCGCGTTCCTGATTGATCCAGCGTTCACGCTCCATCGCGACGATGATCGACTGCAGGCGGTACGGCACGCCGCGATTGATTTCAGCCATGGTCGCAGAACCAGCGACGCCGTCCGCAGTCAGCCCGTGGGCCAACTGGAATTGCTGCACGGCGGCCTGGATAGGGGCGTCGTAGGTCTGCGTATTGGTGCGGCGCAGGAACCCCATGGCGATCAGCCGGTTGCGCAGGATCGCAACCGCTTCACCGGACTGGCCCGGCTCCAGCGACTTGGCCGGTACCGTTTGCCCCCAGCCACCCTTGGCCAAGAGCCGCTCCATGAGCAGCTTTTCCTTCATCAGGGCGTTGTATTCGGTGGTCTTGGGCGCCAGCGCTTTGAAGAAACCGGAGGGCGACGATTGCGAGAAATTCACCAGATACGAGGTGCGGTCACGATAGGGCACCTGACGTGCAATGGCCCGGTCCACACGGCTGGGCACCACCACCCCCGTCTGCAGATCGCGCGCATATTGCAGGAATGTGCGGCTGATTTCGACCTCGACCTGCCCGCGGTCGCGCGGCGTCTTGGCCGCCTTCATCTTGGCCATCAGCCCCTCTGCGTCGTACCGCGCAGTAGGCAGGCCATGATTGCCCGACTGCTCCAACGCCCGAAAGAGGGCCACCCGCCGCTGCCGTTCCTTGCCGCTTTTGCCGGTCCAGAGGCTGTCGTAGCCAGTGGCCTGATAGAAGGCGGCGATGTCCACGTCGCGTGCTGCGGCCTCTGCCACCGCCTGCTTGAACGCCGTCACCTGTGCCTGGGCCGAAACGGCGCCTGGCAGGCTGACGACAAGCGCCGCTATCATCGCGATACAAGCGAACACCCATCCGCGGAAAATCGTGACAGTCATTCTGGTTCACCTCGTACGTTCAGTTGGGCCGGTGGCGCGAGTATCCCAAGTCACGGCTCCACCTGTCCATTCACAAGTCGCGCTACGCGCCGCGTTCCCGCACGGATGATGCAGCGTTGCACCGGGTTCCACGCAATTTGACGATTTTTGCAACAGAATGGCATATTTCTGCCAAACGGACTTGTGACCCTAAAAATCCGGATTCAGCGCTTGGTAAACGAATCGGTTTATGCCATAAGGATGTTGCATCTGGGGATGAGAAAGCAGTTCCCGTGTAACATCACGGGCAGCAGGCGTACGGGACGGCGCAGTATGACGGACGATACCTCTTCGGGTTTGACCCGCCGGGCATTGCTCGGCGCATTTGCGGCCACAACGATTGTTGCGGCCCCAACCTACTCCAAAGCGGCAGGTTTTTTGCGCGGAGCCGGCGATATCCGCCGCCTGCGCATGTACTCCGGCCGGACCGGTGAACGGATCGACATGATCTACTGGATCGAGGGCGAGTACATCAAAGACTCGATCAAGGAAGTGAACCACTTCATGCGCGACTGGCGCACCAATCAGGTCAAGGGCATTGATCTGCGCGCGGTCGACATCATGTCCGCCGCGCACAACCTGCTCGATGCGCAGGAACCCTACATGCTTCTTTCCGGATATCGCAGCCCGCAGACCAACGCGATGCTGCGCTCGCGCAGCCGTGGCGTGGCCAGAAATTCGCTGCACATGAAGGGTCAGGCCGCTGATTTGCGTTTGTCCACACGCTCGGTCAGCCAGATGGCACGCGCCGCCGCAGCGGTACGTGCAGGCGGCGTCGGCAAGTACTCCGGGTCCAATTTCGTGCATATGGATTGCGGTCAGGTCCGCAGCTGGGGCGGCTAGCCCAGACAGTCCACGAAAAACGGATCAAGGCGCTCTTCGGAGCGCTTTTTTTGTCGGAGAGTATGGCGGACCGTAGAGGATTCGAACCTCTGGCCTCTGCCTTCGGAGGGCAGCGCTCTATCCAGCTGAGCTAACGGTCCACTACGTGCGGCTATAACGACCACGCGGATGGGCTGCAATTGCAAATCGCAGCGGCGCGCCTTCAGCCAAAGAGATCATGGGCCAGTTCAAGCGCATCAACAAGCGCGTCCACCTCTGCCTTGGTGTTGTACATGCCAAAAGACGCGCGACATGTGGCCGTGAGGCCCAGATGCTCCATCAACGGGCCCGTGCAGTGCTGCCCGGCCCGCACCGCCACGCCCTTCTTGTCGAGGATGGTCGAGATGTCATGGGCGTGCCCGGCCCCATCGAGCGTGAACGAAAAGATCGCCCCCTTGTCCGGTGTCGTTCCCTGCACCTGCAACCAGTTCAGACCACCAAGGCGGTCGACCGTATAGTCACGCAAGGACGCCTCATGCGCGGCAATCGCCTGCATTCCGTGACCCATCATATAGTCGAGCGCAACGCCAAGGCCGATCATCTGGACGATGCCCGGCGTGCCCGCCTCGAACTTCATTGGCGGGTCGTTGTAGATCACCTCGTCCTTGAAGACGTCCCTGATCATGTCGCCGCCGCCGATAAAGGGTTGCATCTCCGCCATGCGTTCGGACGTCACATAGATCGCGCCGGACCCGGACGGACCGTAGAGTTTGTGGCCCGTGATCGCGTAGAAATCCGCGCCGAGGTCTTGCACGTCTACGGGCATGTGCACGGCGGCCTGTGACCCGTCCACCAGCACCGGAACCCCCTTGGCATGGGCCGCGTCACAGATCGTTTTGACGTCAACGATCGTGCCCAGCACGTTCGACATGTGTGTGATGGCGACCAGCCGCGTCCTTGGCCCGATGGCGTCGATCACCTTCTGAGGATCCAGCGCGCCTGTGCTGTCCACGTCCACCCATTTCAACACAACGCCCTGACGTTCGCGCAGAAAATGCCAGGGCACGATGTTGGCATGATGCTCCATCACGCTCAGCACGATCTCATCCCCGGCTTCCATGCGCGGCATGGCCCAGCCATAGGCAACCATGTTGATGCCTTCGGTTGTGCCCGAATTCATGATGATCTCGTCTTCGGACCCGGCATTGAGAAACCGCGCCAGCTTGCCGCGCACGGCCTCGTATTTCTCGGTCGCGAGGTTCGACAGGAAATGCAGACCCCGGTGCACGTTGGCGTATTCTTCGGCGTAGGCGGTGGTGATGGCATCAATCACCACTTGCGGCTTTTGTGCCGAGGCACCGTTGTCCAGATAGACCAGCGGCTTGCCGTTCACCTCGCGGCTCAGGATGGGAAAGTCCGCCCGAATGGCGTCCACGTCATACATTGCTTACCCCTCCCGCGAGGCCAAAGAGTGTGACGATCAGCATCAGGCCCAGCAAAAGCCCGGCGCTGACCGCCATCAGAATTCCGAAGGCGCGCCACAGCGACCCCAGATGCAGCGCGGCACTGACAAAATGGAGCATCAGCCAGAAGGCCACGATCATGACCATCAGCGCCAGCAGGCCGGCAATGCTCGGCACCACGGCGCTCAGCGCGAGAATGCCGATCTGCGCGGCGACCCGCAGCGCCTGCAACCACGCCATGAGCGCGATCAGATCACCCAGATCACCCTGCCCCCCCATCGCATTGCCCGCCCAATAGAGCGCGTGCACCATCACGATGAGGCCCCCGGCCGTCAGGACAAAGAGCGCCAGAGGACGCTGAAACAGCGCCAGCATCGGCACGGTGTCCAGCAATTCCTGATCCGGCGGCGGTCCAAGCGTCGACACCGTGCCCACGATCAGGGCTGTGAGCGCGGACACTGCCAGAAGCGCGATATAGAGCTCGCGGCGCGGCACCTGCCAGCCCATGATGCGCGCAGCGGCATCCTGCGGATCGCGCAGCGTATCGACGGCAAGATCAGTCCAGAATTTCATGCGCTGCGCTCCATCGCGATGCTGCCGCCGACCCAGAACCACAGGAACAGGCAAAACCAGATCAGGCCGACGGCCTGCAATTCTATGCCGGGCCCTATGAACCCGGCTGTCAGCCCATGCAACAACACCAGCGGCGATGCGGCGAGCAGCGCCCAGAAAAGCACCAAACGCGCGCCATATGCCGTGCCCTTCCCCCCAAGCACCTTGCCCACGATGCGGGCGAGAAAGGCAATGGCGTAGAACAGAAGCGGTGCGATGAATATCCACGCCATGAGGCTGCCGCCCAGAAGCATGTTCAATTCCTGCCCGGTCAGATGCGCCTCGCGCGCCAGTCGCGGCAGTTGCGCCACAAAGAACAATGCACAAGCCGCCATCACATAGGCCAGCGCCCGGTCTTCGCGTGGCCCCATCGCCAGCAGGCGCCGGATGACCGCGCCCGGCCCGCGATAGGTGGCGACGATATTGCGTGAAATGGACATCGTCTAACTGCGATGACGCTCCAGCCAGCCTTGCAGACGCTCGACAATGGCGTTGCGCAGGTCTTCGTCCTCGATCTCCTCAACCGCCTCGGCGAGAAAGGCCAGCGTCAGCAAATCCGTCGCCTCGCTTTCCGGAACCCCGCGGGACCGCAAGTAGAACAGCGCCTCTTCGTCAATCGCGCCCGATGTCGATCCGTGTGAACAGGCCACGTCGTCGGCGTAAATCTCAAGCTCCGGCTTGGCGAGAAACTGGCTGTCATCATCCAGCAGCAGGGACTGGCTGATCTGATAACCATCGGTTTTCTGCGCGCCTTCCTTGACCAGAATCTTGCCCTGGAACACGCCCACGGCGCCGTTCCGCAGAACTTTCTTGAACACCTGACGGCTTTCACAGCCCACCGCGTCATGGGTCACGAACACCGTGTCGTCGTGATGAAAATCGCCGTCGCCCACGCACGCGCCCGCCACATGCGCAATCGCATCGTCGCCGGTCAGGGTGATGACGCTTTCGTTGCGCGTCAGACGCCCGTTTACGGTGAGGGTAAAGGACTTGTAGGTGCTCTCGGCCCCAAGACGGGCAAAGCTGTGCGTCACCGCCCGGCGTTCGTGGTCGCGGCCCTGCGCGCGCACGTGATGGAACGCAGCACTGTCGGCCACGTCCACCTCCATGCACTTGTTGAACCGCGCCGCAGCGGGGCCGGTTTCAAGCAAGGTCAGCGACGCCCCCGCATCCAGCTTGATCACGTGGTGCAGGATCGCATCTGACGTTTCATCCTGATGCAAGTATATGAAGTTGATAGGTTTTTCCGCCTTACCCTGCACGTGGATCAGCACACCGTCGCTGGCATAGGCGGTGTTAAGCGCCGCAAGGGGGCGCGGCACGTAATGCCCATCCGCCTCAAGCGCGCCATAGAGATCAGCCGCCCAGTGGATATCCGCCATCTG
>CAZRUV010000030.1:0-30969 GCA_964603315.1 uncultured Rhodobacterales bacterium
AGGCCGTCGCGCACCAGTTGATAGAGACGGTTCACACCGGTGGTGGTCTCTTCGGACACGCCCTTGATCTGGTCACGCACCTTGGTGAACCAGCCGGGGCTTTCCGCCATCCGCTTGGCGATCTGCTTTTTGATCACCTCTTCCTCTTCCGAGCCGGGGACGGGAATGATGTCTTCTCCCGCTTCGGCACGCGCGCCCAAAAGCACGTAGAGTGTCGCGTCACCGCCATCGTCGAGGATCATGTTCGGGCCATCTTCGAACAGAAAGGATTTGTCGAGGTAGTCCCAATGCTCTTCAAGGCTTTGGCCCTTGATCGCAAAAACGGGCGTTCCACCGGCGGCAATCGCCGCCGCGGCGTGATCCTGCGTCGAGAAGATGTTGCACGAGGCCCAGCGCACATCTGCGCCCAGCGCCACCAGCGTTTCGATCAGAACCGCCGTCTGAATGGTCATGTGCAGGGATCCGACAATGCGCGCACCGGCCAGCGGCTTGCTGTCGCCATATTCGGCACGCAGCGCCATCAGGCCGGGCATTTCGGTTTCGGCAATATCCAATTCCTTGCGGCCAAAATCGGCCAGCGCGATATCCTTGACTATGTAATCTTTTGCCATCTGAACGGGTGTCCTTTATTCCGCGTTGCGGGGCAGATATCACCCCGCGCCCTTTGGGACAACGGGCCTTGGCCGCGTTAGGTTGACGCCCTTGGATCGGTCTTGCGACTATCATTGCCAAGCCGTTCGTGGCAGCATCGCGGCGCAAGCGGAACAACCGCACCAAAAGGGTTCAGAGACATGAACATGCAACCGAGCAGCACTGCCGCAGAACACATCACCATCGAAGCTGGCAAAGCGGCGGACATACCCCATTTTCTCGCCAGCAATCGCTACGGCACCTACTGCATCCCGACGGACTTCAAAAAGCGCGAAGTGCCCAAGCTCCTGCGGACAGGTCAGGTCTATGAGGACGACACGATCACCTTTCTGCGCCGTCACATCGGCACCGGCGACATCGTGACCGGTGGCGCCTTTGTCGGCGATTTCTTCCCGGCGCTGCACGAGGCTCTGGCGAAAAAGGCACGGCTGCACAGTTTCGAGCCCTTTCCGACCAGCTTTGAGGCCTGCGCCTGCACCATGGCTCTGAACGGGCTGACGCAGGTGACCCTGCACCGCTGCGCCGTGGGCAAGGAGGCGGGCGCAGCGCCATTCGCCATCGCCCGCGGTCAGAACAACGCCAGCCTCGCTGCCGGAATGCACATCACCGAGGATACCGAAGGCAAGCTGCACACCATTACCGTCCCCATCGTGCCCATCGACGACCTGGTGCCCGCCAGCCGCAAGGTGAGCGTTCTGCACCTCGATGTCGAAGGGTTCGAGATGGACGCCATGCGCGGCGCCGCCCGCATCCTCGGCAAGTCAAAGCCAATCGTCGTGCTGGAAGGCGCCAAGCCCTTTCAGGTGCGCAAATACCTCGCGACGCTGCACGATGTGGCGCCCGACGCGGACTACGTCCATGCCGGGCGGATCGACCACAACTCGATTTACCGTCCGGCGCTGGCCTAGTATCCCCACCCCATGAAACAACCACGCGCATGGCAACGGATGCTGTCGGGCCGCAGGCTTGATCTGCTTGACCCGACACCGATGGATATCGAGATCGAGGATATCGCCCACGGTCTTGCCTTTGTCGCGCGCTGGAATGGGCAGACCATGGGCGACTTTGCCTATTCCGTGGCGGAACATTCATTGCTTGTCGAAACCCTGTTTGGACGTATCGCACCCAAGGCACCGGCCAAATGGCGCCTTGCCGCCTTGCTGCACGACGCGCCCGAATATGTCATCGGTGACATGATTTCACCGGTGAAGGCCGCCGTGGGTCCCGGTTATGGCGCACTGGATGAACGGCTGGAAGCGGCAGTACATATCCGCTTTGGCCTGCCCGCCAAGGTGCCTCTACAGGTGAAACGCCAGATCAAGAAGGCCGACAAGATCAGCGCATGGATGGAGGCCACCCAGATCGCCGGTTTCACCCAAGCCGAGGCAAACAGGTTCTTTGGCAAACCCGACCCGGCGCTGATGGACGGCTTGCACATTGTGCTCCGCCCCCCGGTCGAGACGCGCAACGCCTATACCGCACGCCACAACGCATTGCTGGAACTGCTATGATCTACGTCCGCCCCGCCATTGCGCTTGATGCCCCGTCCATGGCGCGTCTCCTGAACCCCATCATCGAGGATGGCGGCACCACAGCGCTGACAACCAAGGTCACCGGCGACACACTCGCGGCCTGGATGGCGGACAAATACGACCGCGCCGCCTGGCATGTCGCCGTGAACGACGCCGAAGAAGTGATGGGGTTCCAATGGATCGCCCAAGGCGGTGACTACCTGCCAAAGGAAGCCGCAGAAATCGCCACCTTCGTGCAGATCGGTCAAACCGGGCTGGGCATCGGATCGAAACTCTTTGACGCCACAAAGCGCGCCGCCAAAGACCTCGGCTACGCCTGGATCAACGCCAATATCCGCGCCGATAATGAGGGTGGGCTGATCTACTACCAGTCACGCGGATTTCAGGACTACGGCCGGATTGAAGGCTACAGAATGGAAAACGGCCAAACCGTGGACAAGATCCTCAAACGCTACGATCTCTGATCCCCTGCTTCATCTTGCCAAAAAAACTCCGGGGTCTGGGGCAGAGCCCCAGTCCAACATCTCAACGCGGCGAACGTTTCGCCAGAATGCGCTGCAACGTCCGCCGATGCATGTTGAGCCGCCGCGCCGTTTCCGACACGTTGCGATCGCATAGCTCGTACACCCGCTGAATATGTTCCCAGCGTACGCGATCCGCGCTCATCGGGTTTTCCGGCGGCGGTGGCAGGTCGTCGCCCGTCGCAAGCAGAGCATTCGTGATATCCGTTGCATCAGCCGGTTTCGACAAATAGTCCGTCGCCCCGATCTTGACCGCCGCAACAGCCGTTGCGATGGCACCGTAGCCGGTGAGCACGACAACGCGCGCATCGGGGCGCTTGTCCCGCAGCACTTCCACCACGTCGAGGCCATTGCCGTCCTCCAGCCGCAGATCCACCACGGCATAGGCGGGCGGGCGCGCCGTCGCGATGGCCTTCCCGGCCGTTACGCTGTCTGCCGTCTCGATCTCGAAACCGCGCTTTTCCATCGCCTTGGCGAGACGGCGCAGAAAGGGTTCATCGTCGTCGACCAGCAAGAGCGACCGGTCTTCGCCGATCTCGTTCACTGCGGCGTCCGCCATGCAATTCTCCAGTTCCCATTTATCGTGGCTGAACAAGACTATGGCGCGCCACCCCCCACGCGTCAAACTTTTGCTGAAAAATCAGGCGTTTTCAACGAAGCAGGCGACACGTTCGGCCATGGCATCCGCCGTCACATCCCGCCGGAAAAACTCGACAAAGCCATGTTCCGGCAGCACCAGATAGGAAAAGGTCGAATGGTCAACGAGGTAAAATTCGTCCGACTTGTCATGCGCCTTGTAATAGGTGCGGTAGGCCTTGCTCGCCGCATCCACCTGTTCGGGCGAGCCGGTCAGACCAATCATCTTTTCATGCAGGTTGAAGGCAAACTCGCCGACGATCCTCGGCGTGTCGCGGTCCGGGTCAATGGAAATGAAGACCGGCGTGACCGACATGCCCCGCGCGGTCAGAATATCCACCGCTTCGGCATTGCGCGCGGTGTCCAGCGGGCAGACATCCGGGCAGAACGTGTAGCCGAAATAGATCAGCGTGGGTTCCGTGATCACATCCTGATCGGTGACCGTTTCCCCGTCCCCGTTGACCAGTTCAAAGGGCCCGCCAATCTGGTTGCCGTCGCCCGCAATCTTTGTGGCACCGCATTGACCAAAGGCGACGTCCTCGCCGCCGCCTTGCGACACGTACCAGATGCCCCCTAAAAAGAGAGCGACGACAATTGCGGCAAACGGGGCGACATAGCGCATCATGGCAAACCTCTGCACGTGGTGAACGATGTGCTAGCTATCAACTCAGGGCCCGGGATCAACCAACAATAAAGTGACACAATGGCGCAACCAGACATCAGCCTGCTGACAGGGCAACAACGGTCCAACTGGATCCGGCTCCGTACAATGATCCTGCTGCGATGGGTCGCCATTTGCGGCCAGCTTGTCGCCCTAACCGTGGCGCAACGCTACTACGGCCTGCAACTGGAACTGGGGCTTTGCTATCTGGCGGTCGGGGTGTCGGTGATCGGCAACCTGATCGCGATATTTGTCTTTCCCGAAAACAAGCGCCTGACTGAGACGGAAAACCTGCTGATGGTCATGTTTGACCTGTTGCAGCTGGCCTTCCTGCTTTTTCTCACTGGCGGTTTGAACAATCCCTTCGCGCTCCTGCTGCTCGGGCCTGTATCGATCTCGGCGGCGGTGCTGACGACACGCTCCACCCTTCTGGTCGGCGGTACAGCCATTGTCCTCGTGACGCTGCTCAGCGAATTTCACCTGCCTTTGCGCACGCAGCAGGGGTTCATCCTGCGCATCCCCGACCTTTTCGTCTTTGGCAACTGGATCGCGCTGGTGATCGCCATTTGCTTTTTCGGGGCCTATTCGCGGCGGGTCACCTCCGAAATCCATTCGATGTCAGACGCCTTGTCAGCCACCCAAATGGCCCTGTCGCGCGAACAGAAGCTGACCGATCTGGGCGGTGTGGTCGCGGCAGCGGCGCACGAGCTTGGCACTCCGCTTGCCACCATAAAACTGACCAGCGCCGAACTGATCGAAGAGCTGGACGACAGGCCGGAGCTGCGCGAGGACGCTGCCTTGATCCGCGAACAGGCCGACCGCTGCCGCGACATCCTGCGCGACATGGGCCGGGCGGGCAAAGATGATTTGCACCTGCGGCAGGCTCCGCTGATGACCGTGGTGCAGGAGGCGGCCGAGCCGCACACCCATCGCGGCAAACACGTGCAATACACCCATGACCCCGACGCGGGCGAAGAGATTGACCAGCCCTCGATCCTGCGCCAGCCCGAAATCATCCACGGCCTGCGCAATCTTGTCCAAAACGCCGTGGACTTTGCCGCGGCAAATGTCTGGATCGAGGCGCACTGGACGGCCGAGATGATCACCTTGCGCATCATGGATGACGGGCGCGGGTTTCCACCGCAGCTTCTGGGCCGCATTGGCGATCCCTTTGTGCGGCGTCGCAAGAACCGCGACGATCGCCAGCAACGCCCGGAATACGAAGGGATGGGTCTCGGCCTGTTCATCGCCAAAACGCTGTTGGAACGCTCGGGCGCAGAGCTGTCCTTTACCAATGGCGCGGATCCCTTTTCGACCGGCGATGCGGAACTGCCGCATGTCGGCGCCATCGTCGAAGTGAATTGGCCGCGCAGCAAAATCGACGCGCGCCAGGGCGAAAATGCGATTTCCCAAGGGCGCAACGAACCAATTACGGCCTGACGGCGGGTCGGGTTAAGATACTGTTAACCGGATTTTGAGACAGTTTGCGGGCCCCACCGTACAGGGATTCCCGGCGTGTCCGTTACCGAATTTGTCGTCATTCTGGCCTGCGCCACGGTCGCAGCCGTGGTCGGTATTGCCTTTCTCAGGACCGAGCGCCGCAGCGCGACGCCCATGGCTGCGCCGGTTTGTGCGGATGTGGCGTTTCTGTTTCGCGACCTGGATCTGCAACACGCCACGCCGGCAGGCACCGCGTTGCTGTCGGCAAACACCGCCGAAACGGACTGGCACGCGCTCCGCGCAACACTGGCGCACCGCTTTCCCGATCTTCCTGACGCAGATGGCCTGCGCGAGGCAGGCAACCTGCTGGTTCCAGCGGTGAAAGCATCCGATACCGGCCTCGTCCGCCTGACGCGCGAGGGGGAGATGGTGCATGTCGAGGTGACCGACAGCGAACCGGGGGACGCAAACACCATCCACACCATCCGCGCACTTCAATCCCGCAATGACATTCTCGAACTTGCCGCCGAAGCCGCGCCCTACCCCATCTGGATGCTCGATGACGAAGGCGCAGTGGTCTGGCACAACCCGCGTTACGATGCCCTTCTGAAGGCGCGCAATCAGGTCGATGCGTCGCGCCCACTGTTCGAGATCCCTTCACTGGACCATACCGGCTCCGGGTCTGCGCGTTCGTCCATCGCATCACCCGACGGCGGACCCAATACCTGGTACGACGTCACCATCACGAAAAGCAAGGATCGCGCCATATGCCATGCCGTCGACATCAACGCGGTGATCCAGGCAGAGATTGCGCAGCGCAATTTCGTGCAGACCCTCGCCAAGACGTTTGCGCAGCTGTCCATCGGCCTCGCGATTTTCGACCGCAACCGGCAGCTTGCCCTGTTCAACCCGGCGCTGGTTGACCTGACATCGCTCCCGGTTGAGTTCCTGTCCGCAAGACCACAGCTATTGTCCTTCTTTGACCGGCTGCGCGACAACCGCGTGATGCCCGAACCCAAGAACTACATGTCGTGGCGGCATGAGATTTCGGATGTGATCGCCGCCGCCACGCACAGTTCGTATCAGGAAACCTGGAGCCTCGATTCAGGCCACACCTACCGCGTCAGCGGCAGACCACATCCCGACGGCGCTGTTGCCTTTCTGATCGAAGACATCACCGCCGAAATCTCCCTGACCCGCAACTTCCGGGCAGAACTGGAACTGGGCCAGTCCATGATGGACGCCTTTGAAGACGCGCTGGTGGTGTTTTCGTCCACCGGTGTTCTGACCTTTTGCAATGCCGCGTATCGCGAGATGTGGAAAATGGACCCGGACAAGAGTTTTGCCGATGTGACCATCGTCGACTCGCAGCGAAACTGGCAGGAACGCTCCGTGCCGGACCCGGCCTGGAGCGATATTCGCGACTTTGTCATGAAGATCGGCGACCGGACACAGTGGGAAACCGAAGTTTCCCATATCGACGGACGCAAACTGCATGTGCTTCTGTCCCCTGTCGTCGCGGGTGCCACGATGATCCGGTTCAGCGTTTTGCAAGCAGAGCCGGTTTCGCCCGCGATCGCGTAACCATTCGCTTGCGATGGGCGGCGGGGCCGATAGGGTGGCCCCATGCGCGCCTCTCCCTTTGACATCAGCCTGCCCGACGCCGACGCGACCACCCGCCTGGGCCGTGCTTTTGGCGGCATTGTTCGTCCGGGCGATACACTTCTGCTGGACGGCCCGGTCGGAGCGGGCAAAACGCATTTCGCCCGCAGCCTGATCCGGTCGATCCTGCCGGAGCCCGAAGACATCCCCTCGCCCTCCTTCACGCTTGTGCAGACCTATGACACCACGCGCGGGCCACTATGGCACACCGACCTCTACCGCCTCAGCGACGCGAGCGAGGTTGAGGAACTGGGCCTGACGGAGGCGTTTGAGACGTCCATTTGCCTCGTGGAATGGCCGGACAGGATGGGGGACGCGCCGCCACACGCCCTGACGCTAGGATTTCAACACGCGGGCGACGGACGCACCGTGACCCTTGCATGGCAGGCTGGCGATTGGGCACAACGGCTGGAAACGGGAATGCAAGATGTCTGACAGCCGCCCTGACGACGCCACGGCCTTTTTGATTGCACACGACTGGGGCAGCGCCAGCCGCGTGACCATCGCCGGAGACGCGTCGAACCGACGCTACGACCGGCTGCGCCACGGCGACGGCCGCACGGCCGTTCTGATGGACGCGCCGCCTGAAAAGGGCGAGGACGTCCGCCCGTTCATGCAGATCACAACGATGCTGCGCGATCAGGGCCTGTCGGCGCCGCGCGTCCTTGCCGCAGACGAAACGCGCGGCTTTCTCCTGCTCGAAGACCTTGGCGATGATCTCTTTGCCAAGGTCGTTCGGGCCGATCCGACGCGCGAACAAACGCTCTACGACGCCGCCATTGATGTCCTTGTTCACCTGCACAACAGCCCGTCACCCGACCTGCCAATCTATGATGCGGCAACCATGACGCCGCTCGCGGCACTCGCCTACGACTGGTATCTGCCCGGTGCGACCGGGGCGTCTGATCCGGAAGCCAAGGCTGCATTCGAGGCGGCCTGCCGGGCCGCGCTCGCACCACTTGATCCGGCACTCGACGTGTTGATCCAGCGGGACTACCACGCCGAAAACCTGCTGTGGCTGCCCGATCGAACTGGCATCGCGCGCGTCGGTCTGCTGGACTACCAGGACGCAATGCGCGGGCACCGGGCCTATGATCTGGTGTCGATCCTGCAAGACGCCCGCCGCGACGTGCCCCCTGCCCTCGCCCAACAGATGCTCGAACGGTACATCGCCGCGGCTGATGTCGATGCAGACACATTCGCAACCGCCTATGCCTGCCTCGGCATGCAGCGCGCTATGCGCATACTTGGCGTCTTTGCGCGCCTGTCCATGGCCTATGGCAAACCGCACTATGTCGATCTGATCCCCCGTGTCTGGGACCATCTGATGCTGTCGCTGGACCATGCCGCCCTTGCCGATGTCGCGCCGATGGTCCGGGACCACCTGCCCGAACCCACGCCCGACATCCGCGCCACGCTCAAAGCCAAATGCGGGAGCGTCGCCTTGTGACACCGCCCGTCATGCTCTTTGCCGCCGGGTTCGGCACCCGCATGGGTGCGCTGACCCGGGACCGCCCAAAGCCACTGATCAACGTGGCGGGCCGCCCTTTGATTGACCATGCGCTGGCTCTCGTCACCGGCGCGGGCCTGCCCCGTGTCGTCGTCAACGCACACTACATGCCCGACATGATCGAAGCGCATCTGGCGGATCGCCCGGTGCAGGTCATCCGCGAGACACCGGACATCCTCGAAACCGGAGGCGGTTTGCGCAACGCGCTGCCATATCTGAACAACGAAACCGTCATTACCCTGAACAGTGACGCCGTCTGGGCCGGTCCAAATCCGCTGAGCCTGCTGATCGACGCCTGGGACCCGGACCGCATGGATGCGCTGCTGCTCTGCGTGCCGATGGCGCGTGTCCACGGGCGTCAGGCGAGCGGAGATTTCACGGTGCGGCCGGACGGCCAGCTCTTGCGTGGGCCTGACACCGTCTATGCCGGCGCGCAAATTCTCAAGACGGACCGCCTGCATGATGTGCCGGATGCCGCCTTTTCCCTGAACGTGGTCTGGAATGCCATGGCGGCGGATGCGCGTCTTTACGGCATGACCTACCCCGGCCACTGGTGCGATGTAGGCCACCCGGATGGCATTGCCGAGGCCGAAGCGATGCTGGCCACGCATCATGTTTGACCCCGTCGACCGCCCCCGCCTCTTTGGTTGCGCCCCCGGCGTTGATTTCCCGCGTGCGCTGATCGACGGGCTTCTATCCCGCACGGGCGGTGAGGCGCCCGACGCGCTCGCCCGTGTCACGGTACTGGTGAACACGCAGCGCATGGCCCGCCGCTTGCGCGACCTTTTCAACGCAGGGCCGCCGCGCCTGTTGCCGCGCGTCGGCTTGCTGACACAGCTTGATGCTTTGCTGCCGGGCGCGCCTCTGCCTGCGCCCACCCCACCCCTGCGCCGCCTGCTGGAACTCGAACCGCTTGTCGCCAAACTGATCGAGCAGGAAAAGGACCTGAATACCGGCAGCGCCAGCTTTGACCTCGCCCGCAGTCTGGCGCAGTTGATGGACGAAATGCAGGGCGAAGGTATCAGTGCGGACAAGATCCTGGACCTCGACGTGTCGGATCAATCCGGCCACTGGGCGCGCGCGCAAGAGTTCTTTGGCATCGCCCAACGTTATATCGCCGCCACAAGCGATGCGCCCGATCCCGAGGCGCGCCAACGCGCGACCGTTCTGCGTCTTGCTGCGCATTGGGCGCATACCCCGCCGCGCGATCCCATTCTGGTTGCCGGGTCCACCGGGTCGCGCGGGACCACGCAATTGCTGATGGAGGCGGTGGCAAAACTGCCGCAAGGGGCGCTGATTTTGCCCGGGTTCGACTTTGACTGCCCCGGCGCGGTGTGGGATCGCCTGACGCGCAGCATCACGGATCATGACCTGTCTCGTGACGAGGATCACCCGCAATTCCGTTTTGCCCAGATGATGCACAACATGGGCGTCAGCCGGGGCGATGTGACGCCTTGGTCCGACACAGCGGCACCCGCGCCTGCCCGAAACCGGCTGGTGTCGCTCGCGCTCCGCCCTGCCCCGATCACAGACGCGTGGCGGGCCGAAGGGCCCGTATTAGAGACTGATCTGGAGACGGCCACAGACGCGATCACCCTGATCGAAGCGGAAACCGCACGGGCCGAAGCCATCGCCATTGCCCTGCGTTTGCGCGCTGCAGCGGAGGATGGCCAACGCGCAGCACTTGTGACGCCGGACCGTATGCTCACGCGGCAGGTTACTGCAGCGCTGGACCGCTGGGGCATCCGCCCCGATGACAGTGCAGGCATTCCCCTGCATCTGTCACCCCCGGGCCGGTTTCTGCGCCACGTCGCGGACCTGATGCAGCGCCCGCTGGACGCCGAGACGTTGATTACCGTTCTGAAACATCCGCTGACGCATTCGGTCGCCGCACGCAATGAACACCAGATCAACGCGCAACGGCTGGAGTTGCAGATGCGCAAGGAGGGCCTGCCATACCCGACCGGCCCGTTGCTGCAAGCCTGCGCCGCGCGCGCCGCACCGCGCGACGGCGCCGCGATGGCGGCATGGGCGACATGGCTGACCCAAACGCTGGAAGGCGCACATGACACGGTGGACCGCACGCTGTCAGATTGGGTCGCGCGCCATCTTTCGCTGGCGCACGCCCTTGTCGCAGGCGCCGGGCAGGACGGATCGACCGCGCTTTGGCAGAAAGACGCTGGCGAAGCCGCGCATGCCGTGATGCAGGAGCTTGAGGCGCAGGCGGTGCATGGCGGCACCCTGTCAGCGCGGGAATACGGCGCGCTGGTGTCCGGCCAACTGGCCGCAGGCGAAGTGCGCAACGCCGACACGCCGCATCCCGGCATCATGATCTGGGGCACGCTTGAGGCGCGGGTTCAGGGCGCCGATCTCGTGATCCTCGCCGGTCTGAATGACGGCACGTGGCCCGAAACACCGCCGCCCGACCCATGGCTCAACCGGAAAATGCGGGCGGATGCCGGGCTGCTGCTGCCGGAACGGCGCGTTGGCCTGTCGGCGCACGACTTTCAGCAAGCCATTGCCGCCCCGGAGGTCTGGATCACCCGGGCCATCCGGTCTGACGATGCGGAAACCGTGCCGTCGCGCTGGATCAACCGGCTGCGGAATTTGATGACAGGTCTGCCGCAAGGCATTGGGCGGTCGTGCTGGACTGACATGAAATCGCGCGGCGCCGCGTGGCTTGACCGCGCGCGCGCCCTCGACCGCGCCCCGGATGTGGACAAGGCGGCGCGACCCGCCCCGCGTCCGCCGGTCGCTGCCCGCCCGCGTCGCCTGACCGTGACTGAAATCCAGACGCTCATCCGCGACCCATATGCCATCTATGCGAAACACTGTCTGCGGTTGCGCCCTTTGCGCCCGCTGGTGCCGACAGCCGACGCGCTGCTGCGCGGTATCCTCTTGCATGACGTGATGGAGACATTCGTCCGCGCGACAATTGAAGACCCGGACACATGCCGTCCCGACGTGCTTATGAGATACACGCAGGACATTCTGGCAAGCGAAGTCCCCTGGCCTGCCGCGCGGGCGTTGTGGCAGGCACGGGTCGAACGGGCCGCGGATTGGATCGTGGCGACTGAAACGCTTCGCCAGTCCCGCGGCACGCCCGCCGCGATGGAGGCCGAGGCGAAGGGTCGGCTGGAACTACCCGCGATCAGCACCGTCATAGAAGGCCGCGCCGACCGGATCGACCTCGATGCCCAGGGCAATGCCCTGCTTTATGACTACAAGAGCAGCACGCCGCCCAGCGCGAAGCAGCAGAAGCACTTCGACAAACAGTTGCTGATCGAGGCCGCGATGGTGGAGGCTGGTGGCTTCAAGGCCCTTGGCCCGCGTCCCGTCGTGGCGGCGCAGTTCATCGGGCTCAGCGGTCAGAAAACCGCCGATGTGCCACTGGACGAAGAGCCGCCCGCCGAGGTTCTGGCCGATCTCGTTGGACTGCTTTCCGCCTATTTAGAGCCTGACAAGGGCTACACGTCCCGCCGCGCACTTTACGAAGATCGCGAGGTGCGGGATTACGATCAACTGGCCCGCTTTGGCGAGTGGGATATCACCGATCCCCTGCAGCCGGAGGATGTCACATGACCACCTTCGACGCAGCCACACGGCGTCAGCATGACGCCGCGCAACCCGGTCAGTCGACCTGGCTGTCAGCCAACGCAGGGTCAGGAAAGACGCGCGTGCTGACGGACCGTGTGGCGCGCTTGCTGCTGGACGGCGTGCAGCCACAGCACATCCTGTGCCTGACCTACACCAAGGCCGCCGCCTCCGAGATGCAGAACCGCCTGTTCAAGCGTCTGGGCGAATGGGCGATGCTGGATGATGATGCGCTGCGTTCCGCGTTGGCGGAATTGGGCTACACCGGCCCGATGGCCGATGGCGACTTGCGTCAGGCGCGTACGCTCTTTGCCCGCGCGATCGAGACACCGGGCGGGCTCAAGATCCAGACAATCCACTCGTTCTGCGCCGCGCTCCTGCGCCGGTTTCCATTGGAAGCAGGCGTCAGTCCGCAGTTCACCGAGATCGAGGATCGCGCAGCGGAATTGCTGCGCGGCGAGTTGCTCGACCAAATGGCGGACGGCCCCGACGCAGCGTTTCTGCAAGCCTTTGCCCGGATTTACAGTGGTGACGAGATTGGCAGGATAACGGCCCAAATTGTCTCTAATACAGGGCAATTCCACCTGCGCGAGATAGGTGATGCCCTGCAAATCTTCGGATTTGCGCGCGACATGACACCTGCGCGTCTGGTGGATGAGACATTCGGGCCGGGTGACGCGACGCTGATCCGGGATCTGATCCCGTTTCTTGCGGCCGGGTCCTCGACTGATCAGAAGGCCGCACAAAAACTTGCGGAAATCGGCGATCTTGACCTGAGCGCGATACCGGCCCTGGCCAGCGTCTTCCTGTTCGGGGAAAAGGCCAAAACGCCCTTTGCAGCGAAGATCGGTGCGTTTCCGACCGCAACCACCCGCGAGGCGGCCAGCGACCTGATGCCATCGGTCGAGGCCTTGATGCAGCGGGTCGAGGATGCGCGCGACGTGCATTTGGCGATGGTGGCGGCGCAGCACGCCTATGAGCTGCACCAGTTTGCCGGACGGTTCGCCGCCGCTTATGCCGAAGCCAAGCAACAGCGCGCCTGGCTCGATTTTGACGACCTGATCCTGAAGGCAAGACAGCTGTTGTCGGACCCGCAAGTCGCGGCCTGGGTGCTGTATCGTCTGGACGGCGGTATTGATCATATCCTCGTGGACGAGGCGCAGGACACAAGCCCGACCCAATGGGACGTGATCCGCAAGCTGGCCGAAGAGTTTTCCAGCGGCGCAGGTGCGCGCAGCGAGGTCGAGCGCACGATTTTTGTCGTTGGCGACAAGAAGCAATCCATCTATTCCTTCCAGGGCGCCGACCCCGAGGCGTTTGACAGGATGCAGACCGAATTCGGCTCTAAACTGGCGGATTCCGGGCAAAAACTGCATCCCCTGACGCTGGATCATTCGTTCCGGTCCTCTCCGGCGATCCTGCGGCTTGTCGACAGGGTGTTCGGGGATAACGCTGCCGCCGGTTTTCCCGCAGACGGTCACCACATCGCGTTTCATGACAACATGCCGGGTCGCGTGGATTTGTGGCCCTTGGTGCCAAAACCGGAAAAAGAGCCCGAACGCGACTGGTTCGATCCGGTGGACCGGCGCAGCCCCGAACATGAGCACCGCGTGTTGGCCATGGGCATCGCGCGCGAGATCAAGCGAATGCTCGACGATCGAACCCCCATTCCGGATGGCGACAAGGTGCGGGCCGTCGAACCGCGGGACTTTCTGATCCTCGTGCAACGGCGGGGCGGTATCTTTGGCGACCTGATCCGTGCCTGCAAGGAGCTGGAGCTGCCGATTGCCGGCGCGGACCGACTGAAAGTGGGCGCGGAATTGGCCGTGCGCGACCTTGGTGCCCTGCTGTCTTTTCTGGCCACGCCGGAAGACAGCCTGTCGCTCGCCACCGCATTGCGGTCACCGCTTTTTGGATGGTCTGAACAGGAGCTGTTCAACCTCGCCCATCACCGGGACGAAGAATTCCTGTGGCAGGCGCTGCGCACAAGCGACGCCCATGCGGAAACGGTCGCCATCCTGCAGGACTTGCGGGCGCTCATCGACTATCTGCGCCCCTACGACCTGATCGAGCGGATGTTGACCCGGCATCGCGGACGCCAGAAGCTGCTGGCGCGTTTGGGCACCGAGGCCGAAGACGGCATAGATGCGCTGCTGAGCCAGGCACTCGCCTATGAGCGGGCGTCAATCCCCAGCCTGACCGGATTCCTGACCTGGATGGAAACCGACGACCTCGAGATCAAGCGGCAGATCGACAGCGCGTCCAACCAGATCCGCGTGATGACCGTGCACGGGGCCAAGGGGCTGGAAGCGCCGATTGTCATCCTGCCCGAATGCGGCAAGCGCAATTTCCAGATCAGGGATCAGCTGATCAAAATCGACGACACGCCGGTCTGGAACATGCCAAGGGAACAGCGGCCTGACGTGATGCGCAATCGGCTGGACGAGATGCGCGCATCGCAAGAGGCAGAGTCGCTGCGGTTGCTTTATGTGGCTCTAACACGGGCCGAAAAGTGGTTGATCGTCGCGGCCTCCGGTGAATTGGACAAGGAAGGCGGCGACTGGTGGCAACGGGTCGAGGCCGCGATGCAAGCGGATGGCGCGGCCCCGTTGGATACCCCAACCGGCCCTGGCTTGCGCCTGTCTCACGGTCCGTGGCCCGCACACATCGCGCAATCCGGGGCGGACAAAACATCAATCGAGACCACGCTGCCAGAGCTGTTCCATCGGCCTGCGCCAACACCTGTCAGACCGGCGACACCTCTGTCACCGTCAGATCTTGGGGGGGCCAAGGCTTTGCCCGGAGATGGGCGCGATCCGGATATCGCGACGGACTACGGCACGCTCGTTCATCGCCTGCTTGAGGACTTGCCGCTATTGTCCGCAGCGGAGCAGGACGCTGCCGCGCGTGCCATACTGTCGGCAAGTGATCTGCCCGACGACGAAAAACGCGCCGCGCATCGTGAGGTTCTGGGTGTTCTCACCGAGCCGGGCCTCGCCCATCTCTTTGCCGCAGAGGCTATGGCCGAAGTGCCCTTTGTCGCGGAACTCGGCACGGAAAGGATGCACGGCACCGTCGACCGCCTGATTGTGGGGCCTGACGACATCCACATAATCGATTTCAAGTCAAACCGGGTTGTGCCGCATGGCCCACGGGATGTTCCGGACGGCCTTTTGCGACAAATGGGGGCCTATGCGCTCGCGATGGCGCAAATTTATCCCGACCGCACGATCCACTGCTCCATCCTGTGGACACACACCGCCACGCTCATGTCCCTGCCGCACGATATCGTGACAAATGCATTGGCGGACATGCCATATCTTGACGCCGCCCAGACGGGTTCTTAGGTTGCCAGCCCAACACCTGATGCCCCTTTTTCGGAGACGCGCACATGGCAACCCTGGCCGTAACAGACGACACCTTTGACAGCGAAGTGAAACAGTCCGACGTCCCCGTCGTCGTCGACTTCTGGGCGGAATGGTGCGGGCCCTGCAAACAGATCGGCCCGGCGCTGGAAGAACTGTCGGACGAGATGCAGGGCAAAGTCAAAATCGTCAAAGTCGACGTGGACAACAACCCGAACTCACCCGCGCAGCTTGGCGTGCGCGGAATTCCGGCCCTGTTCATCTTCAAGGATGGTGAAGTGATTTCGAACCGCACCGGCGCGCAGCCCAAGGCGGCGCTGCAAAGCTGGATCGAAGGCGAAATCTGAGCCACGCCAAAACACGCTGGAAAGGCCCCGCTTGCGGGGTCTTTTACGTTTGGGCCAGCGCGTTCTTGGCGAGCGCCGCAATCGTGTCCATCCGGGCGGCCTGCCGCCAACTGCGCTTGGACGTGTCCGCAGGGACAAGACGCCAGTCGTTCAGCAACTGTACAAACGGCAAGAACCGAACGGCGGGATCATGTCCGTCAACCAGCGTGTAGCCCCGAAAAAACGCCTGCAGGGTTGCCGGTGACAAGACGGCTCCGGCGGGCACATCGGCAACCGGTTGGTGCAGTTCGGCGTAGTCCATCAGCAGGCGGATGATGTCGAAACCGACCGGGGCGTAGGAGGATGGCTTGAAATCCAGCGCCGTTTCGCCGTCCGGGCCCAGCAGCAGATTGCGCATGTTGAAATCGCCATGCCTGACCGAAGAGAGGGTGCGCATGTCGTGCACGGCGCGGGCGGGCAGGGCGTCACAGCAGGCCAGAAAAAGCGCCGGTTCGGCAACGCTCATTTTACCTGCGCGAACGTCACGGGCCATGTTTTCCGCGTGACGCAACATGAATTTCGGCTGGTATGTGCGGTCTTCCATCGCGCTGGCGCCGTGAAACGCGGCAAGCCAGGCCCCGGCGCGCCGCAAGAGCGGCCCATGTGCGCGACCGGCGGTCAGATGCGCCTCGAGCGTTTTGCCGGTGGCTTCGGTCATCACGACCAGCGTGTCATCCGCATAAAGAACCTCGGGCGCATGCGCCTTGGGATGATCCTTTAATCGTTCCGCTGCGGTGCGCAGGGCCGACACCGCCGCGTGCAACGGATCGTCAGCGGGCGCGCGGAACACCGCTTTCAGGATCAATCGGCGCGGCCCGGTCAGGCGCAGGACGACGTGGCTGCGGGTTGGTTCGTCCTTCTGCCAGATCAGCCTGGACCGGAACGCGGCGGCCTCCTGTCCGATCTGCGGCGCGACCTCGGCCCATTTCGCCAGCGCCTGCTTTACCCGTGGATCTCGCCCGATGCCCATGCATGCACCTGATCACATCCGCCGCCCGGATTGAAGCCGCCAGCGCAAAGGCGCATATAGGCCGGGATCAGGACATGAGGCGACTATGGCAGACACAGACTTTCCCGGCTGGCACGGCACAACGATCATCGGCGTCAAGAAAGGCGGTGAGGTTGTCATCGCAGGCGACGGTCAGGTGTCGCTGGGCCAGACGGTGATCAAGGGAACCGCGCGCAAGGTGCGCAGGCTCAGCCCCGGCGGACATGACGTTGTGGCCGGGTTTGCCGGGTCGACGGCGGATGCGTTCACCTTGCTCGAACGGTTGGAGGCCAAGCTGGAAGCAACGCCGGGTCAGCTTGCCCGGGCCAGCGTCGAACTGGCCAAGGACTGGCGTACGGACAAGTACCTGCAAAAGCTGGAGGCGATGCTGATCGTCACCGACGGCGCGGACATGTTCGTGATCACCGGCGCGGGCGACGTGTTGGAGCCCGAACACAATGTGGCGGCCATCGGGTCCGGCGGCAACTTTGCCCTCGCAGCGGCGCGCGGCATGATGGACAGCGACAAGGATGCCGAAACCGTCGCACGAAACGCCATGGCGATTGCGGCTGACATCTGCGTCTACACCAACGGCAACCTCACAGTGGAGACCATCAGCGCATGACCGATATGCCATACACACGTTTGGGCAACAGCGGGCTGGTTGTCAGCCGCATGTGCTTTGGCACGATGACCTTCACCCACGGGTCCGACTGGATACCCGGCGTGGCCAAGGTCGGGCAGGCCGACGCGGACAAGATGGTGGCGCACGCGCTGGATCATGGCGTGAATTTCTTTGACACGGCGGATGGATATTCGAACGGCGAATCCGAAGAAATCCTGGGCAAGGCTCTGGGCAAGCGTCGGAACGACGCCGTGATTTGCACCAAGCTCGGGTTTCGCCAGTCCGATCTGCTGACGGATGCGGGTCTGAGCCGTGGGCACGTCCTCAAGCAGGTCGAGGGCAGCCTGACCCGCATGGGCACCGACCACATCGACCTGCTGGTGCTGCACAAGACCGACTTCACCACACCGCTCGAGGAAACGCTTGCCACGCTGCAAGCGGTGATCACACAAGGCAAGGTGCGCCATATCGGCATCTCCAACTGGAACGCGTGGCAGGCGGCGCGGGCCATCCAGTATCAGCACGACAATCGCATGACGCCCTTTGTTGCGGGCCAGTACCTCTACAACGCGCTGTCGCGGGACATCGAACTGGACGTGTTGCCGATGATGAGCGACATGGGCGCGGGGCTTATGGCATGGTCGCCGCTGGCGGGCGGCATGCTGTCGGGCAAATATGATCCCGAAAAGCTGGAAGAGGGCGACGGACGCCTCGCCGAAGGGGGCGATTTCCTCGGGCTTGGTGTTGAGACCGCACGCAAGATGATCGAAACACTGGCGCGCATCGCCAAGGCGCATGAGTGCCACATGGCAACGGCTGCGCTGGCCTGGGTTCTGGCGCAGGATCGGTCACATACCGTGATCTTCGGCGCGTCGAAACTGTCCCATGTGGATGCAGCGCTGGCCGCACCGAACGTGACCCTCAGCGACGACGAGGTCGCCGAACTGTCGGCCATTGCGCCCGCGGCCAAGCGCTATCCGCATTGGTTTGACACGATGATGACGGACGAGGCGCTGACCAAGGCGCTGTCATAGGAAAAAGGCCGCCCGAATTCCGGGATGGCCTCGAATGCCTGCGGATCAAAGGCAGATCAGTTCAGCTTGGCGACGCCAAGCGGCACGTTGAACTTTTCGCACCAGATCCAGACTTCGTTATATTGCGCGGCGTCAATGCCGGCTGGCACGGCATAGCTTTGCTTGCCCGCGTTTTTCGACAGTTTGCCCATCAGGGTCGCCGGGTCATATCCGTCACGGCCAAGGGCAACCTTGGGATCAGGCGCGCCATCGAACCAGAAATCATCCAGCAGGATCACTTCGCTTTTGCCGCCTTTGGTCACGACCTCTGCGCGGCCTTTTGTGACGTGGTTGCTGGCGCCGGTGAATTCACCGATGCGGCCGTGGCCACCCGCGAACGTGGGCAGGGCGGTCGACGCCAGCAGGGCGGAAGATGCGATCAGAAACGAGCGGCGGTTGGTCATCGGGGAATCTCCAGAATGCGTTTGGTACGCTTAGATTGGAACCGCTTGGTTCAAAAGTATAGGCACCTCGCGCGACTGTGACGAATCCGGATTGAATATGACCACCTAGGTTGCGTTTCGACGGAATTCGCATAGGTAGCTGAAACATATCGTAACACATGGGCTGCACGTGACTGACTTGACCCCCCGCGAAATTGTTTCCGAACTTGACCGGTTCATCATTGGCCAGAAGGACGCCAAGCGCGCCGTGGCGGTGGCCCTGCGCAACCGCTGGCGGCGCAAGCAGCTGGGCGATGATCTGCGCGACGAGGTGTATCCCAAGAATATCCTGATGATCGGCCCCACCGGCGTGGGCAAGACCGAGATCAGCCGCCGTCTGGCAAAACTGGCTCGGGCGCCGTTCCTCAAGGTTGAGGCGACCAAGTTCACCGAAGTTGGCTATGTCGGCCGTGACGTGGAACAGATCGTGCGCGATCTGGTGGACGCGGCGATCATCGACACCCGCGAACACATGCGCGAAGAGGTCAAGGCAAACGCCCACGCGGCTGCCGAAAACCGCGTGATCGAAGCCATCGCCGGCACCGATGCCCGCGAGGCCACGCGCGAGATGTTCCGCAAGAAGCTGAAAAGCGGCGAGCTGGATGATACGGTGATCGAACTGGAGGTGTCCGACACCTCCAACCCGTTCCCGATGATGGACATCCCCGGCCAGCCCGGCGGCAATATGGGCATGATGAATATCGGTGACCTGCTGGGCAAGGCCATGGGTGGCCGCACGGTGAAAAAGAAACTCACCGTCGCGCAAAGCTATGACGTGCTGATCGGGGAAGAGGCGGACAAGCTGCTCGACGACGAAACCGTGACCAAGGCCGCGCTGGAAGCGGTGCAGGAAAACGGGATCGTCTTTCTGGACGAGATCGACAAGGTTTGCGCCCGCACGGACGCGCGCGGCGGCGACGTCAGCCGCGAAGGCGTACAGCGCGACCTCTTGCCCCTGATCGAAGGGACGACCGTCAGCACCAAGCATGGGCCGGTCAAGACCGACCACATCCTGTTCATCGCCTCCGGCGCATTCCACATCGCCAAACCGTCCGACCTGCTGCCCGAATTGCAGGGGCGACTGCCGATCCGTGTCGAGTTGCGCGCGCTGACCGAAGAGGACTTCGTGCGTATCCTGACCGAGACGGACAACGCACTGACCCGGCAATACACCGCGTTGATGGCAACCGAAGAGGTCAAGGTCACGTTCGACCCTGACGGCATTCAGGCGCTGGCCCGCATCGCCGCCGAGGTGAATCAGAGCGTCGAAAACATCGGCGCACGCCGCCTCTACACCGTGTTGGAGCGCGTGTTCGAAGAACTGTCCTTTTCCGCCCCGGATCGCGGTGGCGAGGAAATCACGGTGAACGCGGGCTTTGTTGATGAGCACTTGGGCGCGTTGGCGAAATCGGCGGATGTGAGCCGCTACGTGCTCTAGCCACGGGTTGAAAATCGGCGTACGCCTCTGTCCTGTAACGGAACCGGGACAAACGACATGCGCTGGCTTTCGCTGTTGATGATGGTCGTGCTGATTGGGTGCAGCGACAGAACCGCGGCGCCCATCGTACCCGAGGCGCTGAACATCGGCGTGAACCGCACCGTTTTCATTGGCACCACGCGGGCCGTGAATGCTGCAGGCGAGTTCGGCATCGGGCGCAGCCCGAGACTGAGCCTGTTGCAAAGCGAGGTTTCCATTCCGCCCAATCGCGAGATTGGTACGGTCTCCGATGGTTTTGATCGCCCCAAACCGGAGCGTGACTTTACCCTCGCGTCCCTGAACCAACACGAGGATCGGCAATCCTTTGCATCCGCGCTGAGCCGCGAAATTGACCGCTCTTCCAGAGACCGGCGCGAAGTGATCGTATTCGTGCACGGATTCAACAACAGTTTCGCGGATGCCGCGTTTCGCATGGCGCAAATGGGTCACGACCTCGAAGTGCCCGGCGCGCTTGTCAGCTACAGCTGGCCCAGCCGCGCCAATCCGCTGGGGTACCAATACGATCAGGACAGCGCGCTTTTCGCCCGGGATGGTCTGGTCGAACTGCTGCAGACCGTGGCGGCGGCGGGCAATCCCGATATCCTCCTCGTGGCGCATTCCATGGGCAGCTATTTGGTGATGGAGACGTTGCGGCAACTCGAAATCGCAGACCCGGGCTGGGCCAACCGATCGCTGAGCGGTGTGGTCCTGATGTCTCCCGACCTCAACGTTGATCTGTTCCGGGCACAGATGGCCCGGTTTCAAACCGTACCTGACCCCTTTGTCGTTATCGTCTCCAGCCGCGATATTGTGCTGCGCCTCGCGGCCCGCCTCCGCGGAGAGCAGTCCCAACTGGGCAACATCAACGACGTCGATGATATCAGCGATCTGCCCATAACGGTGTTGGACGTATCCGCCTTTTCGGACCGGCAATCGGGCAACCACTTCATCGCGGCGGGGTCCCCGGCGCTGATCCAGATCATGAAACGCAGCAACGAACTTGACCGCGAATTCCTGCGCGGCCGCGCGGGATCAACGCTTGTCATTCCGGGACAGCGCCGGGTGCTCACACGCGCGTCGCGGGTCGAAGTGATACCACCCAGCGAAGAACGCTAGTGACGATGCATTCAGGTTATGAACCCTGGGGGCCGTTCCTGCGCCAGAACGCGCGGTGGCTGGCCGCCGGGGCGCTGATGACCCTGCTGTCGTCCTTTGGTCAAACCTTTTTCATCTCCATCTTCAGCGGCGAGATCCGTGCGGACTTCGACCTCAGCCACGGGGAGTGGGGCAGCATCTACATGATCGGGACAGCCGCATCGGCGACCGTCATGGTCTTTGCCGGTGGGTTGGCGGACCGATACCGCGTCGGCACGCTGGGGGTCACGGTTGTCTTGCTGCTGGGCGCGTCAACCGTGCTGATGGGGCTGAACGGAGCCGCGGCGATGCTGATACCTATCGTGTTTTTGCTACGCTTTTTCGGGCAGGGGATGACGCATCACGTGGCGACGGTCGCGATGGCCCGCTGGTTTGTTGCAACGCGCGGGCGGGCACTGGCTGTGGCGTCGATGGGCTTCATGCTGGGCGAAGCGACCTTGCCGCTGATCATGGTCTGGGCCAAGGCGCGCGTGGATTGGCAGGTGCTGTGGCTGTCCTTCGGCCTTGTCTGTGTCGTGATGGCGCTGATCCTGTTCCGGCTGTTGCAACAGGAACGCACGCCCGCCGCGATGGCCCGCGAGAACGAAGCAACCGGCATGGGTGGCCGCCACTGGACGCGGGCAGAGGTGCTGCGGCATCCGGTGTTTTGGGCGATGGCGCCTGCGGTCATGTCCTTTTCCGGTTTCGGCACGGCCTTCTGGTTTCAACAGGTCCACTTTGCCGAAGTCAAAGGCTGGTCGCACCTGTCGCTTGTCGCCGTGTTTCCGCTGGGGACCGGCGCGCTGGTGATCTCGACCATTCTCTTTGGCTGGTTGGTGGACCGTCTTGGCGCGGTCCGGCTGCTGCCCGTGTATCTCTTGCCCTATGTGCTGGCCTTTGTCCTGCACTGGTATGCGCCAAGCATCGGATGGACGGCCCTTGCCGTGATCCTGATGGGGGCTGCCGGGGGTGGGCAGGCGACACTTTTGAATGCTTGCTGGGCCGAGCTCTATGGCACCCGCAATCTGGGATCGATCAAGTCGGCGGCCATGGCGCTGATGGTGCTGGGGTCGGCCCTTGGTCCGGGCCTGACAGGATGGCTGATTGATATGGGCGTCGGGTATGAGGTGCAGATGCTGTACTTTGCGGCAAGTTTTGCCGTTGCCTCGCTGCTTTTGCTTTATCCCGTGGCGGTCTGGCGCTCAGCGCGCCCGGCGTAGATAGACGTAATAGGCCCCGCCGCCGCCATGGCGATTGTGCGCCGCACTCACCTGCATGACCGCCGACGACAGGGGCGGAACCGACAGCCACTGCGGCACCTGGTGGCGCAGCACGCCCAGACGCACCGGGATGGGCCCGCCCTCGTCCCGGTCCTTGCCCTTGCCCGTCACGATCAGCACCAGCCGCTTTCCTTGCGCCTGCGCCGACAGGATGAACCGTGTCAGCGCCGGGTGCGCGCGATCGAGGGTCATGCCGTGCAGGTCCAGCTTGGCCTCGGGGCGCATCTTGCCCCGTTTCATGTTCGCAAATGCCTTCTTGTCCATTTGGACGGGACCGTTTTGCACCTGATCTGCGACGGTCGGCGCCAGATCAATCCGCGTAGACGGCTCTGAACGGCCCGTGGGTTGCGGCGCGGGATTGAACGTCGGCCGTGCCTTCGCCGCAGGCTTCGGCGGCGTTTCGACAAAATCCTCGGGTGTGAACAGCTTGGCCGGGTGCAGCCGTTCGGTCTGGTCCGCCACCTTGCGCCACAGCGCTTCCTCTTCGGGCCGCAAGCGGCGGCGGCGCGTCATGATGCGCCTTCGGGCAGCAGCGCATAGGCGCGCTGGATCGGCATCAGCACCATCATCCGCCCCGGATCGCGCAGCCGTCCGGCCTGTCGCCCAGCGCGGTCGCCGGTGCCAAAGAATACGTCGGCCCGCTGCGCCCCCTTGATCGCCGAACCGGTGTCCTGCGCGATCATCAACCGCCGCAACGGGTTCCGGCCGTCTTTCTCGATCCAGACTGGCGCGCCAAGCGGGACAAAGGCCGGATCCACCGCAATCGACCGCATCGCCGTGATCGAGCGGTTCATCGCACCCAACGGTCCCTTGTCGGCGGGCACTTCGCTCACCTCGCGAAAGAACACGTATGACGGATTGTGATAGAGCAGCTCGCGCCCCGCCTCGGGGTTGCGGTTGACCCAGTTCTTGATCACCTCGGCGCTCACCTGATGTGACTGGTAGGTGCCCCGCCGCACCAGTTCCTGCCCGATCGACCGGTAGGGGTGCCCGTTGAACCCGGAATAGCCCACCCGGATGGTGCGCCCGCCCGGCAGCTTGATCCGGCCGGATCCCTGCACCTGCAGAAAGAAGAGCTCGACCGAGTCATCGACCCAGGCAATCTCCAGGCCGCGCCCCTGCATCGCATCGCCCTCGAGGATCGCACGGCGCGTCAGCCAGGGCCGGATGTTTCGCGCCTCGGGCGGCATCTTGTAGACGGGGTAGCGATAGCGGGTTGAGCGCCGTTTGCTGCCGCGCAATTCAGGTTCAAAATACCCGGTGAACAGGGCAGGTTGCCCATCCTCGATCAGGACCGGGCGAAAGAACAATTCGAAAAATGCGCGCGCATCCGGGATGTCACCCGCCAGCGCGCACAGGTTGCTCCAATCCGGATCGTCCATATCGCGGCAGGTGTCGCGAAAGGTCGACAGGGCCGCATCGTGATCATCCTTGTCCCAGCCATCCAGGCTGGCAAATTCCATCACGGTATAGCGCAATTCGTCTTCGGCCTGCGCAGTCACGGCGCAGACCCAGACCAGCAGCGCCGCAGCGGCATGGGTTACGCGTCTGTGGACACCAACAGCCAATTCGGGTCGTCCGTCCCCATGCTGCGCGCAAAGGCCCAGGTGTCTTTTTGCCGTTTCACTTCCGTCAGGCTGCCTTCGATGATGTCGCCGCCATTGTCGCGCACGGCGGATGTCAGTTCGGCAACGAAGCGGATTGTGATTTCGGCCTCTTTCGTCTCTTCGTCCAATGTTGCATTTACCAGCTTCATCTCGCGCACGCCGATGAATTCGGCTTCGATGGTCAGGCCCTGATCTTCGCGTGCGGCAACACCATCGACAAAGCTTTCATAGATGTCCTCGGCCAGGATCGGCTGAATGTCCGACAACTCGCCGTTTTCGTATCCCATCACGATCATTTCATAGGCACCACGGGCGCCTTGCAGGAAATCGGCCACGTGGAAAGACGGCTCAAGCCGCTTCATCTCGGTCAACGCCTTGGCGGCATCGCTGTCCTCGTCCACATGATCGGTAATGTCGAGGTCGGGGCCGCCTTCGATCACTTCCAGATCGGGACGCGGGCTGGGGCCACTGTCCTGACGTGGCAAGGGGGGCTGTTCAAATCCCTCACGGGTGCCAAGCACGTTTTTCAGACGCAAAATCAGAAAAACGGCGATGCCGGCTAGGACCAAAAGCTGGATCAGCGGAGAGTTCATTCAAACCTCAATTCGATATGCGCAGATGGTGCGCGGGTGGCGATTGCCTGTCAGGCTCCTTATGTAGGTGAGGGGGTGGGCCAAGTCCACTGTGGCCCGTGGTGGGTCAGCCTGAAAGGATGTCGCATATGTGGCTGTTGGTCGCTTTTATCGCCGTGCCGTTGATCGAAATTGCGCTGTTCATCCAGATTGGCGGTGCCATTGGCCTGTGGTCGACGCTGCTGATTGTGGTGATCACGGCGATTCTGGGTACATATCTGGTGCGCCAACAGGGGATTCAGGCGCTGCAGCAGGTGCAGAATTCCTTTAACCAGATGCAAAACCCGAGCGAGGCACTGGCGCATGGCGCCATGATCCTGTTTTCCGGCGCCCTTCTGCTCACGCCGGGATTTTTCACCGATGCTGTCGGCTTTGCCCTGCTTGTCCCCGGGGTGCGGATGGCGGTGTTCAGGTGGGCGCGCACCAAGGTGAAGGTGGCCAGCTTCAGCACCCATGGCCCGGGCGGTCCGCAGCCACAGGGCCAATCCGACATCATCGACGGCGAATATACCGAAGTTCCCGAAGACCAGCCCGAGATCCGCGGCCCCTCGGGCTGGACCAAGCATTGAGGCTGTCCGCCCAAGCTGATACGACGGCGCAAATCCGATGTCTTGCAGGAGAGCGCCACAATGGCCGAAGAAGAAACCAAAGCCGCTGAACAGCCCCAACAACCGCAAATGCGCGTGCTGGGCCAGTTCATCCGCGACATGTCCTTTGAAAACATCATCGCGCAAAAGGGCGGCGCGCCCGACATGCAGCCGGATGTGCAGGTTCAGGTCAACCTCGACGCAAAAAAGCGCAACGACAAGCAGTATGAATCGTCGATCAAGCTGAGCGTGACGTCCAAGGACAAGGAGAGCGAGACCGTGCTCTTTGTGCTGGAGATCGACTATGTGGGCATCTTCTTTATCGACAACGTGCCCGAGGAACAGCTGCACCCGTTCCTGCTGATCGAATGCCCGCGGATGATCTTCCCGTTCCTGCGCCGGGTGGTCAGCGACGTGACCCGCGACGGTGGCTTCCCGCCGATGAACCTCGAAAACATCGATTTCGTTTCGCTCTACCGCAACGAAATTGCGCGCCGTCAGCAAGAAGGCCAGAAGCTCGACGCCTGATAGCGGCATGATCTAGTGTGAAAGGCCCGGTGCGATGCGCCGGGCCTTGTCATTTCCAGAGCGTCGTTTCGCCCAGCTTTTCGACAAAGGCGCTGTGTGCGGCCCGTTCCGCATCCGAAATCCGATCCGGCAAGGGGCGGGGACGCGGCGGCGGGGTCCATCCTGTTTGGTCTGAGGTGCCCGCGCCCGATCCATCCGGGGATGAGGCCAATGCAAAATCCGGTTGCCGCCCCCCGATCAGCTCCAGATACACCTCCGCCAGGATCTCACTGTCGAGCAGGGCGCCGTGTAGCATCCGCGCCGAATTGTCGATGCCAAAGCGGCGGCACAGCGCGTCAAGCGATGCAGGAGAGCCGGGAAACCGGCGGCGCGCAATATCGAGCGTGTCAATCGCCCGGTCATAGGGGATTTGCGGCAGCCCCATCCATTTGAGTTCCGCATTCAGGAACTTCATGTCAAAGGCGGCGTTGTGGATCACCAGCTTGGCGTCCCCGATGAAATCGAGAAATTTCTGCCCGATGGCGGCAAATTTCGGTTTGCCCCGCAGAAAATCATCGCCCAGCCCGTGCACCTCGAACGCTTCCTGCGGCATGGCGCGCTCGGGGTCGATATATTCGTGAAACTGGCCGCCCGTTGGCACGTGGCGCACAAGCTCGACCGCACCAATTTCCACGATCCGGTCGCCGCTATCCGGGTCGAAACCGGTGGTTTCCGTATCAAGTACGATTTCACGCATGGTGCAGTCCTGCTCTGATCTCGGCGACGATAGAATGGACCTGCGCGCGGGCGTGTTCAAGCGTGTCGGTGACAATGACAAAGTCTGCGCGGGCGCATTTTTCGTCATTCGGCATCTGCTTGGCCTTGATGGCAAGGAACTGCGCGCGGGACATGGTGCCGCGTGCCATCACGCGCGCCTCCTGTTCTTCGGGCGGGATCGAAACACATGCCGTGGCGTCCATCGACGTATCTCCGCCTGTTTCAAAAAGCAGTGGAATATCAAAGACAAGGATATCTGCATCAGACTTTTGAACGAATGCGGCGCGATCCGCCGCGACCAAGGGATGAACGATGCGTTCAATGTCGCGCAACGCGTCCGGACGCTGGGTAATCTCTGATTTCAGCGCATCGCGCGACACGGTGCCGTCCACGATTGCGTCCGGGAACAGTGCAGCCATGGGTGCGACGGCCGCACCGCCCTTGGCATACAAGCGGTGCACGGCCGCGTCAGCGTCCCACAACGCGCACCCTTCTTCGACAAACATCTGTGCTGTTGTTGATTTGCCCATGCCGATGGACCCGGTCAGGCCCAGCTTGAAGCTCATCTGAGGGCCGCCGCGCGCGTGGCGCTGTCCACTTCGGGGCGTTTGCCGAACCAGCGTTCGAATGCGGGCACCGCCTGATGCAGCAACATGCCCAACCCGTCCACGGTGACACAGCCCGCAGCCTCGGCCTCGGCCAGCAGCCGCGTGCGCAAGGGGGCATAGACGAGGTCGGTCACGGTTGTCCCGGCACGCAACCCATCCAGCGGCACGCGCAAGTCCTGCTTGCCGATCATGCCCAGTGACGTTGTGTTCACGACGAGGTTTGACTCGTCGAGGATGTTCCCCGCCTGCACCCAGTCGACGACCCGAATGCGCATGCCGAAATCCGACGCCAGCTTTTCGGCCCGGACCCGTGTCCGGTTGGTCAGAAAGATCTCGGGCACGCCTGCATCGGCAAGCGACGCAACAACCGCGCGCGCGGCGCCGCCGGCGCCCAGCACCGCGGCGGGCCCGGCCTTGGGGTTCCACTGCGGCGCACCCGCGCGCAGGTTTTCGATGAACCCGTACCCGTCCGTGTTATCGGCATGTATCTTGCCGTCCTTGCGAAAGATCAGCGTATTTGCCGCACCAATCAGCGTAGCGCGATCCGTGATCAGGTCCGCCATTTCGAGGACCGCTTCCTTGTGCGGGATGGTGACGTTTACACCGACAAACCCGGCCTTGGGCAACGTCTCGAGCACCTGCCGCAAGTCGGGCAATTCGACATGCATCGGAATATAGTCACCGGGCAAGCCATAGGTGCGCAGCCAGTGTTTGTGTATCTGTGGTGACTTGCTGTGGGCGATGGGTGCGCCAATAACCCCCGCCAGCGGAATCCGTTCCGTCATCGTCTTGCCGTGCTATCCCTCGATCACACCCCGTAGCGTCAGAAACGCCAATATTTCCAAAAGTGGCATACCCAGGACGTGAAAGTAATCCCCCTCGACCGAATGAAACAGCCGCACGCCCTCCGCCTCCAGCTGATATGCCCCAACCGAGTGTTGTATGTCAGCCCAGTTTCTGTCGACATAACCCGCCAGATACGCATCGGAAAACTGCCGCATGCGCAAACGCACCTGCCCGATATGCCGCCAGACCGGTTTGCCTTCGTGATAGACCACGGCGGCAGACAGCAGCGTATGGCGCTCGCCCCGCAGTGTCGTCAGTTGCGTGACGGCTTCATCCCGGGTGCGCGGTTTTGAGAACATACGGTCTTTCAACGCGAGGACCTGATCGCAGCCAATGACCATCGCGCCCGGGTTCTTGTCATGTACCTTGCGCGCCTTCGCCTCGGCCAGGACATCCGCGATATCGCGGGGCGGTGCCCCTTCGGCTTGCAATGACGCCTTGATTGCGTCCTCATCGACACGGGGCTTTTCCACGGCAAAGGGGACGCCTGCGTTGCGCAACAGAGTGGCCCGGATCGCGGAACCGGAGGCGAGGAGAATGGGGACATCCATGCGGATAACCTTGTGTGAAACAGTGCCATGTTCTGTGGTCGATTGTCTGGGCAATCGGCAAGCGGTGCGCAAGTGGGCGCATCTCCGGCAATCTCACGGATTTACCCGGAAATCATCCCATCTGGGTGAGGATAAGTGCACGCGTGTGCACAACACTTCATATACATCCTTATCCACATGGACATGCACGCGCGTCCCTTCGAGATTTCTCCTTAAACTATTGTTTTCAAATTGTTTTAATGAATCGCTAACAATGGATGAACGCGGCCTCCAAATCCTGTCCCCATCGGGGAAAACTGCAAGGGAAAACCAGTAATCCCCAGAAATCCGCGCCCCTACTAAATCATCATCCTTTTTCTTTTCTTTTATTTATTTATTAGGGACCGGACAAAGAGGGAGCACATAGATGATCGACCTGCTGGGCAATCTGTACCCGTGGATCAAGGCATTTCATATCATGTCCGTCATCGCATGGATGGCCGCCCTGTTCTATCTGCCCCGGCTTTATGTCTATCACAGTGAACAGGTTGGCCTGACCGGCGATACCCATGCGCTTTTTCAGACCATGGAATTGAAACTGCTCAAGGTGATCATGAACCCGGCGATGATCGCAACCTGGATCTTTGGCATCGCTCTGGTGTTGATCCCCGGTGTCGTGGACTGGGGCGCTGTCTGGCCCTGGACCAAGCTGATCGGCATTCTGGCCATGTCCGGCTTTCATGGGTGGCTGGCCAGACAGCGCAAGGTCTTTGCTGCGGGTGGCGCGATTCTGTCGGGGCGGCAGTATCGCTTGATGAACGAAGTCCCGACATTGCTGATGGTGTTGATTGTCCTCTCCGTGATTGTGAAATTCTGAAATCATTGACTCGCGGGGTTACGCCGCTTATGTCCTCGCCTGCACCCCGTCCGGGGACCGCGACAGCTATGACATCCCTCAAACCCGTATCCTGCGCCAGTATTGCCGCAGGACGTGAGTATTTCCATGACACTTGATCAAGACCCGACCCAAGAACAAGAGCGTCTCGCCCTGTCCGACCTCAAGGCGCAGAGCCCCAAGGATCTGCTGGCCATGGCCGAAGAGCTTGAGATCGAGAATGCCTCGACCATGCGCAAAGGCGAGATGATGTTCCAGATCCTGCGCGAACGCGCGGATGAAGGCTGGGACGTCTATGGCGACGGCGTGCTGGAAGTGCTGCAGGACGGCTTTGGGTTCCTGCGCTCGCCCGAGGCGAACTATCTGCCGGGTCCGGACGACATTTACGTTTCGCCCGAGATGATCCGGCAGTTTTCCCTGCGCACCGGCGACACGATCGAGGGACGGATCAAGGCGCCGGATGACGCGGAACGGTACTTTGCCCTGACCAGCGCCACCCGCATCAACTTTGAAGAGCCTGAAAAGGCCCGCCACAAGATTGCATTCGACAACCTCACGCCGCTTTACCCGGATGAGCGTCTGACGATGGAAACCGATGATCCCACGACCAAGGATCGGTCTGCGCGTATTATCGACCTCGTATCGCCCATCGGGAAAGGCCAGCGGTCCCTGATCACCGCGCCACCCCGCACGGGTAAGACCGTGCTCTTGCAGAATATCGCGTCCAGCATCGAAAAGAACCATCCGGAGTGTTACCTGATCGTCCTGCTGATCGACGAACGCCCCGAAGAGGTGACGGACATGCAACGTTCGGTGAAGGGTGAGGTGATCTCCTCCACCTTCGACGAGCCTGCGACCCGCCACGTTGCCGTGTCCGAGATGGTGATCGAAAAAGCCAAGCGGTTGGTCGAGCACAAACGAGATGTTGTTATTCTGCTCGACTCGATCACAAGACTTGGTAGAGCGTTTAACACCGTTGTGCCGTCCTCGGGTAAAGTTCTG
>CAZRUV010000031.1:0-30091 GCA_964603315.1 uncultured Rhodobacterales bacterium
GCAAGAGGAAAGTCAGGGGCGTGCGAAGCCTGTGACCTCTCCGAACTCCTGTTTGGCGATACGGTCGATGGCCGGTTGCAGCGGTTCGATGGCGACGACCATGTGATGTGCGTTGGCGTGGATGAGTGTCTCGGCATCGAGCAGGAGAGCGACGTGGCCTTTCCAGAAGATGAGGTCGCCCGGGGCGCGTTCGTCGTGATTGATGGCCGGGAACGCGGCCTGTTGCTGGTCGCTGTCGCCCGGGCAGGGGATGCCAGCGGTGAGAAGGGCCATCTGGATCAGGCCGGAACAATCGATGCCGGCGCGGGTGTTGCCGCCCCAGAGGTAGGGTGTGCCGAGAAACAGGCGGGCGGTGTCGGCCGCCTTTGCCCGGTAGGGCAGGCGCGCGATTTGGGCCTTGGGGACAAACCCAAGTGCGGTTTCGATATAGTCCGGCGTTTCGCCTTGCGCTGTGAGGCGGGCTCCAAAGCTGAGTTGCGCGGTCTCCGGCGTCTTGAAACTGGCTTGCGTGTAGGCGTGAGCGGCCGGGGTTACGACCATATGCGTGGCGGCCATGGGTGAGCCGATATGGCGGTCTGCGACAAAGCCGACATAGCCGTCCTTGTCAGAGCGGACATAGCTGTGGCCGTCGATGTGACCCAGAACGGTCACAGGATCGCCAAGCAGAAGCTGACGGTCGCGTTGTCCGCCCGGGCGCGCCAGCAGGTCGGCGTGCGCGCTGGTGATCTGGGCGGGTGTGGTTCCGTCGACCAGCGCGGGGTCCGGTGTGCTGCGCCGGTCCGTCACAGCTGCAGCATGTGCGGCAGGGCATCCAGCAGCGCGCGCGTGGCCTGACCCACGCCGCCTTTCGGGCGGGCCGGGGCGTCGGCGGGCTGCCACCCGTAGACGTCGAAATGCATGTAAGGGCTGGCTTCGACGAAGCGGCGCAGGAAGAGGGCAGCGGTGATGGACCCTGCAAACCCGCCTTTGGGCGCGTTGTCGAGATCGGCGATGCCGGGTTCGATCATAGCCTCATACGGGGCGTGGAAGGGCATGCGCCAGACCGGGTCGGCCTGCGCGATGGCGGCCGTTTCCAGCGCCGCGGCGGCCTGCGCGTCGTCGGTATAGTAAGGGGCCAGGTCCGGGCCGACGGCGACGCGGGCTGCGCCTGTGAGGGTTGCCATGGAAATCGTCAGGGCTGCCGGATCCTCGTCTGCAAGGGCGAGCGCATCGGCGAGGACCAAACGCCCTTCGGCATCGGTGTTGTTGATTTCGACCGTCAGACCCTTGCGGCTGGTGAGAATGTCGCCGGGGCGGAAGGCATTGCCGGAGACGTTGTTTTCAACGGCGGGGATCAGGACGCGCAGGCGCACAGGCAGGTCGGTGGCCATGATCATATGGGCAAGGCCCAGCACGTTGGCCGCACCCCCCATGTCCTTTTTCATCAGGGCCATGGAACTGCCGGGCTTGAGGTTCAGCCCGCCGGTGTCAAAGCACACGCCCTTGCCGACCAGTGTCAGGGCCGAGCCGTTTGTGCCCCATCGCAGGTCGATCAGCCGCGGAGCACGGTCCGCGGCGCGACCGACGGCGTGGATCAGCGGCAAGTTCTGCGCCAGCAGGTCATCGCCGCGCGTGACGGTCATTTTGGCGCCAAACCTGTCCGCGAGCGATTGTGCAGCGGCCTCCAGTTCGGGCGGACCCATGTCGCTGGCGGGCGTGTTGATAAGGGTGCGCGTCAACGCCTCGCCTGCGGCCTGGGCTTCGACGCGGGCGGCGTCGATGCCGCCCGGCGCCACAAGCGTGGCCTGTGCCGGGCGTTGGCTTTTGTAGCGGTCAAAGCGGTAATTGGAGAGCAACCAGCCGAGGGCCTCGACCTCAAGCGCGGTATCGGGCGGTGTCGTGGCCAACCTGTAGGTGCCCTTTGGCAATTTCGCGGCACCGGCGGCCAGGTGAAAGCGCGCGCGGGATCTGGATGTAGGGTTGCCGTAGCCGACGACGGCCCCGGCAATGGCGCCGTCGGGCGCTGGCAGGGTCGCAGCCTGACCGAGGCCACCGGTGAACCCGGTTGCGTCGAGCCATGCCGCTGTAACGTCCCCCATGGATGCAACCCAGTCGGCGCAGCCGTCCTCGGGCACCAGGTGCAGGGGTATGGCATCGGAACTGTCGGCGGCAAAGGTCAGGGTCATCGCGGCACCATCTGTTGCAAGGTACCGCAAAGCCTAGCCTGTTTGCCGCCCGCCGCAAGCGGGATTGCCCGGAGTCAGATTGTGAGGTCCTGCAGGTCCCAGATGGCTGTCAGTGACCCCTCGCCGGTGCGCATCAGGCGCGCCACCGTGGCGCCAAGCGCAACGGGGTCGCCGCTGTCGATGCAGGTGACCACATCCGTGGCGACGCGGGTCACGACGCCCAGCCCGATCTGTTCGGCAATCGCGATCAGCGAGCGGCTGGATTTGCGCAGCCCCTCGAAATCGCTCTTTCGATAAAGCCTGTCGCAATGGGACATGCGCAGCGCCAGTTCCTCCATCGCGCGGCATACCACATCCTCGGCCGCCGCATGGCCAAGCTCTGAATACAGTGCCCCAAGCCGGTCGTGGTCCACATACACGTCCTCTGCCGGTCTGATTTGCGTTACAGTCGTCACGTTACTCACCTCGTTCACACGTCCCTTGCGCCCCCACGACGCATCTCGCAATGCCACGATTGGGGTTCCCAAATCGTTAGGGCGGGCACGTCTTTTCCCTCGAATTCGCGGCAAATACCGTTTAATGCACGCGGTCAAAGTCCGAAGAAGAGGGGCGCTGCCCATGCATCGTGTCAAACCGCTGCCCAACTATTTCCTGCAACGATACCAGGGGTGGAAGGCCACGACCTATGCGCAGAATCAGGCGTGGTATCAGCGGCTCGCCGAAGAGGGGCAGCGGCCCAAGGCGATGATCATTGCGTGCTGCGACAGCCGCGTGAATGTGACGTCGATCTTTGGCGCGGATCAGGGCGAGTATTTCATCCACCGCAACATCGCAAACCTCGTGCCGCCGCATGAGCCGGACGGCCTGCACCACGGGACCTCGGCGGCGGTGGAATATGCGGTGAACGTGCTGAAAGTGGCGCATATCATCGTGCTGGGTCATTCCAACTGCGGTGGCGTGAAAGGGTGCATCGAGATGTGTGCAGGGCGTGCGCCCGATCTGGAGGACAAGACCAGCTTTGTGGGGCGTTGGCTGGATATCCTGCGTCCGAAATACGGCGTGGTCGAGAAGGTGTCCGACGAGGCCGAGCAGGCTCGCCAGATGGAAGAGCAGGCGATTGTCACCTCGTTGGAAAACCTGATGAGCTTTCCCTTTGTCGAAGAGCGGGTGAACAATGGCTCGCTCAGCCTGCACGGGCTCTGGACGGATATTGGCGACGCAAGTCTGGCGCAATTCAGCGGTGCGGAACTGGGTTTTGTAAAACTCTGACGTGAGGCGATCATGCAAGACATTCTGAGCCTCGCGGCGACCAATTTGCTGTCGCCGATCATCCTGAGCTTTGCCTTGGGTGTGGCAGCGGCACTTGCGCGGTCGGATCTGAACATCCCCGAAGCGGTGGCCAAGGGGATGTCGATTTATCTGCTCTTTGCCATCGGGTTCAAGGGCGGCGTGAGCGTCGCGGACCACGGGATCGACGGAACGCTGGCGCTGTCGCTTTTGGCGGGCGTCGCCTTGTCTGCCGTGTTGCCGCTCATTGCCTTTGCCTTGTTGCAGGTCCTCGGCAATCTCAGCCGGTTGGATGCGGCCGCAGTTGCCGCGCATTACGGCTCGATCTCCATTGTGACCTTTGTGGCAGGCACATCCGTGCTGGAGGCCAGCGGGATTGCGTCCGAGGGCTACATGGTCGCCGTCGCCGCCGCGATGGAGGCACCCGCCATCCTGTCAGCGCTTTGGCTTGTGTCACGCGGCGGGGACAGCCGACGGATGGACCCGGAACTGATGCGGGAGATCATGCTCAACGGCTCGATCGTGTTGCTGGTGGGCAGCTTCCTGATCGGCTGGGTCACGGGCGTCGATGGGCTGGCCAAGATCGAAGCCTTCATCGTGTCGCCCTTCCAGGGCGTGCTGTGCCTGTTCCTGCTGGATATGGGGCTGGTTGCGGGGCGTGGCCTGCGGGGCGGGTCCGGCGTGTTGCGACCGGGCGTGCTGGCCTTTGGCATGGTGATGCCCCTTGTCGGGGCGACGCTGGGACTGGCCACGGGCCTGCTGCTTGGTCTGAGCACGGGAGGCGTCGCGCTCTTCATGGTGCTGTCCGCGTCGGCAAGCTATATCGCCGTGCCCGCAGCGATGCGTGTGGCCCTGCCCGAAGCCAACCCGTCCATTTACCTGACACTGTCGCTCGGCGTGACATTTCCATTCAACCTGACCCTTGGCCTGCCCGTCTACGTGGCGGTGGCCAGCGCCCTGACCGGAGGTTAAGCGATGCAGACCCATCAGGCCAAACGTGTGGCCATCATCATCGAACAGGTCATGGAATCGCGCCTGACCGGCGCGCTGGAGGACGCTGGCGTGACCGGGTTCACGATTCTACCAGTGCTTGGCGGGTCTGGCCGGTCCGGCGCGTGGAGCCGTGAAGGTCAGATCAGCCGTGGCACCGGGATGGTTCAGGTCGTCTGCATCATTCGTCCTGAACGGCTGGATGCCATGCTCGAAGCGGCGTTTGCCGTGGTGGAGCGGCATATCGGGGTCGTGTCGGTCAGCGATTGCGAAGTGCTGCGCGCCGAACGGTTCTGAACAAAGAACGCGGTATGCTCTGGGGAGCACACCGCGTTCGGCACTCGTACAACACCATACAGGCACTCGTTACCCAACCGAGGCTGGTCAAACGGCCCCGCGCGGTGTGCCGCGCGTTTGCGACCGTTTGGATTTCGCGGCAATGCTCCAGCCGCAGGGTGGCCATCACTGCCTTGTGTCATTTCGGCCCGGCGTTCTGCCCCGGCAGGGCCATGGGCCGCGCCCGGCCGTTCCCGTCAGCGCAGCACGCCGTCCAACGTCCCGGTCCCCTCTCATATTCCGCATCCCGTTCCGACAATGGCCCTGTGACCATCTCGGCGGGCCCTAGATGTCAGAGGGAAATTACGAACGGCTTACGGAATTGTCTCCAGTTGCAGCGAATGCATTAACCGGACGGGTTTTCCATTCGGAACAAGAGGTTGTGCAGATTGCGGGATGTCTAAAATGCGACCTATCCGCCGGTTTCAGCCTGGCTGTCAGGCGGACAGGTCACGTTTGAGCGTCCGTGGGTGGGACAGGGACGTTACCGCAGGACTTGCCCTTCGGGCCACGTGATGCGCGTTTCGAGCACAACGCGTTGGGTCTGGCCCGGGTCCAGCGCAAGGTTCCACCCGAGGATGCCACGGCGGTCGTCGAGGTTTTCCTGGTCCGGGCGCGGGGAGGCGTCCCAGTCGATCACGAGGTCTTCCTGTTCGGAAAAGGGCACGCTTTCGCGCAGTTCCACATCCCATGTGCGCGCCGTGAGGTTTTCGACCTCAAGCCGGATATCCTCACGCTCTTCGTTCGAGCGGTTGATAATGCCCCGGTCGCCCTCGTTGCGATCGAGCACGGTGCGCGAAATCCGCAACCCCTCGATCGGGCCAAAGAACATGTCGGTGTCGGCGTTGGGGGGCAGGGTGCCCATCTGCGTGATCCCGACCAGTTGGCCGTCGACATACAGCGTGGCCTGACCCGGCAGCAGGATTTCCGGAGAGGTGTTTGTAAAGGCCACTTGCCGGAAGGCGGTTTCGTTGATCCGTGGCACGGCGCGCGCGCTCAGATCGGCGTCAAAGCTCAGCGTATCCAGCGCGATTTGCAGCGCGTCCCGGCCTGTGGGAACCGTCACGGTGCCGGGCAGCGCATAGCTCACGCCGACACCGGAAAAATCCGCGATTGCGGCGATATCCTCTTCGAGCACCGGCTCGGGGGCGGCTGCATCGGCGAAACGGCTTTCCATTTGCACGCTGGCACCGCGAAGGGCTTTGGCGGGATCTTCGATGCGGCGCAGCAGCGGCCAGAGTGTGCCCGGATCCGTTCCCTGAAACGGTGACAGGGTCGACAGGGTGAGCGCGACGCCGGTCCAGTCTTCGTTGCTGTTTTGCCGGATCGACGCCCCCCGGTCGATGCGCAGCGTGTCGTCATTCTCCAGGTAAGCGCGATAGACCGGCTGCCAGGACACGGATTGCGAGATGTAGCGCAGGGTCAGATTGGCAGTTGCGTCCTCGGCGACGGTGACGTTGAGGGTCAGCGCGGCCGGGTTTTCGTTGGGCGAGCTTGCGGCGTCCAGCGCGGCTTGCGCCTCTGTCACGGCAAAGGCGAGATCGTCGCGGCCTGCGCGCAGGGTGCGCGCTTCGGCTGTGGCTTCGGTGATGGCGGTGCGCGCGGCGGTCCCGTCGCTGGCAATCAACTGGCCAATGGCCCGCAAGGCGTCCACGTCCAGCGCGGCCTCCTCCGGCAATGTGATCCCGTTGAGAAAGGTGATCTGATCCTGTGCCGCTTGCGCGCGCGCCTCGGCCAATGCGATGGCATCGTCCCGCGCGGCAAGCGCGCTGACGGCCGCATCCAACGCGGCCTTGGTACTGAGCCATTCCGGCGTGCGCGGCGTGCGGTAGGGGGTGTCGTCCTGGGCGGACCAGCTGCGCGACAGGATCGACGCGCCGGTCAAGGTAACATCCACGGCACCGGGATCGGTAAAGCGGGGCATATCCGCGACCACGATGCTGTGGTCCCCGGCGGGCAGGTCAACCGTGGCATTCCGGGTGATGACGGCGCCCGCGGCATAGGCCGTAACGGCCGTCGGTGGCGCGTTCAGGGCGAACGTATCGGCAAGAACGGGAAAAGGGATGAAAGCAAAGCAAACTGCAAGCGCGCGCATATGGGTCACCTGATTATGAAAGGTGAACCAAAGGTGCACGGATGATGTGCAGAGCAAAAGGGGAATATTGTGCAGAGTTTGCGCAAAGGTGTGGGGCGGGCATTTGCCCGCCGCCGCATCAGCCCTTTTTCAGCACGCGATTTCCCAGCAACTCGGCGATCTGCACGGCGTTGAGGGCCGCGCCCTTGCGCAGGTTGTCGCTGACGCACCAGAAGTTCAGACCGTTGTCAATCGTGGAGTCCTGACGCAAACGGCTGACGAACGTGGCAAAGTCGCCAACGCATTCGATCGGCGTGACGTAGCCACCGTCCTCGCGCTTGTCGATCACCATGATGCCCGGCGCCTCGCGCAGGATGTCGCGCGCCTCGTCTTCGTCGAGGAAATCCTCGGTCTCGATGTTCACCGCTTCCGAATGCCCGACAAATACCGGCACGCGCACACAGGTGGCCGTGACCTTGATCGATGGATCGACGATCTTTTTCGTCTCCGCGACCATCTTCCACTCTTCCTTGGTCGACCCGTCTTCCATGAACACGTCGATGTGCGGGATCACGTTGAAGGCGATCTGCTTCTGGAACTTCTTCACCTCGATGTCCGAGGTCGGGTTGTAGACCGCCTTGGTCTGGTCCCACAGTTCGTCCATCCCTTCCTTGCCCGCACCGGACACGGACTGGTAGGTCGAGACGACCACGCGCTTGATCCTGGCGCGGTCGTGCAGGGGCTTCAGCGCCACAACCATCTGCGCGGTCGAGCAGTTGGGGTTGGCGATGATGTTCTTCTTGGCATAGCCCTCGATCGCGTCGGCGTTCACCTCGGGCACGATCAGCGGCACATCGGGGTCGTAGCGGTAGAGCGACGAGTTATCGATGACCACGCAACCGGCCTTGGCGGCCTTGGGCGCGTATGTCTTGGTCGCGTCCGAGCCGATGGCGAACAGAGCCATGTCCCAACCCGTGAAGTCGAACGTGTCGAGGTCCTTTGTCGTCAGCGTCTTGTCACCGAACGTCACCTCTGTTCCCAGCGAATGGCGGCTTGCCAGAACGGCAATCTCGTCCACGGGAAACTGGCGCTCGGCCAGGATGTTCAGCATTTCGCGGCCCACATTGCCGGTGGCGCCCGCGACGACGACACGATACCCCATATTCAACTCCTTTTCGGGTAGGTGCGTGCGCCTTATACCCAAAGGGTTCCGGGGGGAAGGGGGCGTCTGAAAACATGGATGTGACGCGCTGACCCTGTCGCCCGGCGGACGCGCATCCGAACCGGGCGTGGCCGGTCAGTCGCGGCTGTCCCGGGTGAAGGCGTAGAGGCTGACGCCAAGCGCCAGCGCGATGGCGAAGAAACCAAGGATCGCCACGTAGGGTGCGGTTGGGTCTCCGCTCGCCGTGGCGGTGTGGATGCGCCCCGAAATGGTTTGCATCACGCCGACGCCGCCAATGCCAAAAAGGTTCATCAGCGTCACGCCGCGCCCGGTCAGGTGGACCGGGAAAAAGCTGCGCGCATGGGCGATGATCACCGGGAAGGTCGCCCCGAAAAAGCCGATGGCCGACATCAGGGCGATGGACAGCCACGGGTCCGCGCCGATCGACGCAATCAGGACGCCCAGCAACACAACGGTGATCACGTTGCCGCCAAAGACAACCCATTTTCGCGTGCCGAGGATCCGGTCCAGCGGACCGTAAGCAATCGTGCCCACGATCATGGCGAGGCTCATCACCAGCGTGCCGACACCGATCTGCGCCACGCTCATGTCGAATACGTCGCGTAGATAGGGCCCGATCCAGAGGCCGCGTACGGCAGCCACGGGCGCGTAGTTCACGAACATCAGCGGAAAGATGAGCCACAGGATGGGCATTCTGAGCAAGTCGATCAGCGACCCCTCGCCCGCGCTGTCCGTGCGGTCCGGATCTCGGATGGCAAGAAGGCACCCCAGTGCAATGACGCCCGACACCGCCGCCAGCGCCCACATGGCGTTGCGCCAGCCGATGGTTTCGGCGGCGAAGGCCATGGGGTAGCTGGAGATCAGGTTACCCACCGTGCCCACGCCGATCATCAATGCGGCGAGGGTGGCAAACTTTGCCGGGTCGAACTCGCGCGCAAAGATGAAAAAACTTGCCATCAGCACGGGGGAACAGCCCACACCGATCAGAAACATCGCCGCGTGGATGTAAAGTGGCCCCTGCGCCGCGGCAAAGAGCGCCGCGCCGCCGCCCCCGCCGATCAGGAACAGCCAACCGGCGGTCCGTCGTGGCCCGATTGTGTCCAGCGCCCAGCCGACGGGAATCTGCATGGCGGCAAAGGACAGGAACCAGATGCCCGATGCGGTGGCCAACACGTCCGGGCCGATGCCGAGGCTGTCTTGCAACGGCGCGGTGAGCACGGCCAGAAAGGCGCGAAAGAACTGGCTTAGCACATAGGCCAGCGCCAGCAGAAGCAGTCCGGTGTTCATGAGGTCTCCGATCCCTGCCTTGTGACGTCGCACGGGCTCCGGGCTGACGCAAGTCGGATTGCCGTGCTAGGCTGACCGGAACCGACGGAGATGGCCCCATGTTCTACGATGATTTGCCCCGGCATCAGGCATTTGCCCCCCTTGCCGATCCCGTGAATTACACACCGCTTCCGAACGATTGGGTGGTCGGAACCTCTGATATCGTGGGTTCGACCAAGGCGATTTCCGAGGGGCGCTACAAGACCGTCAACATGATTGGCGCTGCCGTGATATCGGCGCAGATCAACGGGGCGGCAGGGCGCGCGTTCCCATATGTTTTCGGCGGGGACGGGGCCGCCTTTGCCCACCCGCCCGAGCACGCGGATGCGGCGCGGTCGGCCCTGGCGGCCGTGCAGGTCTGGGCGCGCGAGGAATTCGACATGGGGCTGCGCGTCGGGCTCTATCCGGTGTCGGACATCCGCGCGGGCGGGCGCGACGTGGCCGTTGCGCGGTATCAGGTCACCGATGGCGTCGACTACGCCATGTTTGCCGGTGGCGGTGTGGCTTGGGCCGAGGCGCAGATGAAAGCGGGGCAAGAAACCGTTCCGGCGGCACCGCCGGGCACCAAGCCCAACCTCGAAGGGCTGAGCTGCCGCTGGAGCCATATGAAAGCGCGGCAGGGCACGATCCTGTCGGTGCTGATCCAACCCGTGGAGGGCGCGGACACCGCAGCCGTCGCGGGCGTGATCGAAGAGGTGCTGGAGGTGCTGCGCCATCTTGACCGCGGCGGCCACCCCATTCCGCCCGAAGGGCCCGCACTGACCTGGCCCAAAAACGCGCCCGAACTGGAATCGCATGTGCCCGGCGCGGACGGGACCAAGGCGGGCAAGGGCAAGATCACCTTCGAGGTCATGCTGGCCTTCCTGTTTCTCAAGACAAACCTCAAGCTGGGCGGCTTCGATCCCGGCCACTACCGCAAGGCCGTCGGCATGAATGCCGATTTCCGCAAGTTCGACGACGGGCTAAAAATGACGATCGACTGTGACGCCGCCACGGTTGCGCGCTTGCGAGAGGTTCTGGAAGCCGCCAGAGGCGTTGTGCAGTTCGGGCTGCACGAACAGGATGAGGCGATGATGACCTGCATCGTGCCTTCGATCATGGAGGACACGCATGTCCACTTCATCGACGGGGCGGCAGGCGGTTACACGCAGGCGGCCATGGGGTTGAAGGGCGGGTAGATTTGGTTTGCCCGCTGCGCTAGGTGTCTGGCCATGACCCTGTTTCACCTCGCCTTCAACGTGACGGATCTGGATGCGACCCGCGCCTTTTACGGCGATCTGCTGGGCTGCGCCGAGGGGCGGAGCACGGCCACCTGGGTCGATTTCAATTTCTTCGGCCACCAGATCAGCTGCCATCTGGGCGCGCCCTTTTCCAGTGCACCCACCGGCAAGGTCGGGGATCACGACGTGCCCATGCCGCATTTCGGCGCTGTCCTGCCGATGCAGGACTGGCGCGCGCTTGCGGACCGGCTGGTTGCGGCCGGAATGGATTTCATCCTCGCCCCGCAGATCCGGTTCGAGGGACAACCGGGTGAACAGGCGACCATGTTCTTTGCCGACCCATCGGGCAATCCGATCGAGATCAAGGGCATGACAGACCTCGGCGCGGCGTTCGACACATGAGCGTCAACGTCCTCTTTGCCGCCACCAAGGCGCGTTGGGACGAGTACCGCGACCCTTTGCGCGCCGCGATTGCGGAGGTCGGGATTGACGCCAAGATCGACACCGACATGGCCCCGCGTCAGGTGGATTACATCGTCTACGCGCCAAACTCGGACCTGCAGGATTTTGGACCCTACACACGTGCCAAGGCTGTTCTGAACCTCTGGGCGGGCGTCGAGGCGATTGTGGGAAATCCGACGCTGAAAATTCCGCTGTGCCGCATGGTGGACCCGGCCCTGACCCAAGGGATGGTGGAGTGGGTGACGGGCCATATTCTGCGCCTGCATCTGGGCATGGACGCCCATATCAACGCCTCGCCGGGCACATGGAACCCGCAGGCACCGCCGCTGGCGTTTGACACGCGGGTGACAGTGCTGGGTCTGGGCGAATTGGGTCTGGCTTGTGCGCAGGCGCTGCGCGCCCTGGGCTTTGACGTGGCGGGATGGAGCCGGTCGCCAAAGGAAGTCGACGATATCACCTGTTTCAGCGGTGCGGAGGGTCTGGATAGCGCCCTCGCGCGCGCAGATTATGCGGTTTTGCTGCTGCCCGCGACGCCCGAGACCGAAAACACGCTGAACGCCCGGACCTTGGCGCTGATGCCGCGCGGCGCGCGTATTCTCAATCCGGGGCGTGGTCCGTTGATTGACGACAACGCCCTGCTTGCGGCACTGGACAGCGGCCATATCGGGTATGCCACGCTGGACGTTTTTCGCAAGGAACCGCTGCCGCCCGGACATGGGTACTGGCACCACAAGTCCGTCACCGTGACGCCGCATGTGGCATCCGAAACGCGCGCGGCCTATTCATCCAAAACCGTGGCCGAAAATATCCGGCGCGGTGAGGCGGGCGAACCGTTTCTGCATCAGGTGGACCGGCGCGCGGGTTACTGAGCCGCTGTTGCCGTCTTGGTGCAGGCGGTAGTCGCCTGGCAATCAAGAATGGCGTGCGCGTCAGCGCGCCTTTGGATCACGCAGCCAGTCCGCGCCCCCGTAACAGTGCATCGACCCCCGGCAGCCGCCCGCGAAACGCCACATAAAGCTCGGCCGCGTCCACGCTGCCGCCGGTGCTGAGGATGTGCTCTTCGAGCGCTGCGGCGCGGTCTGGGTCAAACGGCCCTCCCGCCTCTTCAAAGGCGGCAAAGGCATCGGCGTCCATCACCTCCGACCACATGTAGCTGTAGTAGCCCGACGAATAGCCGTCGCCTGCAAACACGTGCGCAAAATGCGGTGTGGCGTGGCGCATGCCGATGGCCCGCGGCATGCCAATCTCTTCGAGGACCTGCGCCTGCTTCTGCATCGGGTCTGCGGGCGCGGGCCCGTCGTGAAAGGCCAGATCGACAAGGGCCGAGGCGACATATTCCACTGTCTGAAAGCCCATGTCGTAGGTCGCCGCCCCCAGGACCTTGTCCAGCAGGTCCTGCGGCATGGCTTCGCCTGTTTCTGCATGGGTGGCAAAGTCTTGCAGCACTTCAGGTACGTCCAGCCAGTGTTCATAGAGTTGGCTGGGCAATTCGACAAAATCGCGCGCCACGGACGTGCCACTGATGCTTTCATAGGTCACATTGGACAGCATCTGGTGCAGCGCATGGCCAAATTCGTGGAACAGTGTGCGCGCATCATCGTAGCTCAGCAGCGCAGGCGCGCCTTTGGCAAAGTTGCAGACGTTGATCACAACGGGCGTTTGTGGGGATGGGAACTTTGCCTGCGCCCGCATCGCCGAACACCACGCGCCCGACCGTTTGGAGCCGCGCGCGAAATAGTCACCGATGAACACGGCGACATGTTCGCCGTTCCGTGTGACGTTCCACGCCCGGCAATCGGGATGATAAAGCGGAACGTCGAGCGGTTCGAATGCCAGTCCAAAGAGGCGCGTGGCACAGGCAAAGGACGCCTCGATCATACGGTCCAGCTGAAAATAGGGTTTCACCTCCGCCTCATCGAGGTCATGCAGGGCGCGCCGCCGTTTTTCCGCGTAGTAGCGCCAATCCCACGGTTCGAGCGGCCCATCGATGCCGTCGGCGTGCAGCATGTCCTGCAGGATCGCGCCATCTTCCGTGGCGCGGGCCTTGGCGGGTTCCCAGACGGACATCAAGAGGTCGCGCACAGCGGCTGGTGTCTTGGCCATTTCCGTTTCCAGCTTGTAGTCGGCGAACGTGTCGTAGCCCAGCAATTGCGCCCGTTCCTCGCGCAATTTCAGGATCTCGGCGGCGATGCTTCGGTTGTCTGTCTCGCCTCCGTTTGCGCCCCGGGCCGCCCAGGCGCGATAGGCTTTCTCGCGCAGGTCGCGACGGGGCGAGAATTGCAGGAACGGTGTGATGAGCGAGCGGGACAGGGTCACGACCGGGCCTCCGGCGTCTTTCTCCTCACCGGCAGCGCGGGCCGTGTCGACGACAAAGGCGGGCAGGCCGTCCAGATCCGCCTCGCTCAACGGCATGAACCAATTGCGTTCATCGGCCAGCAGGTTCTGCGTAAAGGCGGTGCCAAGTTCCGCGAGCCGGCCCTTGATCGCTTTCATCCGCACTTCCGCGTCACCTGTCAGGGCGGCACCCGCCCGCACATACCCGCGATGGGTCAGCATGAGCACGCGGGCCTGTTCATCCGTCAGATCCAGTTCCTCGCGCGCTTCCCATACTGCGGCAACACGGGCAAAAAGCGCCTTTTTCCCGGCGATTTCGGCAAAATGCGCGGCCAGCTTTGGCGAAAAGTCGCGTTGCAGCGCCTCACGCGCCGGATTGCTGTCCGCACCCGCAACCGCAAAGAACGGCCCCAGCACCTTGTCGAGCGCGTCGCCCGCAGCTTCGAGCGCCTCGATGGTGTTGGCGAAGTCGGCCGTTTCGGGGTTTGCCGCGATGGCGTCGATTTCGGCGCTGTGACGGGCGAGCGCTTCGTCCAGGGCCGGTGCAAAGTCATCATCGGAAATCCGGTCGAACGGGGCGATGTCAAAGGGGGTGTTCCAGTCTTGCAGCAGAACGTTGGTCATCTGGCAGTCTCCTTTGCTTGCGGCGCGGACGCAGGTTTGGCCTGTCCCGTCCCGCATGTGTCACAATCGTCACGGCGCTTCAGAGCGATCTTGCGGCTCTCTCCGTAGAGCGCGTCGTAAATCACCATCTCGCCGCGCAAACCCGCGCCTGCACCAGTGATCAGCTTGACCGCCTCTACCGCCATCATCGCGCCAATGACGCCGGGCAGCGGCCCAATCACGCCCGCTTCGGCGCAGTTCGGGGCCAGGTGCGGGGCCGGGGCTTGGGGAAAGATGCACCGGTAGCAGGGCGCGCCGTTCGCGGGGTCAAAGACGCTCAACTGTCCTTCCCACTGCGTCAGCGCGCCCGAAATCAACGGGATGCCGCGTGCAACGGCGGTTTCGTTCACCAGATAGCGCGTGTCGAAGTTGTCGGTGCCGTCAATGACCAGATCGTAGTCGGCCATCAGGTCCGGCGCGATGTCGGGCGTGAGGCGTCGGTGGTACGGACGCACCGTGACAAACGGATTTTGCGCCTGCATCGCCGCCTGCGCGGAAAAGACCTTGGGCATCCCGATGTTCTTGTCATCGTGGATCACCTGCCGTTGCAGGTTCGCATTCTCGACGGCGTCGTCGTCGATCACTCCGATGGTGCCAACGCCCGCAGCCGCCATATATTGCAGCACGGGCGCGCCGAGCCCGCCCGCTCCTATCACCAGAACGCGCGCGTCCTTCAGCGCCTTTTGCCCGGCGCCACCCACCTCACGCAACACGATATGGCGCGCATAACGGTTGAGTTCCGCGTCCGAAAACGGGCCGGTTTGTGCGCTCACCTGTGCCGCGGCCTCGGTTTGCTGCACCTGCGCCCGCAAGCGCCCGAGCCCCTGACGATAGGCCCAGACCAGCGCCGCAAAACCACCGAGGATCAACCAGAACGCAGGGCTTTCCCCTGTGGCGAGGCGCAAGGGGTGCCCTGCAGGCAGGGCAATCTGAACGGCGAGCACGGCGACATACAGAAGCCCAATCATGAGCCAGCGCGCCTTGTGCGGGGTGCCCATCATGTGACCCACGCCCCAAAGGGCTGCTGCAATCGCCAGAACCAGGATCATGTGCGCCCCGTGCTGCCAAAACCGCCCGCGCCACGTTCGGTTTCGTCAAGGCTGTCCGCTTCGACAAAAGCCGCCTGCACAACCGGGGCCAGCACCAGTTGCGCAATCCGCATGCCGTGGGTGACCTCGAACGGGTCGGTGCCTGTGTTGAGGACGATCACGCCGACCTCACCGCGATAGTCGCTGTCGATGGTGCCGGGGCTGTTGACCAGTGCAATCCCGTGCTTGAGCGCGAGCCCGGAGCGTGGGCGCACCTGCACTTCGAAGCCGTGCGGGATCGCCATCGCAAGGCCGGTGGGCACAAGCACGCGCGCACCGGGCGCAATCGTCATCGGCTGGCCACCCGGCAGGTTTGCACGCACGTCGGCGCCCGCAGCCCCGTCGGTTTCATAGCCGGGCAGGGGAATGGCCGGGTCGGCTTGCGCGGTGCGCATCAGTCTGAGTGGAACGGCTTGCATCTTCACCTTGCCAAATAAACTCAAATCCGTGGCTGGCCAGAGGGTGCAACCATCAGAGGATCGTTTCCGCGATCTGCCGGGCGAGCTCTTGCGCCACCTTGTCCTTGACCATGCGCGGCCAGGGCGTCGCACCGGCGTCGCTGATCAGCGTGACTGCATTTTCCGACCCGCCCATGATGCCCGTTCCCGGCGATACGTCATTGGCCACGATCCAGTCACAGCCCTTGCGCGCACGCTTGGCCGTGGCATTGGCCACCACGTCGTCGGTTTCCGCGGCAAAGCCGATCACCAGCCCGGGCCGACCTGTCTTCAACTGCGCCACCTCGGCCAGAATGTCCGGGTTTTCGGCAAAGTGCAGGGTCGGCAACGTGCCTGCCTGTTTTTTCAATTTGGTGTCCGACCCGGTGGCGACGCGCCAGTCCGCCACGGCGGCTGCGAAAATGGCCACATCTGCGGGCAAGGCGGCTTCGACCGCCTCTTTCATCTCGAGCGCGGTCTCGACACGGACGACCCGCGCACCGATCGGTGGCGGCGCGTCCGCAGGACCGGTGACAAAGGTGACATCGGCGCCCATGCCAAGCAGCGCACGCGCGATGGCCGTGCCTTGCGTGCCGGAGGACCGGTTGGCAATGTAGCGGACGGGATCAATCGGCTCATGTGTCGGGCCGGACGTGATGAGGACATGTTTGCCCGCCAGCGATTTGGGGCCGAAATGCCCTTCAACCGCCGCCACGATATCCAGGGGCTCGGACATGCGGCCCGGCCCAAATTCACCGCAAGCCATATCGCCGTCTTCGGGGCCGACAACTGCCACGCCATCCGCCTGCAACCGGGCCAGATTGCGCTGCGTCGCCGGATGGTCCCACATCCGCACATTCATTGCGGGCGCGATCATGACCGGCGTGTCCGTGGCCAAGAGCAGCGTCGAGGCAAGGTCATCCGCCCGGCCCTGTGCCATCTTTGCCATGATGTCGGCCGTCGCAGGCGCAACCAGGATCAGGTCGGCAGAGCGGCTCAACTGGATGTGGCCCATCTCGGCCTCGTCGGTCAGGTCAAAGAGATCGCGATAGACCTTTTCGCCGGCAAGGGCAGAGACGGCCAGCGGTGTCACGAACTGTTCGGCGGCGCGGGTCAGAACCGGTGTCACCGTGGCACCCCGTTCCCGCAGGCGGCGGATCAGGTCCAGCCCCTTGTAGGCGGCAATGCCACCCGTGAGGATCAGGAGGATGCGTTTGTCCTGCAGCATGCGCGCTCCGTTCGGTCAATCAGTCGCGACAATAGGCGCAGTGCGGGAGGAGGGCCAGAGGCCTCTCGCGGGGTTGCGTTTCAGGTCGGAAAACCCGGGTCAGTTCGACCCGCCAAAGGCATCGCACGGATCTCCCCTGTCGGGGGACTGCGCGCCGTTCAGGGTCCAGGAAAAGACACCTTCGGGCGGTTCCTGGCGTTCGCCCTGTCCGACGCTTGTCACCGCAAGGTCCGGGCGCACACGGTTCAGATAGGCGGGCACACCCCAGTCGAGGCGCGCATGACCGTTGCCGGTGATCAGCAACACGGGCCCGCCATAGGTGTCGTGCGCGGCGATCACGGCCTGCGCAAAGGTCGCATCGCGCAGGCGCTGCGCCTCGACCATGCCGCCCATCATTTCAAGCGGCATCGCGGCGCAATGGGCGTCGAATTGCATCAGTTCGCGGATCGACTGTTCCTCTTCTGCGAGCGGATCGGTCAGGCCGTAAGTCTCGGCTTCGGCACCAAAAACCTCCGCCGCACCGGCCTGAAAGGACGCGCGCATGTCCTCTCGCGGCAAGGCTGCCCCGATGATGACCGGGCTTGCAGCAAGGACATCGGCATAATCCGCGATGTTGGACCAGTGAAAACCCTCGGTCGCTACGGCCATTGCCGACTGCTCCCTCGGTACGTCCGCAAGGCTTTGCGCCTCTGCCGGGGTCAGCATTTCAAAGACAACGGCGGTGGGCGCGATGATGCGTGCCGCATCCGCCTGAACCGCGTGATGCGTCGGGTTGTCGTGAAACTCTCCGAGGATCAGAACGTCGCCCGCAAAATCTGACCAGTCGGTCGCCGCAAACAGATGTGCCGCCGTCGGCAGGGTCACGACGGCGGCACATATGACGGACTTCAACGCAGCTCTCATGCGAGGAAGTGGTGAACCTCGCGGCTTTGATTTTCAAGCGATTTGCGCATCTTGCCAAAGGCGGCAGCCTCAAGCTGGCGCACGCGCTCCTTCGACAGCTTCAGTTCTTGCCCGAGGCTTTCCAGCGTGCGGGGGTCATCGCGCAGCTTGCGTTCGCGGACAATGAAACGCTCGCGCTCGTTCAGGGCATTCAGCGCCGACAGCAACCATTCGCGCAGCTGTTCCGTGTCGTGCTGATCTTCCACCAGTTCAGCCGCCTGCGCGCCGTCATCCTCAAGCGCATCAATCCATTCGCGCCCTTCATCGTCCACGGATTGCGTCGCGTTCAGCGAATAATCCGAGCCGGACAGGCGGCCTTCCATCATCTCGACATCGTGCAGCGGCACGCCGATTTCGGTGGAAATCATCTGGCGCAACTGGTGTTTGTCCAGCGTTTCGCCTGCGGCCGCACTTTCACGTTCAAGGCGCGCCTGCACCCGGCGCATGTTGAAGAACAGGGATTTCTGCGACGAGGTCGACCCCGTGCGCACCATCGACCAGTTGCGCATGACGTAATCCTGAATCGAAGCCTTGATCCACCAGACCGCATAGGTGGAAAAGCGCACGCCGCGATCCGGATCAAACTTGTCCGCAGCCTTCATGAGGCCCAGACCCGCTTCCTGGATCAGGTCGTTCATGGGTGCGCCGTAGCGTTTGAACTTGGACGCCATGGAAATGGCGAGCCGCATATAGGCCGTGATCAACCGATGCAGCGCGGCTTCGTCCCGCTCGTCCCGCCAGGCATAGGCCAGGCGCAATTCCGTTTCCGCGTCGAGCAGTTCCGCTTTCATCGCGATGCGCGACAGTGACATGTCGCGTACGTTGTCTAGAGCCATGCGAGCATCCCCCTGTGGATGTTTGTCTTGTTTTGCGCACTCGTCTTGTCTACGCAGCGAAACGCCGTTCGGTTCACTTGGAAGATGAAAAAATGTTGCCAAATCTGACGGTCGTATTAGGCGGTGCTGCATCGGGCAAGTCGGCGGTGTCTGAAAACCTTATGATTAACAGTGGGTTAACCCGAATTTACGTGGCCACGTCACATATTCGGGATCAGGAAATGCAGCTTAAAGTTGATCGCCACATTGCCGCGCGTGGTGGCGGGTGGCACACCGTCGAGGCCCCCGTCGCAGTCTGGGACGTGCTGGCAGACCGGTCCAAGGGCGAGGCGGTGCTGCTGGACTGTGCGACGATGTGGCTGACCAATGTCATGCTGGCAGAGCATGATCTGGACGCCGCGCAAGACCGGTTGCTGAAGGCGTTGGCGACCTGCAAGGCGCCCGTGGTCGTCGTTTCAAACGAGGTCGGACAGGGCATAGTGCCGGACAACGCGCTGGCACGGCGTTTCCGCGAGGCGCAAGGGCGGCTGAACATCGCGCTGGCGGCGCAGGCCGATTGTGTCCTGCACGTGCTGGCCGGGCTGGTGCAGGTCCGAAAGGGGGACATGCCATGACCACATGGCACTGGGTCCGGCACGGACCCACGCACCAAAAGAGCTTTACCGGATGGCGAAATGTTCCGGCGGACCTGACGGATGTGCGGGCTGTCGCGCGTCTGGAGGCGATCTTGCCGAGGGATGCGCTGATCGTGTCGTCAGACCTGTTGCGATGCGTGACAACAGCGGATGCGTTGACGGCGGACCGGACGCGTTTGCCACATAATCCGGGCCTGCGCGAATTTCACTTTGGCGCTTGGGACGGGATACATTTCTCCAAAGTGGCCGAACAGAACGACGCACTGAGCCGCAGATACTGGGAAGAGCCGGGCGACACCGCCCCGCCCGGCGGAGAAAGCTGGTACGCCGCTGCCGACCGTGTGGCCGCCGCCACGCGCCGGATTGCGGCGGCGTACCAGCCTGACCACATCATTGTCGTGGCGCATTTCGGCGTTATCCTTACGCAGGTGCAGGCGACCATGGGCGTCACGCCGGCCGAGGCCATCGCGCACAGGATTGACCCGCTGAGCGTGACGACTTTGCGGCCCGCGGATGGCGTCGTGGAGCGGATCAATCACCTTCCGTGATTGCAGACCGCACGAATCGCCATTTGGCGGGTGCGCGTCACCCCGCCTAGGGTCGCGGTCATGACCTATGATCTCTATATCGGTGACCGCACGTTTTCGAGCTGGTCCTTGCGCGGCTGGCTCATGCTCCAGAAGTTCGGCCTGCCCTTCCAGACACACATGATCGGCCTGTACTCCGGCACAATGGCCGAGGACATGGCCGAACTTGCGCCCGCGCGGCTTGTCCCCGCCTTGCGCCTTCCGGACGGCACCGTCGTCGGGGAAAGCGTGGCCATGGCCGAGACTTTGCACGAACGCCACCCCGACGCCGGGCTGTGGCCTGCGGACCCGGCTGCGCGTGCGACAGCGCGGTGGCTGGTCGCCGAAATGGCATCCGGCTTTGGTGCCCTGCGCGCGGCCTGCCCCATGCAGTTGGCGCATGTGAATGTCGGCTTCGCGCCATCAGAAAGCGTGTTGGCCGACGTAAGGCGCATCGAGACGCTTTGGGCCCATGCGCGCCGCTTTGCGACGGATGGGCCGTGGCTATTCGGCGCGTATTCCCTCGCCGACGCATTCTATGCGCCGGTATGCGCCCGCATTGTGGGCTATGATCTGGACGTTGGACAGTTCGCGCAAGCCTACTGCGCCACGACGCTCGCCGATCCGGCCTTTCAGGCTTGGCGGACCGAGGGCCTGAAGGTCACCTATGATCCGTTCCCCTATGACATGGGCCTTCCGGTCCGCGACTGGCCCGAGTGAGCACGCCGCCATTAACCAATCGTAAACTGTGCGCCGCTAACCGTTAACCATCAGCAGCAGAGGTGCTTATGGCGGCGCGGGCGTACACAGTGGCGTTTCAGGGGGTGGAGGCGCGCGAGGTCGAGGTGCAGTGCGCCATGGTACCGGGTCTGCCGGGCTTTGCGATCGTCGGATTGCCGGACAAGGCTGTGTCAGAGGCGCGCGACCGGGTGCGAGCCGCGCTCAGCGCGCTGTCGATTGCGTTGCCGTCGAAAAAGGTGACGATCAACCTCTCGCCGGCAGACCTGCCCAAGGAAGGGTCCCACTTTGACCTGCCCATCGCCCTCGCGTTGCTCGCAGCGATGGAAATCCTGCCCAAGGATGCTGTCGAAATGACCGTGGCGTTGGGTGAATTGTCGCTGGACGGCACGCTGGTGCCGGTGATTGGTGCCCTTCCGGCGGCGATGGCAGCGGCCGAACAGGACCGGACATTGCTCTGCCCCGAAGGATCGGGCGCAGAGGCAGCGTGGGTGGATGCGGCGCAGGTCATCGCGGCCAGAGACCTCGGCGATGTGGTGCGTCACTATACCGGGCAAGCGCCGCTGGAGCCTGCGACGGCGGGCCAATTGACCGAAGCGGGTCACGCGCCCGACATGCGTGACGTCAAGGGGCAGGAACGCGCCAAACGTGCGCTCGAGATTGCGGCGGCGGGGCGCCACCACGTCTTGATGGTGGGCACGCCCGGGTCCGGCAAGTCCATGATGGCGGCGCGCCTGTCCGGCATCCTGCCGCCGCTCAATGCGATGGAAGCCCTGGAAACCTCGATGATCCATTCGCTGGCCGGTCTGCTTGATGCGGGCGGTATCTCGATGGATCGGCCATTTCGCGAACCCCATCATACGGCATCGATGGCCGCGATCATCGGCGGCGGGCGCGGGGCCAAACCGGGTGAGGTTTCGCTCGCGCATAACGGTGTGCTTTTCATGGACGAATTTCCGGAGTTTCCCCGAACTGTCCTCGAAACCCTGCGCCAACCGATTGAAACCGGCGAGGTGATGATCGCGCGGGCCAACAACCACGTGAAATATCCCTGCCGCTTCATGCTCGTTGCGGCCGCAAACCCGTGCAAATGCGGTTACCTGAGCGACGCTTCGCGGGCCTGCGCCCGCGCGCCGGGGTGCGGCGACGACTACCTTGGCCGCATCTCCGGGCCGCTGATGGATCGGTTTGACCTGCGGGTGGACGTGCCGCCCGTGACCTATACCGACCTTGACCTGCCCGCGGACGGAGAGACGTCGGCGACGATTGCCGCGCGCGTCGCCGCTGCGCGCGCCGTTCAGCTTGACCGCTATGCCGATCATGACATCCGTCACAACGCCGACCTTTCAGGCGCACTGCTCGACGCGGTGGCGCAGCCCGACACCGACGGGCGCGCGCTGCTGAACAAGGCGGCCGACCGGTTCGGGCTGTCCGCGCGCGGGTATCACCGCGTCATGCGGGTCGCGCGGACCATTGCGGATCTGGACGGGTCCGAACGCGTTCTGCGCAGCCATGTGGGCGAGGCGATCAGCTACAGGGTCGGATCGCTGGAGCTTGCCTGAGCGGTGATCCAGGCCGCCAGGCTGTCCAGTGTGGCGCGGGCTTCGGGCAGCAGGTTGTGAAAGATGGGCCAGACATGCGGCAGGTCGCGTTCCTCGACATAGGTGACCGCGACACCCTGTTCGGTCATCCGGTCGACCATGCGGCGGCTGTCATCCAGCAGGATTTCCGTGTCGCCCGCCGTGATCCAGACCGGCGGCGCCCCAGCAAAGCGGGCAAACAAGGGGCTGACATCCGGGTCCGACGGGTCGGTGCCGTTGAGGTACATGCGCGCCATGTCCGGGATGCGCGCGACGGGCAACACCGCTTCGGTCTGCGCATTCGTGCGGATGCTCTCCCCGGAAAAGCTCAGATCGGTCAGCGGCGAAAACGCAAAGACACAAGCGGGCAGCGGCGCACCCTTGTCCAGTAGCCGGGCCAGCAGGGTCAGGGCCAGTCCGCCACCCGCACTGTCGCCGCCGACAACGATGCGGGCGGCGGGATGTTTGGCGCGCGCGGCGTGGTACGCCGCTTCGGCAAAATCGGCGGCGGCGGGGCAAGGGTTTTCAGGTGCCAACGGATAGCGCGGCAGGACCGCGCGGGCGCGTACGCGCCGGGCCAGACTCGACACCATGGCCGAATGCGTCTCGGGCGCGCCAAAAACGTATCCACCGCCGTGAAAGTATAGCAGCACAACGTCCGACAGATCGCCAGGGGGCGTGACGTGCAGCGCCTCACCCGCGCCCAATTCGGTGGCCGTGATCCGCGTCCCCCAGGGGGGGTGAAAAAACAGCCGTGCCTTGATCCGGAAACTGCGCCGCAGGGCCTGAGGGTCCTGAGCCTTTTGCAGGTGGGGCTTTTCCGTCAGTCGCAGATAGTGATTGAGCAGGGGGCGGATCCAGCTCATGCGCGCCTTGCGTCGATGGCGTCCCAGATCGCTCCGGCCACGTTCAGACCGTCAAACCGCTCCAGTTCCTGAATGCCGGTAGGGGACGTCACGTTGATTTCGGTCAGATAGTCGCCGATCACGTCGATCCCGACAAAAACCTGACCCTTTTCCTTCAGCAATGGACCGATGGCCGCGCAGATTTCACGGTCGCGCTCTGTCAGGCCGATCTTCTCGGGTCGGCCGCCAACATGCATGTTGGAACGTGTCTCGCCGGCTGCGGGGACGCGGTTGATGGCGCCGACCGGTTCACCATCGACCAGGATCACCCGCTTGTCGCCATTTGAAACATCCGGCAGGAACTTCTGAACGATCAGTGGCTCGCGCGAAAATCCTGTGAACAACTCATGCAGCGAGGTCAGGTTGCGGTCATTTGCGTCGAGCCGGAATACACCCGCACCGCCGTTGCCATAGAGCGGTTTCAGAATGACGTCGCCATGGCGGGCCTTGAAGGCCTTGATCGTGTCCAGATCACGCGCAATCGTTGTGGGCGGTGTCAGTTCCGGGAAATCCAGAACAAGAAGCTTTTCGGGGTAATTGCGGACCCAGAACGGGTCGTTGACCACCAGAACGTCATCCTTGAGCCGGTCCAGCAGATGCGTTGATGTGATGTAGTGCATGTCAAATGGCGGGTCCTGACGCAGCCAGACCACATCGAAATCGGTCAGATCGACGCTTCTTACCGGCCCCAGAAGCGCAGGCTCACCCGCAACCCGCTGTACGGTCATGTCATGGCCGCGTGCCGTGATCACCCCTTCTTCATAGGCCAGTTGATCCGGGCTGTAGAAAAACAGGCTGTGGCCACGCGCCTGCGCTTCTTCCGCAAGGCGAAAACTGCTGTCCGCGTTGATGTCGACGCCCGTGATCGGGTCCATTTGGAAAGCGATTTTCATTGGCTCTTCTCCGGCATTCTGCGCCTTAGATGGCGCAGCGTGCTCAGAGGTGCAATGGATTTAGCCTGTGCAGGAACGCAGAGCCGCCCCGCACGTCACAGACCGCCGGCAAAGAAATTCTCACACACCTTGATTTTGCCGACCGCATCGACAAGCGCGACATCCACCCGAGACGGAGTGAAAATGCCGTCTGGGAGTGTGCCCAGAAACTGTTCAGCCGTTGCAAAGATGCGGCGTGCCTGAGCCGCCGACAAATGGGACAGGGCCTGGTCGAACGTCCTGCTCTTCTTGACTTCGACAAACACGACGACACCGTCCGGGCTCCGCAGGACAAGATCAATTTCCCCACGGCCCGCGCGCCAGCGTTCGGCTATACGTTCGTATCCGCGCGCGACATACTGCGCGGCAACCTGCGCCTCTGCGGACTGGCCCGCGAAATAGGCGCAGCGTCCCCTTGCGACGGTTGCGGCATCGCTGAAATTGCGATCGTGAAAGGCCATGTCCGTCCTCAGTCTTGCGGCGCGGACATATCCCGTGCCAGGTCCAATGCGCGTTGATAAACGCGGCGTCTGGGCACGCCCAACGTTTCGGCGACAAAACTTGCCGCGTCTTTCGTCGACATCGTACCCAAGGCCGACACTAACGCGTCGTCCATGTCGATTTCCCTAACGCGCGTCGGTTTTCCACGCGCGATCAATACCACGATTTCGCCTTTGATGGTCTGACTGCCGAGGGAGTCTATGAGGGATTTCAGGGTGTTGCAGCGCGTCTCCTCAAACCGCTTTGTCAGCTCCCGGCAAATTGCGCCTTGCCGGTCGGCGCCAAAAACCTCCGCCGCATCTTCGAGCATGGCGCGCAACCGTTTGGGTGATTCGTAAAATACAAGCGTTGCGGGAATGTCTGCGAGTGCGCTCAGCGCTTTCTTGCGCGCGGCACGCGCGTTCGGCAGAAATCCCGCAAAATGGAATGCGTCTGTTGGCAGCCCCGCAACCGCCAGCGCAGTCACGGCGGCAGACGGCCCCGGGGCACTGGTGACCGGCACGCCTGCGTTGTGCGCAGCCCGTGCCAATTCAAATCCGGGGTCTGCAATTCCGGGCATGCCAGCTTCGGATGCGTAGGCCACACTCTGATCCCTGGCCTTGTCCACAAGGCGCGTCAGCGCGTCCGGGCCCGAGTGATCATGCAGCACTTCGATGCGCCGCCCGTCCAGCGGAACACCGTGAATATCCATCAGCTTGCGCAGGGACCGGCTGTCTTCGGCGGCGAGCACGTCGGCGGAGGCGAGCACATCCAGCGCCCGCAACGTGATGTCCCGGGCCGTTCCAATGGGCACCCCCACAAACCAGAGCCCCGGCTTGAGGCCGCTCTTGATATAATTCAACGCTGGACCCGCCTTCTTTGACGTTTATTATCCGCGCCAATACTGACACGGGCCCCCCGAACCGGGGAGACTGCCCCTGCACCCGGGAGTGAGTTTGATCATGTTTGCGTTTTTCGACACCCTGCGCAAGGCAACCCGCCGCGCCGTTTTGATGCCGCTGGCCGCACTTGCGCTGGCCGCCTGTGATCCTGCCGCTCTGACAAGCATTGGCGGCGGCGGTGGGCCGAGCATTGATACGTCACGACCCATTCCCGTCGCGTTGCTGGTGCCCCGCGGGTCGGGGCAGGCCAGCGATGACCTTCTAGCGCGCAATCTCGAGAACGCAGCCCGCCTTGCCATGCGCGACCTCAACGGTGTCGACATCGACCTGCGCGTATACGGCACCGCAGGCAATGCGCAGACCGCCGCCAACCAGGCCGCGCTTGCCGTGGCGGATGGCGCCCGCATCATCCTTGGCCCGCTTTATGCCGAGGCGGCAAACGCCGCTGGCGTTGCAGTTGCCCCGCGCGGTGTGAACGTGCTCGCCTTTTCGAACAACACCACGATTGCGGGCGGCAATGTGTTCGTGCTGGGTGCGACCTTCCAGAACACAGCCGACCGGCTGGTGAGCTATGCGACGTCGCAAGGCCGCAGGCGGATGATTGTGGTCCACGCGCAGGACGTCTCCGGCCAGTTGGGCCGCAACGCGATCCAGCAGGCCATATCGCGCAGCGGCGCGACCCTCGTCGGCAGTGTGGATTACCCTCTGTCGCAGCAGGGCGTCGTGGATTCGGTTCAACGGGTCAAGGCAGCTGTGGACAATGGCGCCGCGGATTCCGTGTTCATCACATCGCCAAGTGCCTCTGCACTGCCGCTCTTGACGCAACTGCTGCCCGAGGCAGGCGTGTCGCCCGCATCCACACAGTTCATTGGCCTTGCGCGCTGGGATATCCCGCCGCAGACGCTTGATCTGCCGGGCGTTCAGGGCGGCTGGTTCGCCTTGCCAGACCCGAACCGTGCCGCGGCCTTCCGCAGCCAGTACCAGGCGGCCTACGGCGCTGCGCCGCACCCGCTTGCCGGTCTCGCCTTTGACGGCATCGCTGCGATTGGCGCCCTTGCCAGTCAGGGGCGGTCCAATGCCCTGACCGGCGCCGCTCTGACGCAAAGCGCCGGGTTCCAGGGCGCAACCGGCGTGTTCCGCCTGCGGCCCAACGGCACCAACCAACGCGGGCTGGCCGTGGCGACCGTGCGCGACAACAAGGTCGCCATCATCAGCCCGGCACCAAACGGCTTCGGCGGCGCCGGGTTCTGAGCGGCCCGGTCAACGTAAATCAGGGTGAGCCGAATGAGCGCTGCCGAAGAATCGTTTGCATCGGAAAGCGATCTGATCTGCAGGCGTGCCGACATCTTTGACGGCGGCGCGTTCACGGACCTGCTGGCCGCGCAGCGCGGGCAAGACAAGGCGGCGGCCCGAACAGCTATCGTGGCGCATCTGCGCGCAGCGCAAAAGGACGGGCGGGCACGGATTGCGGACGCCTTCCGCGCCAACCCGTTTCAGTCGCGGCCCACGACGATGGCCTACACCTACCTGACGGACTGTCTGGTGACATCCGCACTGCGTGCCGCGATCGAGTTGCTGCACCCGAACCCGACCCCGACCGAGGGCGAGCGGATTGCCGTGATTGCCGTGGGCGGCTATGGGCGTGGCGAGATGGCGCCATTCTCGGATGTCGATCTGCTGTTTCTGACGCCCTACAAGATCACACCCTGGGCAGAGACCGTCATCGAGGCGACGCTCTATATGCTGTGGGACCTCAAGCTGAAGGTTGGCCACGCCAGCCGCACGATCCGGGATTGCCTGCGTCTGGGCGGCGAAGACTTCACCATTCGCACGGCCATGCTGGAGCACCGCTTTCTGTTCGGCGATCTGGCCCTTGCGCAGGAACTGGACGACCGCCTGCGCTCGGATCTGTTCAGCGGGTCGGAACGCGCCTTCATCGAGGCCAAGCTGGCCGAGCGGGACGCCCGGCACGTCCGTCAGGGCCAGCGCTACGTGGTCGAGCCGAACGTCAAGGAAGGCAAAGGTGGTCTGCGTGACCTGCAGTCGCTGTTCTGGATCGGCAAGTATATCCACCAGGTTCAGGATGCGGCTGAACTGGTCCCGCTGGGCCTACTGTCCGAAGACGAGTTCGAAGCCTTCGTCGCAGCCGAGGATTTCCTGTGGGCCACGCGGTGTCATCTGCACCTGATCTCCGGCCGGCCGACCGAGCAACTGACCTTTGACATGCAGGTGGTGGTGGCCGAGGCCATGGGCTACAAGGACGGCAAGGGGCGCCGCGCGGTCGAGTGGTTCATGCAGGATTATTTTTTGCATGCCACCGAGGTTGGCGATCTGACGCGCATCTTCCTGACCAAACTCGAGGCGGATCACCTCAAGGCCGAACCGCTGCTGGACCGGCTCTTCAAGCGCAAACCCCGGGTGAAGGCGGGTTACGTCGTCATCAACAACCGCCTGGCCATCGAGGATGAGGCCGCGTTTCTTTCGAACAACCTGAACCTGTTGCGCATCTTCGAAGAGGCTTTGCGCACGGGCATGCTGATCCACCCGGATGCGATGCGGCTGATCAAATCGAACCTCGACCTGATCGACGACGATATGCGCAACGAACCCGAGGCACAGCGCATATTCCTCGACCTGATGTTGAAACACGGCAATCCGGAACGTGCCCTGCGGCGCATGAACGAATTGGGCGTGCTGGGGACGTTCATCCCCGAATTCGAGCCGATCGTGGCGATGATGCAGTTCAACATGTACCACTCCTACACGGTGGACGAACACATCATCCAATGTGTCGCGCAGCTTGCCATGATCGAAAAGGGCGAGTTGATCGAAGACCTGCCGGTGGCCTCATCCATCCTCAAGGAAGGTGTGAACCGCCGCGTGCTCTATGTGGCGCTGCTGCTGCACGACATCGGCAAGGGCCGAGATGAAGATCATTCGATCCTTGGCGCGCAACTGGCCCGCAAGATTGCGCCACGCCTGGGCCTGAAACAGGACGAGGTGGACACGGTCGAGTGGTTGGTGCGCTATCACCTGCTGATGTCCGACATGGCCCAGAAACGCGACATCGCCGACCCGCGCACCGTGCGCGATTTCGCCAAGGCGGTGCAGACGGTCAAACGGCTGGACCTGCTGTGCGTGCTGACGGTGTGCGACATTCGCGGGGTTGGTCCGACCACGTGGAACAACTGGAAGGCCGTTCTGATCCGTGCGCTCTATCGGCAGACGCGCCGGGCGCTCGAAGACGGTATGGAGGCGCTGACACGTGAAGGCCGCGGGACCGAGGCCAAGCGCGCCTTGCGCGCCGAACTCGCCGATTGGCCCCGAAAGGATTTGCAGACCGAGATCTCGCGCCACTACGACCCCTACTGGCAGGGGCTGCACATCACGGCGCACGTGGTCTTTGCCAACCTGCTGCGGGACATTGGCGACGACGAGATTGTCATGGACCTGCACCCGGACGAAGACCGCGACGCCACGCGCGCCTGCTTTGTCATGCCGGACCACCCCGGCATATTTGCCCGCCTGACGGGTGCGCTGGCGCTGGTGGGGGCAAATGTGGTCGATGCCCGCAGCTACACCACGTCCGACGGATTCGTGACGGACGCGTTCTGGATCCAGGATGCCGAGGGCAACCCCTACGACCCCGCGCGCCTGCCGCGCCTGCGCAAGATGATCGAACGCACGCTGGCCGGCGAAGTGGTGACACGCGACGCCATCAAGGACCGCGACAAGGTCAAGAAGCGCGAGAAGGCCTTCAAGGTGCCGACGCATATCACCTTCGACAACGACGGCTCGGATATCTACACGATCATCGAGGTCGATACCCGCGATCGCCCCGGCCTGCTGCACGACCTGACGCGCACGCTGGCGGCGTCCAATGTCTATATCGCCAACGCCGTCATCGCGACCTATGGCGAGCAGGTGGTCGACACGTTCTATGTCAAGGACATGTTCGGGCTGAAATACTATTCCGAAGCCAAGCAGCGGGGCCTTGAGAAACGCCTGCGGGCGGCCATTGCCGAAGGGGTCGAGCGCGCCGCCGACTGACCGTCAGGCGACTTCGGGATCGCCCTTTTGGCGTGTGCTTGCGCGCATGAAACGGAATGCAGCCTGCGCACCCGTTTCAACCTGCCCGAGCGTTGTGTTGCACGCGCCCACTCTGTCCAGTTCGGCAATCAATGCCTGCCACCGGGACGGGTCGGGTCGCAGTTGCACAAAGCGGTGCGGGTGCGACGGCAGATGCGACATGGCGTTTTTGCGAAACGTGCCGCGCCCGAAAGATGCACCATGCGCCACATAAAGCGCGCCAAGCACTTCCGGGGCCGTGTGAAACAGGGGCGCGCAGGGCGATGTCTCGATTGCGTGCGGCGCATCTTCGCGCAGCGCGTCACAGGCGTCCTGCAACGCAAAACCCTCGTAAACGCCCAAGCGTCGCCGGTTTGCCTCGACCATCTGGTAAAAAGTGCCGAAGGCGCCCAAGGCGGCGTGATAGGCGGACAGGGTCAACCCGGGCGCACGCAGCGGGCGCAGAACCGGGTCGACATGCAACGCTTCGTGCACATCGCGCGTCACCCGAGACAGGTACTGTCGAACCTGACCGTCAGAACGCGCCATTACATGCCCAGACTGTTCAGGAGGGGCTCAAGGTTCGCGTGGTGCAGCGGTTTGCGAAACACGGGCGCGTCGGGAAACACGTCCTTTGGCACACCTTCCGTGCCGTACCCGGTTGACCTGCCCCCCGAAACCTCCCGCACTTTAATGTAGAGTTTGCTCAACCTT
>CAZRUV010000032.1:0-29862 GCA_964603315.1 uncultured Rhodobacterales bacterium
CTGTCGCGCGTGATCTGGGCGGCGTTACGCCTGAAGGGCTGGGCGATGCGATCGCTGTGATCGGCGATGGCTCTATGTCCGCCGGCATGGCCTATGAGGCGATGAACAACGCAGGCCACCTGAAAAAGCGCCTGTTCGTGATCCTCAACGACAACGAGATGAGCATCGCACCACCCGTGGGTGCGATGTCCAGCTATCTCTCCAGCCTGTACGCTCAGGCCCCGTTTCAGGACCTGAAGGAAGCGGCCAAGGGCGCGGTCAGCCTGCTGCCCGAACCCTTCCGCGAAGGCGCAAAGAGGGCCAAGGACATGCTCAAGGGCATGGCCGTCGGCGGCACCCTCTTCGAAGAACTGGGCTTTAGCTACCTCGGTCCCATCGACGGGCACGACATGAACCAGCTTTTGCCCGTTTTGCGCACCGTCCATGACCGCGCCACCGGCCCTGTGCTGATCCACGTCTTGACCAAAAAGGGCAAAGGCTACGCGCCCGCCGAAACTGCGCGTGACAAAGGGCACGGTGTGGCCAAATTCGATGTGGTGACGGGCGAGCAGAAGAAGGCGCCGTCAAACGCCCCCAGCTACACCAAGGTATTTGCCCAAAGCCTGACGAAACTCGCCGCGGCGGATGACAAGATCTGCGCGGTCACGGCCGCGATGCCCGATGGCACCGGCCTGAACCTGTTTGCCAAACGGTATCCCAGCCGCTGCTTTGACGTGGGCATTGCCGAACAGCACGGCGTCACCTTTTCGGCCGCACTTGCCGCAGGCGGCATGAAGCCGTTCTGCGCGATCTACTCGACCTTCCTTCAGCGCGGCTATGATCAGGTGGTGCACGATGTGGCCATTCAGCGGCTGCCCGTACGCTTTGCCATCGACCGGGCCGGGCTGGTGGGGGCGGACGGGGCCACACATGCCGGCGCGTTTGACGTGGCGTACCTCGCCAATCTGCCCGGCTTTACGGTCATGGCCGCCGCGGACGAGGCTGAACTGGTGCACATGGTCGCCACCGCCGCAGCCCATGACGATGGCCCCATCGCCTTCCGTTTTCCGCGCGGCGAAGGCACGGGCGTCGACATGCCCGAGACCGGAGAGCCCATCGCGATCGGCAAGGGCCGCATGATCCATCAGGGCAAGGGCGTCGCCATCCTCAGCTTTGGCACGCGCCTTTCCGAGGTGGAAAAGGCCTGCGAAAACCTGCGCGCCAAGGGGATCGACCCGACCATTGCCGACGCCCGCTTTGCCAAGCCACTGGACCGCGACCTGATTCTGAAACTGGCCGCAGAACACGAAGCGCTCATCACAGTCGAAGAAGGAGCCGTGGGCGGCTTTGGCAGCCATGTCGCGCAGTTGCTGTCGGATGAAGGTGTGTTTGATCAGGGTCTGAAATACCGTTCCATGGTCCTGCCAGACATCTTTATCGATCAGGCCAGCCCGGCGGATATGTACGCGGTCGCCGGAATGAACGCCGAGCATATCGAGGCCAAGGTGCTCAACGTCCTTGGCGTGACGTCACTGGGCGAGGCGCGCGCCTGAGCCTTGCCATATCAGGCAACCTTGGGTCAGGGTCGCCACATGGATATCCACGCGCGTCCCGTCCTGATCTATCGCTGGATCGTTTTCCTGCTGGCCGCAGGCTATTGCCTCTATCAACTGGTTGCCGGCAATTGGGGCGGTGCGGGTGGACCGTTTCGCTATCTCACCATCTGGGCACTGTTTCTGTCGTTCTACGCGGCCAGCCGGATGCTTGCCCTCAGCGAACACCGGATCACACGGCCGCATCAGGTCACCGCCATGTGCGCCGCTGTTCTGAACGTCATGGTCGTGTTCCTCTACTGGCGGCTCTACCTCACGGACCCGAGCCTCGTAAACGGCGGCGATCCCATCGTGTGGTGGCTCGAGTATTATCTGCACGCCTTGGGTCCTGCATTGCAGATCATTGACGCGCTGTTCATTGGCCGCGTGTTTCGCCGGGTCTGGCGGGCCATTCTGCCCCTGTTGCTGATCATCGCGGCCTACGTGGCCTGGGCGGAGCTTTTCGTGCAGCGCTTCAACGCCAAGCCGGAAGGGTCCGTGACCAGCGGCCTGCCCTACCCGTTCCTTAACTCGATGGAGTGGGCGGAGCGGCAAACATTCTACCTGTTCAATGCAGGCACTGCGCTGGCCCTGCTGGTCGTCTTTGGCGTGATCGGGGCCGTGCTCTACCGGGTGTGGCGCGCTCAGGTGCCCGCTTGAACAAGCCACAGGACGGCGCTCGCCATGCCACCAACCACGATATACCCCCAGAGCACGTAAAGCCCGTCGCGGGTGAACAGTCCGAAGGACATCAGCGCCAACGCGCCCGCGCCAAATGAGGTGACAAAGGGCAACAGTTCAAGAAACGGCCAGACCAGTGGCACGCACATGCACACCAGAAAGGTCAGCCAGCGCAGCGGACCGACGGTGAGGATGCGCAGCCTTGGATGCGAGTGGCGGTCGATCCACGCGGCAGGTTTTCGCATCCGGTTTATGGCACCTGCAAAGCGGTCACGTTTGATCTGCCGATTCCGCAGAAACCCCGGCAGCCACAGGTGATCGCGCCGAAACACCGCCTGCCCCATCACCAGCAGAACCACGATGGCCGACAGGGTCGGCAGGCCCGGTATGCCGGACAGGGGTGAGACAAGGATCAGCGCGATGGCCAGCACAACCGGCATGATCGACCGCTCGCCCGTTGCGTCCAGAATGTCCTGAACCGAAACGGTTTCGCCTGACCCCGCCTCTTCCAGACGGTCCAGCAGGAATGTCAGCTTGGCGTCACTCAGCGCTCGTCGGCAAGCAAGGCCGCAAGCCCCTCCCGATAGGTGGGATAGCGCAGTGTCACGCCCAGTTCGTCCTTGATGCGGTCGTTTCGCACTTTCTTGCTTTCCGCATAAAAGCTGCGGGCCATGGGCGTCATCTCGGCGGTTTCAAACTCTTCGGCGGGCGGCAACGGCAGGCCAAGAAGCTCGGCCGCGTGTCCGATCACATCCTGTGGCGGGGCGGGGTCGTTGTCACATACGTTATAGGCCGCCCCGGGATTTGGCCGTGCAATCGAAGCTGCCAGCACTTGGGCAATGTCGTCGACATGGATGCGCGAGAACACCTGACCCGGCTTGATCACCCGGCGCGCCGTGCCCGCACGCACCTTGGCAAAGGGGCCGCGTCCGGGCCCATAGATGCCGGCAAGGCGAAAGATGTGCAGAGGCAGGTCGGGGATCGCGGACCATGCGGCTTCGGCATCCTTGCGCCATTGCCCCCGGCGGGTCGATGGGGTCAGTGGCGTTGCCTCATCAACCCAGGCGCCCTGATGATCGCCATAGACACCAGTGGTCGACAGGTACCCCACCCACGCAAACTGTCTTGCGCGGGCGGCGATGTCCGCACCGACCGCGCGCAGGACGGGGTCGCCGTCGGCGTCCGGACCCGCGGAAATCAACAGGTGCGTGACGCCGTCAAGGTCAATCGGGTCACCGGGAAACAGCACAGCCGTCACGCCGGTGTCCGCAAGCGCTGCAGCCTGGTCCGCCGACCGGGTCGTGCCGGTGACATGCCAACCCTGCGGCAAGAGGATCTGTGTCAGCGCCTTGGCCGAATAGCCATGACCGAAGGAAAAGAGTGTACCCGTCATGCCGCATAGGTGACGCTTTGCGACGCTCTGGACAAGCCTTTTGCCGCACGCCCTAATGCGTGCATGTCCGATGATCCGTCCCTCGCCCGCGCCTACGCGCTTGAAACGCCCGATGATTCCCTTGCGCTCTACCGCGACTGGGCGGACAGCTATGACAGAGAATTTGCCCGGGACAGTGACTATATCCTGCACGAACAGGTGGCGCGCCACTTTACCCTGCTCGGCGGTTTTGGCCCGATCCTTGACGTGGGGGCTGGCACCGGACTGTGCGGAGAGGCGCTTGCCGCCCGCGGAAACACGCCTGTCGACGGCACCGATATCTCGCCCGAAATGCTGACGGTCGCGGCGGCCAAGGGCGTCTATCGACGCGTCTTCACCGCCAACTTGCTTGACGGTCTGCCGACCCCAAAGCGTCCCTATCAGGGCGCGGTCAGTTCAGGCACGTTCACACACGGCCATATCGGCCCCGAGGGGATCGACCCCATTCTTGTCGTGCTGCGCCCGCGTGCCTGGGTGGTGATTTCAGTCAATGCTCACCACTATGCCAGCGCCGGCTTTGATGCAAAAATGGCCGAGTTAGAGCCGCATATTGCCGATCTGTCCCTGACCGACGTGCCAATCTATGGCCCCGGGGCACAAGGCGAACATGCGCGCGACCGCGCCGTTCTTATCGCTTTCCGTGTGGGTGAATGACCCTAGGTATACATCTGTGTCTTGCGCGCCCGCGCCTCTTCGGTCGCGCGGCCCGTGCCGTCGTGGTAGCTGCCGAACCACCGATCCCAGGGCATTTCGACCGTGCCGTAGTTGCACTCGAAATACCTGTGGTGCAGCTGGTGGAAATAGACACCCATCCGCATCTGCGGGTTCTCGTTGACCACCAGTTCTTCGAAACCGGAATGCGAAAACACGGGATGGGTGGACTGGACATAGCCGTGGAACATCACGTGGAGCGGGTGGCTGGGCACAACCAGATGGATCGCGAAATTGGTATAGAACAGCGCGTGTTCCACCGGATGCATTGAAATACCGGACCAGGGGCCGACATTGACGTTCCGGTGGTGCAGACTGTGCGCCAGTTTATAGAGCGGCGGCCAATGCAGCGCCCGGTGAATCCAGTAGAAGTGAAAGCTGCTCCAGATCGGGATCAGCACGAAGAACGCGACAAACCACACCGGATTTTCCGGAAAGAAGAATGTCGGCGCATACCCGTTCGCCATGGCCCAGAACACCAGCACCTGCGCCACGGTCCACAACGTAATGCCGCTCGCGATGTGCCAGAACATGTTGTCGTATAGCTGGTTGCGGAACGTAAAGGTGCCGTTGTCCCTGACCTGATCACGCGGATCAAACTTGGACGCCATGCCCTGTCCCTTGCGGGTGATCAACCAGTAATGCAGCCCGCCGGCGATGATGCATTGCGGCACCAGGTTGGCCAGCCAGACGCGGATGACCCAGCCCCACTCCAGCGACTGCATCGCCGCGAGCGGCGGCAGGATCGCGAAATAGGCCACCAGCGCGAGCACAAGGCAGATCGTCGTTGTCGAGAATTCGAACCAGAACGCGGCGTACCATCTGAAGATCGCGCGCGGGCGCGGCGGCCACTGAAACAGCGGATTTTGGGCCAGCGGTGTTGCAGGTCTGTGGTTCCAGCGCTCGGCTTCACGTTCTTCTGGATCACGTGGCATAGTTTGACCCTTCTTCATCGAGGATGGCCTTGAGTTCCGCCAGATGGCGTTCGTCCTGTTCGGGATAGTCCTCGATCTCCTGCGCGGTCTTGGCGGCGACCTCGTGCGGAATGACGCGCAGCGGTTTGCCGGTCTGAAGCGCCAGCAAATAGGTCTGGCACGCGCGTTCGAAATAGAACATCCGGTTGAACGTCTCCGCGACCGTATCCCCCAGCACCATGATGCCGTGATTGCCCATCACCATGACCTTCTTCTTCGGGTCCGTCATGAGCGCGGCACACCGCGCGCCCTCGTCCTCGAACGCAAGCCCGCCATAATCCGCATCAATCACGACCCGCTCGTAAAACATGCAGCCGTTCTGATCGACCGGTGGCAAGGTGCTGTCCGCCAGTGCCGCCAACGCCGTTGCATAAGGCGAATGCACATGCATGGCACAACGCGCATGGGCGCAGTGCCGGTGCATTCCGCCGTGCAGGCCCCAGGCTGTGGGGTCCGGCGCGTCGGGTCCCTCCATGCTGGCCGGATCATTTGCATCGACGACAATCAGATCCGACGCCTTGATCCGCGAAAAATGCATCTGGTTCGGGTTCATGAGGAACTGCGTGCCATCGTCGTTGATGGCGAGCGAAAAGTGGTTGGCGACCGCCTCGTGCATGTTCAGCCGCACGGTCCAGCGAAAGGCGGCTGCAAGGTCCACCCGCTCCTGCCAGTGGTCGATATTGGGGCGAATCTCGGTTACGGACATCTTGGGGCCTCCCAATCGGCTTTGGTCAAACGTGCGCGGAGCGGCACCGACCGATCAAGCCCGTTTTTGCCGGAAATGCGTCGGTTCTAGTCCGCCAAGGCATAAATCCACGCATCCCGGTCGCCATGCGGTGTGTGGACGGTCACGGGCGTGCGCCTGTATTCGTCACCTTCGAACGCATCCAGATGCGTCCAATGATCCGGCAACGCATCGGATTCAAAAAGGTGCATCTCCACGGACGGGCCATCGGGGTCCAGGGTCAGACCGGGATAGCCCATGCTGGCACCCCAGCCCGCCTGCCTGAGGTGCCCGTGTACCCAACCAACCTGCCATTGCCCGTCAAGATGCGCCAAATGATGATGGTTGGCCCGGCCGGGGGCCAGCGTGCCGTAGGTGGCAAGTCGTCTGTCACGGTCGCTGCTCATACGTCCTTGGCCCGCGACGGCACCCAGACATAGCCGTTGTCGTCAAGAATATAAGCCTCGCGAAGGCCATGCGGTTTGTCCATTGGCTCGGCAAGGATCGTGGCGCCCAAGGCCGTGGCGCGGGCGGCGGCATCGTCCGGGTCCGTGTCATAAAGGTGAATTTCGATCCCGGCGCCGCGCGGCGGATTCTCCGGCAAGAGGCCCAAGAGCGGATGGGAATGGTAGGTGCCGTCGCTGTGCAACTGAAAGACCTGATCCCCGTAGCGCATGATCGCAAAATCCGAGGTCGGTTGGTACGCCGTCATGTTGAACACCGCCTCGAGAAAGGCAACCTCGACAAAGACATCGCGCACCAGCACGTTCAGCCCGATGCCGCGCAGGCTCCGGCCGAAACTGTCCGCATCTGCCTTGGCATAATCCATAAGGTCAGCTTTGCTGATCTATCCACATACGTCAAGGTCGGCGGATCGCGGGACAGTTTGGCGGCTCCGTCAGCCGCCCTCTTGCACCTTCCCGCAATTCCTGATCCAACGGGACATGGAACATGACCTTTTCCCGTCCTGGCCCGATGTCGCCCCCGATCTCGTAAATGTTGCCGCTGGCCGCGCGCCCGCCGACACTGTCATTCGTGGCGGCATATGGGTCAACGTGCACACGCGCGAGGCCCTGCCCGGGCATGACATCGCCATCAAACGCGGGCGTATCGCCTGCGTGATCCCCGACGCCAGCGCGCAGATCGGCCCGGAAACCGAGATCATCGAGGCCGAAGGGCGCTACATGATCCCCGGCCTGTGCGACGGGCATATGCATATCGAAAGCGGGATGCTCACCCCCGCCGAGTTTGCCGCAGCCGTCATCCCGCATGGCACGACGACCATGTTCACCGACCCCCACGAGATTGCCAATGTACTTGGCCTCGAAGGCGTGCGGTGCATGCATGACGAGGCGCTGATGCAGCCGGTGAACATCTGGACCCAGATGCCCTCCTGCGCGCCCTCGGCCCCGGGGATGGAAACAACCGGGTTTGAAATCAGCGCCGAAGATGTGGCCGAGGCGATGGCGTGGCCGGGTATCATCGGTCTGGGCGAAATGATGAACTTCCCCGGCATGGCCGCCGCCGACCCGCAGATGCTTGCCGAGGTTGCCGCCACGCAGCGCGCCGGCAAGACGGTTGGCGGACACTACGCATCGCCTGATTTAGGCTCTGATTTCGCGGCATATGTGGCCGGTGGCCCGGCAGATGATCACGAGGGCACGTGCGAAGCGGATGCCGTAGCGCGGATGCGGCAGGGCATGCGGTCGATGATCCGACTGGGCTCCGCCTGGTACGATGTGGAAACGCAGATCACCGCGATCACCGAAAAGGGCCTCGACCCCCGCAACATGATCCTGTGCACGGACGATTGCCACTCGGGCACGCTGGTCAATGACGGGCACATGAACCGGGTGGTGCGCCACGCCATCGACTGCGGCTGCGATCCGCTGGTGGCCTTGCAAATGGCCACGCTCAACACCGCCACGCATTTCGGACTGGAGCGCGAAATCGGCTCGCTCACCCCCGGAAGGCGCGCGGACGTGATCCTGACCTCGGACCTCAAGACCCTGCCCATCGAACAGGTAATCGCACGCGGCAAAACAGTCTCTATCAATGGCAAACTGACCGTTGATTGCCCGCATCTCGACTGGCCCGCACATGCCCGCCAGACGGTGCATATGGGCGCCGACAAGACCGCCGCCGATTTTGAAATCACCGCACCCGAAGGCGCCAATTCGGTCACCGCCAATGTCATTGGCGTCGTCGAAAACCAGGCCCCGACCAAGGCCCTGAAGCGGGACATGCCCGTCAACGATGGCAAGGTGGAAAGCCATGGTGACACCTGCCAGATCGCGCTCGTCGAGCGCCACCGCGCGACCGGCGGCGTGACCAACGCGCTTGTGGCAGGCTTCGGCTACGAGGGACGCATGGCCATGGCCTCGACGGTGGCCCATGACAGTCACCACATGATTGTCGTCGGCACCGACCGGGACCAGATGGCGCTGGCCGCCAACCGGCTCGCCGAAGTTGGCGGTGGCGTCACGCTGTTCAAGGACGGCGCGGAACTGGCACTGGTCGAACTGCCCATCGCCGGCCTCATGTCCGACAGCCCCGCAGCGCAGGTCGCCGCGAAGGCCCAGAAACTGGGGGCCGCGATGGAGGCCTGCGGCTGCTCCCTCAACAACGCCTACATGCAGCATTCGCTGCTGGCGTTGGTCGTTATCCCCGAATTGCGCATCTCGGACCTCGGTCTGGTCGATGTGCGCACATTCGAATTCATCCCCGTATTAGAGACACAATAATGAAACACTTCGAGCATCACGCGCATCAGGAATTCAACGATCCCGCCGCCGCAGTCCTGCAGTTGCAAAGGCTGTACACACAGGCATCCGAATATCTGTGTGAGCAATTCACCGCGGCCATGCAGGACGGCGCCCCGGCCGGTCGCGTTCGCGCGTACTACCCGGAAATCCGCTTCACCACGAAAAGCTACGCCCAGGTGGACACCCGGCTGAGCTTTGGGCACGTGTCGGCGCCGGGCACTTATGCCACGACCGTCACCCGACCCGACCTCTTTGCGTCATACCTGACCCAACAGATCGGGCTGTTGATCACCAATCACGGCCAGCCGGTCGAGATCGGGTATTCCGACACGCCCATGCCCGTCCATTTCGCCGTCGCCAACGACGCCCGCATCACGGTGCCACAACAGGGCGCGGCAGAATTCCCGCTGCGCGACGTGTTTGATGTGCCGGACCTGTCGACCACGAATGACGACATCGTCAATGGCGTCCATGAACCTGCCGACGGCGTTGGCCCCCTCGCTCCCTTTACCGCGCAGCGCATCGATTACTCGCTGGCGCGGCTGGCGCACTACACCGCAACCGATCCTGCGCACTTTCAGAACCACGTGCTGTTCACCAACTACCAGTTCTACGTGTCGGAGTTCGAGGCCTATGCCCGCGCCCAACTGGATGACCCGCAAAGCGGTTACACCGCCTTCGTGTCCACCGGCAACGCCATCATCACGAAGGGTGACGAGCCACTCGAAGCCAGCCCGAAGATGCCGCAAATGCCGACCTATCACCTCAAACGCGAGGACGGCTCGGGCATCACGCTGGTCAATATCGGCGTCGGTCCGTCGAATGCGAAAACGGCGACAGACCATATCGCCGTGCTCCGCCCGCATGCGTGGCTGATGGTCGGGCACTGTGCCGGGCTGCGCAACAGCCAGGCGCTTGGTGACTTTGTGCTGGCGCACGGTTACCTGCGCGAGGACAACGTGCTGGATCAGGACCTGCCGCCCTGGGTGCCGATCCCGGCACTGGCAGAAATCCAGATCGCACTGGAAGAGGCTGTCGCGCAGGTCACCGAACTGAAGGGCTACGAGCTCAAGCGCATCATGCGCACCGGCACCGTGGCCAGCTATGACGACCGCAACTGGGAACTGCGCGACCAGCACGGGCCCGTGCAGCGCCTCAGCCAGAGCCGCGCCATCGCGCTCGATATGGAAAGTGCCACGATTGCCGCCAATGGCTACCGGTTCAGGGTGCCCTATGGCACGCTTTTGTGTGTGTCGGACAAACCTCTGCACGGCGAGTTAAAGCTGCCGGGCATGGCGTCGGACTTCTACAAAACGCAAGTGGCACGGCACCTGATGATCGGCATTCGGGCCATGGAACAGCTCCGCGACATGCCGCTGGAACGCATCCACAGCCGGAAATTGCGGTCCTTTGACGAGACCGCGTTCCTCTGAACACGCCAAAACCGGCCGAAAAACGCTAAAAACAAGCGATTTTCGCTTGCGTGAGGCCACTATTCGTTGTGTTGTCCCACAACATTCCGTTAGAAACGGGGACAGAGGCCCAAGACATCGGGCAGACGAAGGAGACCAGTAAAATGGCAAAACCAATGACAAAGACCCAACTCGTCGCCGCTTTGGCCGAGAAAATGGACAGTGACAAGAAATCCGCAAGCGCCGCTCTGGATGCGATCTGCGGTCTGATCACCGACGAAGTGTCGGGTGGCGGTGCCGTGACCCTGCCCGGCGTTGGCAAAATCTACTGCCGCGAGCGCCCCGAGCGCATGGTGCGCAACCCCGCCACCGGCGAGCAATTCAAAAAAGAAGCCGACAAGGTGGTCAAGATGACCATCGCCAAGGCGCTCAAGGACAGCGTGAACGGCTAAACCTCACTCGAGGGACAGTTTGATCGGGCCGCCCAGAACGGGCGGCCCTTTTCCGTTCAGCCCTCAAAGACCGTGGCCGCATCCCCCATGTAGTTGTCCCAGGCAAACCAGTAGCTGATATGCCCTGCCACGCGGGGCAGTCGCGTGCCATCCGGCGCCAGCAGCGCCTCTTCGGTCACGGTCCAGAGCGCGCCGTCCTGATCCTTGAGCTTGCCCGCCTCCGGCACAAAGCTGCGGTCGCCCCGCTCGTAGGCGCGCACGGCGCGTTTCTGGGCATCCCCCAGCAGGACCAGGGGGGTGTCGGCGATCCCGTCATTGATCAGCCCGCCCCGCGCGAACGCCTTTAACGGCCATGCGCGCGCCGCGCCGAAATCCCGGACGGTGAACACATAGTCCTTCTGCTTGTGTTCGCGCTGGTCAACCAGCGCCGGAAACATCAGGTCCGGAGATGAAAAATAGTCATTGTATACGACACCTGAACCATAGTTGCGCCGGTGACCGGTTTCGAGCGACAGCACCTTGGTGCCCGGGTTCGACCCTTTCCAACTGTCCCAAGTGGTGATCACGACCGGGCGCTGTTTCAGTGTCAGACCGCTGTCGACCAAGGGGCCGACGACCGGCTTGCCGGTATACTGGTTCCACAGCGAATGCGTGCCCCGGTCAAACATCAGCTTGTTCGAGCGATAGAGAAAGCCCGAGGACCCAAAGACAAGCGGTTTGCCCTGACCAACGTCCGTTTCGAAAAGGATGCCGGAGCCGCATAGCGTGCAATAGGCCAGGGCCAGCGGCACCCCGCCAATCACGTCGTTGAACATTTCGTGCCAGCCCATGATCCGCAGCGGATAGGCCCGCGCGTCACCGTTGATCGACACGCCAAAGACAAGATCGTCGCCGCGCAGGTAATCCGCCTGCGCCGCCGTCAGCAGGGCGGGGTTGTCGAGCGACGGGATACCGTCCTTGACCACACCGCCCCATGTGATCTCTTCCAGCCGGATCTTCATCCGCGCCGGTTCGAGGTATTCCGGCCGCAGAAAATCCTCAAAGGCCTGATCCACGCGCAGCAGCACCTCGCGCTTGAACGGGATGAAGGCCGGGTGGGGGACAACCTCGGGCGTGCGCTCCTGCCACAGCATCCACGAAAACCAGTCAACGCCATGCTCTGCCCCGGTGATGGCCTGCAGCGCCTCGGCAATGGCAATCTGACGTTCCCGCGAAAAGCGCAGGGACTGGATCAGGCCCGCCGCCATGTCCGGGTTGCGCCGGTCCCGGACAAAGGCCATCGCGTCGAAAAACTCGGATGTCGGCGCAAAGAGCGGAGCACGGTGCACCGCAAGCATATCCCGGTCCTGCGCCAGCACCGCAGACGGCACGGCGGCCCCGGCCATGGCAAGCCCGGCAAACTGGCGGCGCGATAGGGTCATGGAGATCTCCAACTTCTGCTGGAACTGTGGCAACAGATGTGATCACTTGCACCCAACAGAGCCGTGAACACCGCCACTTGCACCTGCTTTCAAATTGCAGGACGGTCCTACGGACGCACAGGCAAGAGGCAGAAAATGGATTTGCGCGCCATCGCGATGGGGCTGACCTTTGCGCTGATCTGGTCGTCCGCCTTTACCTCGGCCCGGATCATCGTGACCCACGCGCCGCCCTTCGCAGCCTCGGCGGTGCGGTTCGCCATCGCGGGGTGCATCGGGGTCGCAATCGCCTGGGCGATGGGACAAAGCTGGCGGCTGACACGGGATCAGTGGCGCGCCACGCTGATCTTTGGCCTGTGTCAGAACGCGATCTATCTCGGCCTCAACTTCTACGCCATGCAAACCGTCGAGGCGTCGCTCGCCTCGATCATCGCGTCGACCATGCCGCTGATGGTGGCCGCAGCGGGCTGGGCCGTGTTTCGCGACAGGTTGCCGATGCTGGGCCTCGTCGGTCTCCTCCTCGGCATTTCGGGCGTCCTGCTGATCATGTGGGCGCGTCTGGGCACAGGGGTCGATATGTATGGCGTGGCACTGTGCGTGGTCGCGGCGATTGCGTTGACCGTTGCCACGCTGATGATGCGTACCATGTCCTCGGGTGGGAACCTGATGATGGTGGTCGGCTTGCAGATGTTCGTGGGCGCGATTGTCCTCGGGATTGCCTCTGCCCTGACCGAAACGATCACGGTGACGGTGACACCCGCATTCATCGCGGCGTTCACCTACACGGTCTTTGTGCCCGGTCTGCTGGCCACGATCATCTGGTTCACCCTCGTGCAGCGCATCGGCGCGACCAAGGCCGCCACATTCCACTTTCTCAACCCGTTCTTTGGCGTGGCGGTGGCCGCAGCACTTCTGGGCGAACGCCTTGGCCCACAGGACATCATCGGCGTCGCCATCATCGCCGCAGGCATTCTTGCGGTACAAGTGTCACGGCAGACCAAAACCTGACGCATCCCCCTTGCACCCGGCCCGGCCCCTTTTATCCTGCAGTTGAATTTCGATGTGTTCCGGAGCACGCATATGCACCGCCGTACCCTGTTGTTGTCTGCTGCCGCTGCGGCCCTGCCCCTGCGTTCGCACGCCTACCCCGCCGAAGTCTTTACACCCGCGCTCTGGCGCGATCTGCGCGAACAGGACCGTACGGTGATTTTCAACTATCGCGCCGCATGGTCGCTGACCTGCGAGATCAAGGCGGACCTGATCGCGGCGGCGCTGGCGGAAAACCCCGCATATCAACGTCTCGGCTTTGTCGACATCGACTGGGACACGTTTGGACGATCGCAACTGACCGAACGGCTCAAGGTCAAACGCCACTCCACGCTGCTGGTGATGAAACGCGGCAAGGAAATCGCACGGCTGGAAAACGAACCCTACGCGCACCGCGTGCGCGCGCTCCTCGACACCGCGCTCGCGGCCTGATGAAGCTTCTCTTTGTTCACCAGAACATGCCCGGCCAGTATCGTGAGCTGGTGCAATGGTTGGCGGCAACGGGCGCGCACGAGATCGTCTTTCTGACGCAGCGGGCCAAACCGCCGAACATTCCGGGCGTGCGTACCGTCCAGTACAAGACACACCACAAGGCCGCCGACGACGCCTACGGGCTGTCCAAGACATGGGAAAACGCGGCTGGCAACGGATTTGGCGCAGCCCGGGCCCTCCAGCAACTGGTGGCGGGCGGGTTCACGCCGGACATCATCATCGGACATGTGGGCTGGGGCGAGATGAGCTTTCTCCGCGAGGTTCTGCCCGACACGCCCAGCATCGGTTTCTTTGAATACTACTATTCCGTCCACGGCGGACCAGTGGGGTTCGACGCCGACAGCCCGCCCAGCGAACACGCACCCTACCTGATGCAGGGACACAACGTCGTCCCCCTGTTCAACATAGAGCAGGTCACATTGGGTCACAGCCCGACAGAATGGCAGCGCAACCGCTTTCCCGAGAGCTTTCACGACAAGATCTACGTCTGTCACGACGGCATTCGCACGGACAAGCTGCTCCCGGATCCCAAGGCGAAGGTGAACCTCGGACGGATCGGGCGCCCGCTGACCCGCAAGGACGAGGTCGTGACCTACATGGCCCGCAACCTCGAAACGACACGCGGCTACCACATGTTCATGCGCGCCCTGCCGCACATTCAGAAAGCACGGCCAAATGCGCGCGTGATCGTGATTGGCGGCAATGACGCGTCCTATGGCGGCAAGTCCAAACATCCGGGCGGACTGCGTGGCGAAATGGAAAAGGAGGTGGGTCACCTGCTGGACTGGGACCGCCTGCACTTTCTCGGGCAAGTGCCCTACGGGGATTACCAGAAGATCATCCAGATCAGCACCTGCCACATCTACCTGACGATGCCCTTTGTGCTCAGTTGGTCATTGCTCGAATCCATGTCGATGGGGGCGACGATCGTGGCAAGCGACGTGCCGCCGGTGCGTGAGGCGATGGTGCATGGCGAAACCGGGCTGCTCGTGGACTTCTTTGATGCCGAAGCCATTGCGGCTCAGGTGGTCGACGTGCTGTCGCGCCCGCGCGACTTTGCGCATCTGGGGCAGGCAGCACGGCAACACGTGGTCGACACGTACGATTTCCACACCATCTGCCTGCCAGAGCATCTGCGCCAGATCAACGCGCTGGTTCCTGCCGACAAACACATCGCCTTGCCATGACGACACCGCTTGTCGTCTTGGGCGCAGGGGGCAAGCTGGGGCGGCTTCTGTCTCGTGCGTGGCCCGCCGACGTGGTGCAGTTCACCCGGACCGAGCTTGACCTGACGGACCGGGGTGCATTGACCCAGGCGCTGTCCGGTGCCCGCGCCGTGCTGTGCCTTGCCGGTGTGACACATGGGGCCGACAAGCCGATGTCGCTGAATGTCACCCTCGCGCAGCACACGCTGGATGCTGCGGCGCAGGCCAATTGCGGGCGGGTGATGCTGGCATCCTCGGCGGCGGTCTACGGACGCCAGCCCGGCAGCCTGACCGAGGACACCGCCCCCGCCCCACTGGCGGACTATGGCCGCGCCAAGGTGGAGATGGAGCAGATGGCCGCCCGCCACCCGCACCCCAACACATGCCTGCGGATTGGAAATGTCGCGGGCGCCGATGCCATACTGGGTGGGTGGCGACCCGGATTTGAACTGGATGTTCTGGACAGCGGAACAACGCCGCAACGCAGCTATGTCGGGCCACGGACGCTTGCGCGTGTGATCCATGCGTTGGCCATGGTGGACGATCTGCCGCCCGTGCTCAACGTCGCAACACCCGGTGTCGTGGCCATGGGTGATCTTTTGGATACGGCAGGGCTGACGTGGTCACCCCGCACGCCCAAGAGGGAGATCACGGCCAAAGTTACCCTCGACACGGCAAGGCTTTCGACGTTCATTGAATGGCAACCGCAAGACAGCACCGCCCCCGGCATGGTGCGCGAATGGAAAGAGCTGACAGCCCGCAAATGACCTGGCGCAAACGGATCTTTGACCTGTTCTTTGCCAGTCTGCTGGTCATCATCCTCGGCCCGATCATCCTGTATCTCATCTGGAAAATCTGGCGCGAACAGGGACGGCCGATCTTTTATGTGGCGGAACGCATGAAGGGGCCCGAAACGTCGTTCGGTCTGGTCAAGTTTCGCACCATGACGCATGTGGACGATGACCAGGGGGTGTCCGGCGCGCACAAGATGTCACGGATCACACCGATGGGCGCGCGCCTGCGCGCCAAACGGCTCGACGAGTTTCCGCAGCTTTGGAATATCCTCAGGGGTGACCTCAGCTTTGTCGGGCCCCGTCCGCCGCTGCGCGAATATGTCGAACGCTTTCCCGATCTCTATGCGCAGGTCCTGAAGTCCCGTCCGGGTGTCACGGGTCTGGCCACGATCCGCTTTCACAAGCACGAGGATCGGCTGCTGGCCCGATGTCTGACACCCGAGGAAACCGACGACGTCTATTGCCGCATCTGTGTTCCACGCAAGGCGCGACTGGACCTGATCTACCAGCGCCATCAAAACACCTGTTACGATTTTGATCTCGTGTTTCAGACCATCGGGAACCTGTTTCGCGGCAGGACCAAGAACCGGAAAAAGGGCCTCAAAAGCAAATGATTGCCGCCATTTTGAACCAGCCGTATCCGGATTCCCGCCGACGTCAGGTCGCGCCGAAATTTCAACTATAAATTAGGCCGAATGGTGTGTAACCGTAGATGTACTGCGCCGTACGGAATCGGCGAGGGGGCAGAATGCTGGAATTGCTGAAATCGATGTCGCGTCGACAAAAACGAAATGTTTTTGTGGCCCTCGACTGTCTGCTGGTTCCGCTATCGCTTCTTTTCGCGCTCAGCCTGCAATCGCCGTTTGGCGGATCGTTGGACCTGATGCTGGCTTACCTGCCCGAGTTGCCCTTTGTGATGGCTGCGGCGGCGGGCCTGTCGATTTGGCTGGGGATCAGCAGCACGACGCTGAATGACTATGAGGCCAGTTCCGTCGGCCAGACCGCCATATTTGCCGGTCTGCTGACGCTGGTGTCGATCGTGCTGACCACATTGGTCAAACCGACCTTGCCGCTCAGCACGCAGATTGTCTTTGGGATCACCTATTTCGTGTTTTCCGCGCTCAGCCGGGCCATCCTGTTGCAGGTTGTTCTGGCCCTGTATCGGACCGGTGCGGATCGCTGCCGCGTCTTGATCTACGGTGCCGGAACAACGGGGATGCAACTGGTCTCTGCGTTGCGCAATCACGAATATATCGAACCGGTGGCCTTTGTGGACGACAATCAAGCGCTCCAGGGCCAGTCCGTCCTGCGCCTGCCGGTGCTCAGCCCGGTGCGCATCGCCGAGATTGTGGCCGAAAGGCAAATCAATCGCGTGCTCCTTGCGATGCCGTCGCAAAGCCAGCCAAAGCAGGTGCAGATCGCCCGCCGGTTGGAAAAGATGGGCCTCGAGGTGCAGACGCTGCCCTCCTTTTCGCAACTCATCGGCGAAGAAGAGCTTGTGAACAAGCTGACGCCCGTTCATGTGAGCCGCTTTCTCAACCGCGATGAGGTCAGCACTGCGCCGGGTTCGGATGCCGCGGCCTATTTTGGGCGGTGCGTGCTTGTGTCGGGCGCGGGTGGCAGCATCGGGTCAGAGCTTTGCCGGCAAGTGCTGGACTGCGCCCCGCGCAAGATCGTGCTCTTTGAACTCAGCGAACTGGCCCTTTACCAGGTGCATCAGGAAATCAAGCAGATGGCCGAAGGCAGCGGTATCGACGTTGTCCCGCTGCTGGGTTCGGTGACCGACCCAAGGCAGGTGCGGCGCGCCCTGCAGGAACACAACGTGCAGGTTGTTCTGCATGCCGCTGCCTACAAACACGTCCCGCTGGTCGAGGAAAATCCACTGGCCGGGCTCGCCAACAACGTCCTTGGAACCCATACGCTGGTCAGCGAAGCGGCCGCCGCAGGCATCGAACGCTTTGTGCTGATTTCGTCGGACAAGGCCGTGCGGCCCACCAACATCATGGGCGCGTCCAAGCGGCTGGCCGAACTGGTCGTGCAGGACATCGCGATGCGCCTGGCCAAGCCCGACAATCTGGTCTTTTCCATCGTGCGGTTCGGCAATGTGCTGGGGTCCTCCGGTTCGGTCGTGCCGCTCTTTCAGGACCAGTTGCGGCGTGGCGGCCCGCTGACCGTCACACACCCGGATGTGTCCCGCTTTTTCATGACCGTGCAAGAGGCCGTGCACCTTGTCTTGCGCGCCGGCGCGATGGCGACCGGCGGCGAGGTGTTCGTATTGGACATGGGCAAACCCGTGCGGATCGAACAACTGGCACGGCAAGTGATCGAAAGCGCCGGTTACACCGTGCGCGACACGCAAAACCCCGATGGCGATATCGAGATCGAATTCACCGGCTTGCGCCCCGGCGAAAAAATGACCGAAGAGCTGACGTTGAGCGGATCCCTGATCGGCACCGGGCACCGCAAGATCTTTTTCACGGTCGAAGAGCGGTTGAGCGAGATCGAAGTCGCCGCCGTCCTGCGTGGTCTGCGATCCGCACTGGCAACCAGTGACGATGCGGCCGCGCGCGAGATCGTGACACGCTGGGTCGACGGGTATCGCCACCCGACAACAGATATCGAAGCCTCCGGGCGGGCCAGCCCTGTATCCTGAATGCCGCGCTCCGGGGTCACAACGCCCGATTTGCATGCGCGGCGTTGTGCGCGCGTCCGGGCCGTGGTCTAACCATCGGCGAGACAAAGGGGACGAGGACGTGACGAATTTTGCGCGCCGCTGGAATTGGGCGAAGGGTGCTGTTGCCGCCCTCGCCTTCGGTGTTGCCCCCGCAACCTCAATGGCACAGCAAACGCTCGTCCAACCAACACCGACGCTCAACTTTTACGGTGTGCCGGGCCTCGTGGACCTGCCCACGGGCGAAGCACTGCCGGACGGGACCCTGGCGATCAGTGTGTCCAGCTTTGGCGGGCAAACACGGACGACTGCAACCTTTCAGTTCTCGCCGCGCATCACGGGCTCATTCCGCTATATCGGCATTCAGGACTGGAATTCGGACGGGTTCGACACGTACCGGGATCGCAGCCTCGACCTTCGGTTTCTGATTGCGCGCGAAGGGCGCATACGGCCTGCGCTAAGCGTCGGGCTTCAGGATTTTGCAGGCACTGGCATCTACGCCGCCGAATACATCGTCGCGACCAAGAATTTCGACCGTCCGTTCAACCTGCCGGGCCGCGTGAAGCTCACCGGGGGTCTTGGCTGGGGCCGTCTCGGCACGCTGGGCGACATCGGGACACCTTTCGGATCGGAACGTCCGGTCTTTGATCCCAACGAAGAGGGCGGAGAGCCGTCCTTCGATCAGTGGTTCCGCGGACCCGCCGCGCCTTTCGGCGGGATCGAATGGCAGGTCAACGACCGGTTCGGCCTCAAGGCGGAATACTCACCCGACGCCTACCAGCCGGAAACCAGTCGCGGCGTATTTGAACGCGAATCCCGGTTCAACTTTGGCGTCGAATACCAAGCAACAAACGCCCTGCGCTTTGGCGCCTACTATCTGTACGGCAGCGAGATTGGCGTGAACGCCCAACTGGTGATCAACCCCGCCAGACCCGCGAACCCGTTTACCCTCGCGGGGCCAAGGCCCGTTATCGTGCGCCCGACCCGCGAGACCAACCCGCAAGCCTACAGCACCGACTGGGCCAGCGCGCAAACCGCACCCAACCTGATCCGCGAGGCGGTGCAGCCGGAACTGAACGAAGACGGTATCCGGCTTGAAGCGCTGACAATCCTGTCCCCGACGCGGGCCGAAGCGCGGGTTTCCTCGGTCCGCTTCGACAACCTCGCAATTGTGGTGGGGCGGACGGCGCGCGCGATGGCACGCATCCTGCCACCGTCTGTCGAGACGATTGACGTGGTGCTGGTCAACAACGGGTTGGCCCTGTCCACGGTGACGCTGTCGCGCAGCGACCTCGAGACGCTCGAGTTTGAACCCGGCGCCAGCGATCTGCTCTTGTCCCGCGCGGTCATCAGTGACGCATCACCCGACCCGGCGCCGCAGGCTGCGCTGACGCCGGAATCGTATCCGCGGTTCAGCTGGTCCCTCGGGCCTTACATCCAGCCCAGCTTTTTCGATTCCGATCAGCCGGTGCGCGCCGATGTCGGCCTTGCGCTCGAAGCGCGCTACCGGTTTGCGCCGGGCTGGCTTGTCACGGGCGAACTGCGGCAGCGTCTGGCGGGCGATATCGAGAATTCCAACCTCGACAATGACTCGCAATTGCCCCGCGTGCGCACCGACGCCCGGCTTTATGCCGAGGAAGGTGGCACCACCATCGAACGCGCCTTTGTCAGTCGTCAGTGGAAGCCCAGCAAAAACACCTATGCCCGTGTCAGCGCCGGTTACCTTGAACAGATGTTTGGTGGCCTGTCGTCAGAGCTGCTTTGGAAGCCCGCGAACAACCGGCTCGCTCTGGGGGTCGAAGTGAACTACGCGCGGCAACGCGACTTTGACCAGCTGTTCGGGTTTCAGGACTATGACGTCTTCACCGGCCACGTCTCTGCCTATTACGACTTTGGCGGCGGCTACTATGGGCAACTCGATGTGGGCCGCTACCTCGCGGGTGACAACGGCGCCACCTTCACGCTCGAGCGGCACTTTGCAAACGGCTGGCGTCTGGGCGGGTTCTTCACTCTGACAGACGTGTCAGCCGAAGAGTTCGGCGAAGGATCCTTTGACAAGGGGATCACGCTGACCATTCCGCTGAACTGGTTCACCGGCCGCCCGACACGCCAGGTGGTGTCCACCGTCATCCGGCCGATCCAGCGCGACGGCGGCGCACGGCTCAACGTCTCGGACCGGCTCTACGAGCAGGTCCGCGACGGGCACCGCACCGACCTTGTGGCCGATTGGGGGCGCGTATGGGAATGATCAGAACAAGCCTTGCCCTGCTGGGCTTGGCGGCGACCCTTGCCGCCTGTTCCGGCGGCAATGAAACCGCCATTTCGCAGGCCGGTCAGGTCCAGAACCTGTACCAGAACCTGCGCAGTGCCCTGCGCAAACCGGAACCGCTGCCGACGTTGACCCCCGAACTGGTCAGCAACCTGTCGGTTTCGACGATGGAACTGGTCTTTGAAAACCGCGGATCGACGGTCTATCTCGTTCCGTTCTCGGATCGGACAGACAGTCGTCCGGGTGCCTTGCGCACATGGCGGTCGGCGGACGACGTGCATTTCATTCTGCGCGAGGGTGTATTGGTCGGAATGCGCGGACTGGACGCGAATATCGGATCTGCTGATGTGTCGTCGACCGTCGCCGCGATCCAAACGGGCCAGCCAAAATCGGGCCCTAAACGGCTTTTTGTCCGCAACGGCGACAACGGAACCGACCGTTTGGACCTGTCCTGCCGCATGACATCCGGGGGTGTCGAAACCCTCGACATCGTGGGACAACAGGTGAATGCGACGAAACTGGTCGAAGCGTGCACGTTCGAAGGCCAGACCGTCACCAATACCTACTGGTTGGCAAAATCAGGCGGAACCGTCTGGCAATCAAGGCAATGGGGCGGGCCGGAAATCGGCTATTTGCGCTTCCGTCTTCTGAAACAGTAGCATTTGCGCCGCAGTTTTAGGCGTTTCCCCGCCTTCGCTCCAAACAATTTTAGCTGTTGGATTGTATTGTCCACGCGACTCCCGTATTCAGAGAGCGGATTTCTAGGAGTCGTATGATGACCAAAGCACTGAAACTGATCGCCGCAGCTGCGTTGGCCGCTGCCACTTCCACCGCAGCATTTGCACAGCAGATTCCGCTGAACACAACCGTGTCCGGGGGCCAGGGTTCCGAACAGGTTCAGGGCCAGGCCGCTGGTGCAGCGGCACTGACATCGGCACTGGGTGTCGCAGCCGGTCTGACCGTGCTTGTGGTTGTTGCCTCTTCGGACGACAGTTCCGACTAAGCGATACACCAAACGCTACGCTGCAGCCCGCCACTGGCGGGCTGTTTGCGTTTTGGGCCTGCGGTCCGGCGGTCCGGCCCACCTCTGACGATCTCACCCCACGCAACTGTCAGCGCGGCCCCTCGTGCCCGCCCTTTCAATTCCTGTCGCGCGTGCCAAATATAGGGCAACGTCCCGAAACCGGATGAGGCACGGCCCATGGCAAAATACTTCAAAGACCCAGACGTCATCGCGACGCTGTCACCCGAAGAATTCCACGTCACACAGGAAAGCGGCACGGAACGCCCCGGCACGGGCAAGCTTCTGGCCAACAAAGAGCCGGGCATCTACGTCGATATCGTGTCGGGCGAGCCGCTTTTTGCCTCGTCGGACAAATACGAATCCGGTTGCGGTTGGCCGTCCTTTACCAAACCCATCGACAATGTCACCGAGCACCACGACGCGTCGCTTGGCATGATCCGCACCGAAGTGCGCTCCAAGCACGGCGACAGCCATCTGGGTCATGTGTTCCCCGACGGCCCCCGCGACAGGGGCGGTCTGCGCTATTGCATCAATTCCGCATCGCTCCGCTTTGTCCACCGTGACGACATGGAGGCCGAAGGCTATGGTGCCTATCTCAACCAGGTGGAGGACATGGCATGACACAGGAACGCGCAGTACTGGCAGGCGGATGCTTTTGGGGGATGCAGGACCTGATCCGCAAACGGCCCGGCGTGATCTCGACCCGCGTTGGCTATACCGGCGGCGACGTGCCGAATGCGACCTATCGCAACCACGGGACACATGCCGAAGGCATCGAGATTTTCTTTGATCCCGGCGTGATCACCTATCGCGACCTGCTCGAGTTCTTCTTTCAGATCCACGACCCCACCACGCTGAACCGGCAGGGCAACGATCGCGGCCTCAGCTACCGGTCGGCCATCTACTACGTGGATGAGACGCAAAAGCAGGTGGCGCATGACACGATCGCGGATGTGGAAGCGTCCGGCATCTGGCCCGGCAAGGTCGTGACCGAAGTCGAGCCCGTCGGCGACTTCTGGGAGGCAGAGCCCGAGCACCAGGACTATCTGGAACGCATCCCCAACGGGTACACCTGCCACTTCCCGCGCCCGAACTGGGTCCTGCCCAAACGCGCGGCCGAATAGCGGTCAGGGCGCGGCCACCCGTGGCCGCCCCGACGCCTCAACCGTCAGCACCGCCTCGACAAAGACTTCACGCGCTTCGGCCTGTGCGGTGCGGATATCGCGATGCACCTGCACCTCGATATCCTCGGCACCTGCCGCGCGCACATCCGAATTGGCGGCGTCCTGCAAAACGGTCTCCAGCCGGCCCAGGGCGGCCAACTGATCGGCAAAGTCTTCTGGCCCCTCCGGCAGATGCACGCGAAACCGCCCCTCGCCCGGTGACGTGATCGACCCGCTCTTGCGGACCGTCACCCGCCCCACCACAGCGCCAATGGCATTGGCCACGCCGCCCTCATCCGGCAGGATCATGTCCGTGCGCAACATCGCCCCCACAGCGGGATAATACGTCGCCGCAGAGGCCCCCAAGCCGACCACCGGCACGGCCAACCCGGTTTCAACACGCACGGCACCACCCGGGCGATCGAGCCCGCGCTGCATCAGGATGTGTTCCGCCAGTTCCGGCGGCAGCCCATCCTCGGCCAACCCGGCCTGCAAAAGGGCCACCGAGGTCTGGCGGGTCAACTGATCCACAATCTTCCGCGCCAGTGTTTCAGCATCCCGCGCCAGTACCTCACCGGCGCCCGTGCGGCGACGCGCAAAAAGCGCGCAGGCCGTCTCTGCCGCCTGCCTGTCCCAGACATCCAGCGCACCCAGGACATGCGCCGCATCCGATGGTGTCAGGGCCGAGACCTGCACCACACCGCGTGACAGAAGGCGCCGCAACGCGCCGATGTCGACCCGGGCACGCACCACCTCCCCCAGGGGATGCACGACATCGCCAATCCGCTCCAACAGGGCCGCTTCACGCGCACCCAGCCCCTCACGACGTGCGCCGGGCACTGCCCTGACAAAACGCCCATCGTGCTCTCCGGGAAGGCTGTTGGCCGCTTGCAATGCCAGCGCGGGCAGGACCACATCCGGCGCCTCCTGCGCCAGAAGTGCCACAGGGACCACCCGGCGCGGCCCAAGCGTCACACCACCGTCCAGGCCTTCGGCCACGAAGTGTACCTCGCTGTCGCCGCCCAGGCCGGTTGTGCGCATGGCCACCGCTTCGACCATCGTGCGGTGCGGACCCACTTGCGCGCCCATCGGGTCGATGGCGGGCCGCCCGGCCCGCAGCATCGCGACATCCGTTGTCGTGCCGCCGATGTCACTGACCAGCGCATCATCCGCCCCGGTCAGCCAGCGCGCGCCGACAATCGACGCGGCAGGCCCGCTCAGGATCGTTTCGATGGGTCGCGCGCGCGCCTGTGCCGCTGACATCAGCGCGCCGTCACCCCGCACAACCATCAGCGGCGCCGTCACGCCCAGAGCAGACAGCACGTCCTGCGCCCGCCCGATCAGCCCGTCGATCATCCCGATCAGGCGCGCATTCAACAGCGCCGTCACCGCCCGCTTCGGCCCCCCGAGCCTTGACGACAACTGGTGCGACGCCGACACCGGGCGGCCCGTCACGTCGCGGATGATCTCCGCCACGCGCAGTTCATGTGCCGGGTTGCGCGTCGCGAATTGCGCCGCAACGGCAAAGCCGCTGACAGCGTCCCGATGCGCGTCCAGAAAGGCAAGCAATGTGGCCTCGTCCAACGGGGTCGCCTCACGCCCGTCGTGCCGATGCCCGCCCGCCAACGCACAGAGCGGGTCGTCCCCAAGGGCGTCGGCCAATCCCGGCGTGTCCGCCGCCGCCTTGTCAAATCCCACATAGATCAGCGCCCCGCGCCCGCCCTGACCCTCGACCAGCGCATTGGTGGCAAGCGTCGTCGACAGCGACGCCAAACCGATCTCTTCCGCACGCACGCCGGATGATGCCAGGACGGACCCAACCGCTTCACCCACGCCAATGGCCAGATCGTGCCGGGTGGTCAAAGCCTTGGCGCGCGCGATCACAGCCTCTTCGTCGCGCATCAGCACCGCGTCGGTATAGGTCCCGCCCGTATCCACACCCAAGAGAATGCTCATGTCAGTCGCTCCACCGCCCATCGTGCGGCATCTGCGACCGCTGGATCCTTATCCTCGACATGTGCCCGCGCCGCCTCGACCAAATGCGACATGCCAGAGTTCCCGATCGCATAAAGCACATTGCGCACGAACCGGTCGCGCCCGATGCGTTTGATGGGCGAGCCCGAAAACCGCGCGCGGAACGCAGCATCATCCAGCGCGGCAAGCTCTTCCAAAGCGGGCGCGCCGACCGTGCCCTGATACCGCATGTCGCTGGCCGCAACCGCGAACTTGTTCCACGGACACACCGCCAGACAATCGTCACAACCATAGATGCGGTTGCCCATCAGCGCCCGCAGGTCCTCGTCCACGGGCCCCTTGTGCTCAATGGTCAGATAGGAAATGCACCGGCGGGCATCGAGCCGATAGGGTCCCGGAAATGCGTCCGTCGGACACACATCAAGGCACGCGCGACACGACCCGCAATGGTCCACTTCCGCCGCATCGGGCGCAAGATCCAGCGTTGTGAACACAGAGCCGAGAAAGGCCCAATTGCCCCAATCGCGGCTCACCAGGTTTGTATGCTTGCCCTGCCAGCCCAAACCCGCCGCCTGCCCCAGAGCCTTTTCCGGTACCGGAGCGGTGTCCACGAACACCTTGATCTGACCACCCGCCTCATCGATCAGCCAGCGGCCCAGACGTTTCAGCCGCTTCTTGACGATGTCATGATAATCCCGCCCCTGCGCATAAACCGACACCGCCCCCAAATCCCGTTTCGACAACACCGCCAGCGGATCATGCGCGGGCGCATAACTCTCGGCCAGCATGATCACCGACTGCGCCTCGGGCCACAGCACCGACGGATCACCGCGCCAGTGCATCCGCTCCGCCATCCAGCCCATCTGCCCGTGATATCCGGCCGCCACAAATGCCGCGAGGCGCTCCGCCACCTCCGGCACGGCATCCGGTCGGCACACCCGTGCCGCGACAAACCCTTCTTCCAGAGCACGGCCTATGACCCGTGCCTTCAGATCCATCTCTTCATCTTGCCGGGAAAACTCCGGGGGTCTGGGGGCTGGCCCCCAGTCCGACGCCAGGGATCAGAAATCCAGATCATTGTAGTGCCGTGGCGGCGGGAATCCGGGCACCTGGTCGGCGAGGATCGACCGGAAGGCAGGGCGCGACTTGATCTTGGCATACCAGTCCTTGACCACCTCACTGCGGTTCCAATCCACATCCGAAATATAGTCCAGCGCCGACAGATGCGCCGCCGCCGCAAAGTCTGCCAGCGTCATCACATCCCCCGCCAGCCACCGACGGTGGTCCAGCAGCCATGTCATGTAGTCGAGGTGATACTTGATCGCCTTTGCGCCGTCCTTGACGTTGCGGCTGTCGGGAAAGCCCTTGCCCATGACCTTCTTGTTCACCCGCTCATAAAGCAGCTTTGACGTCACCTCGTTGTGGAATTTGTCGTCAAACCAACCGACCAGCCGCCGCACCTCAAAGCGCGCGGCAGGGTCCTTGGGCAACAGCGGCGGCTCGGGCCGCGTCTCTTCGATATACTCGCAGATCGCGGCGCTTTCGCTCATCATCACGCCATCCAACTTGAGCACCGGCACCTTGGCGGCCGGATTGCGGCGCAGAAAGTCCGGGTCCGCCTCCCAATACCGCTCCTCGACCAGTTCAACCTCCACCTTCTTTTCAGCGAGGCTCAGCCGCACCTTGCGGCAGAACGGGGACAGGGGAACGTGGAAAAGGCGCGCCATCAGAAATCCGGGATCATCAAGGTGTCAGGCATCCATGCACGGGCCGCATGGATTTTTCAACTCTCGAAACACGCGGCGCGCCCGTCTGCGCGGATCGTGGCAGCCCCGTCGCGGATTGCCGCGCTGCGCGTGCGCACGAAACGCGACGGTTTGCTCGCCGAACGGTCCTTGGGCGCGGGCAGCACCGCAGCCAACCGTGCAGCCTGCAACGGGCTCAATTCCTCGGGGCCGACGCCAAAGTAGTGGCGCGACGCCGCCTCGACACCAAAGATGCCTTCGTCAAACTCGGCGACGTTCAGATACACCTCGAGGATGCGCCGCTTGGACCAGATCGCTTCGACAAGCGGGGTCATACCCGCCTCCAGCGCTTTGCGGAACCAGGACCGACCGTGCCAAAGGTACACATTCTTGACGACCTGCTGGCTGATCGTCGACGCGCCCCGCTGGCCGCCTGCCTCGATGGCTGTCCGGATCGCCTCGACATCCAGACCCCAGTGCAGGCAGAAATTCGCGTCCTCCGCCGCTACCGCTGACCGCGCCATCACGGGCGCGATCTCTTCCATCGGGACCCACTCCTGATCCACGCCACCCAACCGGCGCGACTCCTGCCACATGTACCAGGTGGTCGGCGGGTTCACGAAGGCCCACAGCAGCACCCCCAGAACAGCGATCAGAAAGGCGGCACTGACACCGCGCAGCATCCACAAGAAAACCCAACGGACCGGTCGAAACCGCCGCTTGCTCTTTGATCTGGACTTTTTCTTTGTCCTGCTCGCCTTTACCATGGCCTAGCTATAGGCAATGGGCCCGCTCAGGGCGAGATGTGATTTGCCAGATACGTGCCAACGAGCCGCGCCCCTTGCGGCGAAGGATGGATGCCGTCGATGGCAAAATGCCCGCGATTGTCAGGATCAAGCGCGTCCTCGGAATCCACGAATGTTAGCCCGGGCGTGCGCGCCGCCAACCGGGCAAGGCGCGCGTCATATTCCACCAGAAACGGGCGGCAACCCGCAAACTGGCCGGATCGGGCGCTGGCATAATAGCCCATCCAGACCACTTGCGCCCCGTCCTGCAGCACCTGCGCAATGAACCGCGGCACCTCTCCGGTCAGGTCTGACGTGATCAGGCCGTCAACCACCGGACCGCACGCGCCACATCCGCAATCATTGAGCAGGTCATTGGCCCCGCCATTCATCAGCACGATATCCCACGACCCCTGCCGAAACTGCGACCGCACATCGAACCCGAGCGCTCGGCCCAATCCCGACGCATTGGAAAAGCGCGCGCCAGCCACCGCATCGTTTTCAACGCGCGCGCCCAGAACGTCTCCCATCACCGACGGGATGTCGCGCCCGGTCCATTTTTGCCACGCCAGCAGGCTGTCTCCAACCGCCAAAATCCGCAGCGGCTCAGCCTGCACCGCACTGACCGTCAGAAGAAAACTCAACAAAACCCATCGCATAGGGATCAATTTAGGCGCGTTGCGGACGGCAACAACTCATTCACCAGAATCACAGAAAACTCTAATCAATATCAAAGCGTTAATCGCTAACGCCGAATCTGGCTTTTGCGATAAACTCTCCGTCATCCGGGGCCGTATGCACTGATTTCGGAGAGCAAACACATGATTGAAGGAACACAACAAACCCCACCCGGTGCCATCGCACCTGAATTCCGCGTCCTGAGCGCCGCAGATGCCAAGCTGGTCTGGATCCTCAAATGGTCAGGCAACGCCGATCACGTGATCGCGCACAAGCTGGGAACGATGCCCAGCCGCGTGAGCGACATTCTGGCGGAAAACACACATGTCGGCAGCCGGGAACAGGCCAACAAGATGATCGTCCCACGCAAAGAGGGGTAAGCCCTCCCGCACCATCGGCGCGGAAGGTTTCCCTTGTGCCGACCCGGCCTATTCCGCCGGGATCGCGCCCTCTTCCAGCGTCAATGGAACGGGCAGGTGAATCAGCATTTCCTTGGGACAGACTTGCAGGAAGTTTTTCTGTTCGATGTCCCAATGCTGCAGAATGTCGGCGGCCTTGCGGCTGCCGGTCTCTTCCAGATGCCGTTCAATCAACTCTTCGAGCTGGGTACGCCAGTGATCGACCGTGACCGGGCAGGTCACCAGCGTTTCCAGGTTCATCAACCGTTCGGCCGCGCCCTCGGGATCGTACAGGTACGCCATCCCGCCGGTCATGCCCGCGCCAAAGTTCGCGCCAATTTCGCCAAGGATCACCGCCACGCCGCCGGTCATGTATTCACACCCGTTCGACCCGCAGCCTTCGACCACGACCTTTGCCCCTGAATTGCGCACGGCAAAGCGTTCGCCTGCACGGCCCGCTGCGAACAGGTACCCATCGGTCGCTCCATACAAGACGGTGTTGCCGATGATCACGTTCTGCGCTGCAACAAGCGGGGATGCCATAGGTGGCCGGACCACGATGGTGCCGCCCGACAGACCCTTGCCGACATAGTCGTTCGCGTCGCCCGACACCTCCAGCTTGAGCCCCGGCGCCGCGAAAGCACCCAGCGACTGCCCGGCCGACCCGGTCAGCTTAACCGTCAGGTGATCCGGCTGCAGCGTATTGCGCATGCCGAACTTGCGCACGATATGGCTCGACGTGCGCGTGCCCACCGTCCGGTGGGTGTTCTGCACCGCATAGGACAGCTGCATCTTTTCCCCGTCTTCGAGGAACCGCGCCGCGTCCCGCACGATCTGGGCGTCAAGCGTGTCGGGCACCGCGTTCCGGGCGCGGTCGCGATCATAGACGATGTCGGTCGCACCATCGACGGTGATCAGCATCGGGTTCAGGTCCAGATCATCCAGATGCGCAGACCCGCGCGACACCTGCGCCAGCAGGTCCGCCCGCCCGATCACCTCATCGAGGCTGCGCGCCCCGATTGCGGCCAGCAACTCGCGCACTTCTTGCGCGTAGAAGGTGATCAGGTTCACAACCTTGTCCGCGTTGCCGGTGAACTTCTCACGCAGGCTTTCGTCCTGTGTACAGACGCCAACGGGGCATGTGTTGGACTGGCACTGGCGCACCATGATGCACCCCATCGCAATGAGGGCGGCGGTGCCGATACCGTATTCCTCGGCCCCGAGCATCGCCGCCATGACAATGTCGCGCCCGGTGCGCAGGCCACCATCGGTGCGCAAGGTCACGCGGTCGCGCAGGTTGTTCATGGACAAGACCTGATGCGCTTCGGTCAGGCCCATTTCCCACGGCAGACCCGCATATTTGATGCTGGTCGCGGGCGACGCGCCTGTGCCACCATTGTGGCCCGAGATCAGGATCACATCCGCCTTGGCCTTGGCCACGCCAGCGGCAATGGTGCCGACACCGCTCGACGCCACC
>CAZRUV010000033.1:0-29520 GCA_964603315.1 uncultured Rhodobacterales bacterium
CTGACACTCCTCGCGCCTTTCGGCGCGGGCCTTGCGGCACTTGCCCTGCGGCGCGTGCCCGAGGCGATTGCGCTGACCGGTGCGGCCTTCGGTCTTGCCGGGGCGATCGCACTGTTCGCCGGGGTGGCGGGCGGTACGGATGTCACGGCCACCCTGCCCTTCCTGCCGGACCTGCCGATCCGCCTGGTCGCAGACCCCCTCACCGCGACACTGGCGCTGGTCGTGGCAACCGTGGCGGCGATGGTCCTGACCTATGCGGCGGGCTACATGGCGCGCGATCCCGAACGCCCCCGCTTTTTCGGCACCATGCTCATGTTCGTGGCCGCGATGCAGCTTCTGGTGCTGTCGGGCGACTGGATAACCCTCCTGGCGGCGTGGGAGATGATCGGCTTTGCCTCCTACCTTCTGATCGGCTTCTGGCATAGGCGAAAGGGCGTGCCCGGCGCGGCAATGCGGGCCTTCCTCTATACCCGGACGGCGGATCTGGGCCTCTACCTCGCGGCCTTCCTGCTGATCGGCGTGGCGGGCACCTCCGAGATTTCGGTCACGCTTTCCACCACCGGCACCCCGGCGCTGATCGCGGGCCTGCTTCTGCTTTTTGCAGCGATGGGCAAATCGGCACAAGTGCCGTTGCAGGACTGGCTGATGCGCGCGATGGCGGGTCCAACGCCGGTGTCTGCCCTCCTGCATTCGGCCACGCTGGTGGCCGCCGGAGCGATCCTGCTGATCCGGACCGCGCCGATGCTGCCCGGCGGCGCGCTTCTGGCCATCGGGATTGTCGGCGGGGCGACGGCGGTCATCGCCGGGTTGATGGCGCTGGCCGCAACGGACCTCAAGCGTCTGCTCGCCGCCTCGACCGCCAGTCAGTACGGGTTGATGCTTATTGCAGTGGGGGCCGGCGCGCCCGTTGCCGCCCTGTTGCACCTGATCGCGCATGCCGCGATCAAATCGGCGCTCTTTCTCGGCGCGGGCGTCTTTCAGCACGACCGCGAGAGCACCGATCTGGATACGCTTGCGGGCGCGGGCCGCGCCCGGCCCGGCATCTTTGCGGGCTTTGCCCTCGCTGCGCTGGCGCTGACCGGGCTGCCGCCGCTCGCCGCCTTCTATTCCAAGGACGCGATCCTCGCTGCGGCGCTCGCCAGCCCCTCTGCAGCGTGGCTGCTACCGCTGGCGTTGGCCGGATCGGTGCTGACCGGAGCCTATATGGGTCGCGCGCTGAAGGTGCTGTGGTCCGGCGCGGCAGAAAAGCCGCACAATAAGGTGCCGCTCATGGCCGTCGGCATGGGCATACTCGTGGCACTCGCAGCAACGCTTGGCCTTGTTTTCAAACCGCTGGAAGAGGTGCTGGGCGCGCAACTGGCTGAGCCCGGCTGGGTGGTCCCGGTGATGGGGCTTTCGGTGGGTCTGGCCGGGCTGGCGCTTGGCTGGCTGTTGGCTCCGGCGCGCCTTCTGGGTCTGTTACTTGCGCCTGCGCGGGATGGGTTTCCAATTGCCGGAGGTATGGTCGCTCTCGTGGTTCACCCGGCGCTGGCCCTGGCACGGCTCTGCGACCGTCTGGATACGTGGATCATCCACCGTGTCGTGCTGGGCCGCATCGTCGCAGGTGCACAAGCGCAGTCACGCCGGATCGAACGCGCCGAGGACGGGCTTCTGGCGCTGGTCAACGCGGTTGGCAGGCTGAACCTGTCTCTCGGACAGATCAGCCTGCGCACCGACCGTGACACCATCGACCGCGCGATCTTTGGCCTTGTCGACCGCACAATCGCCCTCGGCACCCGTGCCCGCCGCCTGCAAAGCGGCCTTATCCACCGCGAAATGGCGCTGACCGTCGCCGGAATCGCTCTCGTCACCGGCGTGCTCCTCGCCGCCCCGCTTTACTTCTGAGGATCGCGCTCATGCCGCTTCTGACCATTGCCACCTTCCTGCCCATCCTTGCCGGTCTCGCGCTCATACCGCTGCCCGACCGGTCCACGCGAACGGCACATGCGGTGTCCATCGCCGCCACGGGGGCCGTGTTCCTGATCACACTGGTGATCTGGGCGCGCGGCATCGTGGCCGGAGACTTCGCCCAGGTCGAGGAAATCGCCTGGATCCCGGCCATTGGCGCGGCCTACCGGCTGGGCGTGGACGGGTTGAGCCTGCCTCTGGTGCTGCTGACCTCGCTTCTGTTTCTTCTGTCGGCGTTGTATTCGGCGCGGATCGGCGAACGCGCGGCCTCCTACGTGGTGCTGATGCTGATGCTGGAAACCGCCTCGCTCGGCACGTTCATGGCGCTTGACGGCCTGCTCTTCTACGTCTTCTTCGAGGTCTCGCTGGTCGGCATGTACTTCATGATCGCAGGCTGGGGCTATGAAGAGCGGCAGCGGGCCGCACTCATGTTCTTTCTCTACACGCTTCTGGGCTCGCTGCCGCTTCTGCTGGCGATCATCGGGCTTTACCTCGGATCGGGCACCTTCGACATGCGCGTCTGGGTCGAAGGCACGTCGCTGGGCGGCCTCCCGGCCATGCTGGCGCTGATTGCCATGCTCGTGACCTTCGCGGTCAAGATCCCGGCCTTCCCGGTCCACACCTGGCTTCCGGCGGCGCATGTGCAGGCGCCCACGGCGGGCAGCGTGATCCTCGCCGGTGTGATGCTGAAATTCGGCACCTACGGGCTTGTGCGCTTTGCCTACCAGATGACGCCCGAGGCCTTCGCGCAGGCCGGACAGGTGATCCTCGCCTTCGGGGTGGTCAGCGCGCTTTACGGGGCCTTCGCGGCACTGGCGCAGAGCGACCTGAAAAAGATGATCGCCTACACGTCCGTTAACCACATGGGGTACGTGGTGATGGGTGTCGCCATCGCGGCACTGGCGACAGAGCCGCGCATCCGTACCATCGCATTGGATGGCGCAACCCTGCAGATGGTCAGCCACGGTCTGGTCACGGGGGCGCTCTTCTTCCTCGTGGGCATGTTGCAGGACCGGGCCCATACCCGCGGAATCGGCGATTTCGGCGGGTTGCTGGGTCGCGTGCCGTGGCTCGGCTGGGCCTTCATCCTGTCGGCTTTCGCCTCTCTCGGATTGCCGGGGCTGGCGCATTTCCCGGCCGAATTCCAGATCTTCCTCGCCACGCTCAACGGCATGCCCTGGGGGTTGATCGCGATCCTGGCCATCGTGATCACCGCAGCACTCTACCTGCGCGCCATCGCGGGTGTGTTTCTGGGCGAGATGAACGATAAGTGGGCCGAGATGCCGGATCTGGACCAGCGCGAAAAGCTGGTGATCCTTCCGCTTCTTGTGCTGACCGTTCTGATCGGTGTCGCACCCGGCTGGCTTATTGACATGATCCACACCACCATGACGGGCCTCGGCAACTGATGGAGATGGGCCGTGATCTTGCGCTTCTGGCGCCGGAGTTGACGCTGGCCGCCGCTGCGATGCTGATGATCGTTGCGGAGATGTTTCGCGCGGCGCGGCTGGTGCTGGCCATCGGTCTGGCCGGGCTTGCGGCAGCGACGATCCTGACGCTGCCGATGCTGAGTGTCGACGCCACCGTATTCGGTGGCACCTACCGGATCGACCTGATCTCGGGCTGGGCCAAGCTGATCCTGCTGCCCGGCACTGCGCTGTCCCTGCTGCTCGTCCGGGCCGAAATCGCCGGTCGCCCGCGCGAAGGCAGCGTTCAATCCCTCGTCGTGCTCGTGACCCTTGGCGCGCTGATGCTGTCGGGTGCGGGCGACATGATGGTGGTGGTGATCGGTGTCGTGCTCACCGGTCTGGGCTCTTTCGCGCTTGTGGCCTGGCCCCGCGACGATGCCGCCACCGAGGCAGCGATGAAATACCTCGTCTTCGGCGCGGTCACCGGATCGGTGATGATCTACGGGCTGACCTTCTGGTTCGGCGGCACCGGCTCGACGCTGTTCTCGGAACTTGGCCAGTTGCAGGGCCAGACACTGGTGACCATCGCCGGGTTGATCGCCATCATCGTCGGTCTGGGCTACAAGGGATCGCTGGTGCCGTTTCATTTCTGGGCGCCGGACGCCTATCAGGGGGCGCCCGTGTCGATCGCGGCCTACCTGTCCGTCATCACCAAGGCGGCCGCCTTCTTCGCCTTCGCGCAGGTCCTGCGCGACCTGCCACGTGACGGTGGCTGGCCTCTGGCACTGGCAGTGATCGCGGCGGCGACAATGACCTATGGCTATCTCGCCGCACTGGTGCAGACCAACCTCGTGCGCCTCATCGCCTATTCCTCGGTGGCACAGTCGGGATATTTCCTGATGGGCGTCGTGGCCCTCGGGGCCAGCGGCTTTGCCGTTCCGGGCATTCTGGTCTTTGCCGCCGCCTACGTGGCGATGAACCTCGGTGCCTTTGCGGTTGTCCTGCTGGCCGGGCGCGATCTGGGCGATCTCGAAGGCTTCGGGCGCACCCGTCCGTGGCTCGGCGCGGCGATGGTGGTGTTCCTGCTGTCACTGACCGGCATCCCGCCGCTCTTCGGTTTCGTGGGCAAGTTCTACCTGCTCTCGGCAGCGGTCGAGGCCGGGTACCTGTGGCTTGCGATCATCGGCGTCCTGAACTCGGTGCTGGCGCTCGGGGTTTACCTGCGGCTCATCGTACCGATGTATCGAACCGCCCCAGAGGAGTGCCGATCCGGTTCAGGCGCCGGTCTGACACGTGCGACAGTCATGGTCACACTGCTTGCCACGCTGTTCCTCGGGCTGCTGGCCGGGGCCCTGCCTGCACCTTGATCGGAGAACACGCCGATGCCGGTCACTCTCGGTCCTGCGGGCCCACAGGAACTGGAACGCAAGAGCCGTGGCTCGTCCCGCTCTGGCGCGGCGGCGCACGATCCAGTTCTGTCTCTGGATTGCACGGGCATTGCCGCACAAGGTTTTGTCAAGGCCAGCCAGCGCTATCCGCAATCGCCCGTCAGGCATGTTTTCTCGCGGGTCTGATCCACCAAATCAGGCCGGTCGGGCCGTTCCATGTGCCACATCTGCAAACACACGCGTCACCGCATGACAAAGGGGTTGGCCATCGGCTCTGACGCTGTGTTGATCCACGTGGTCTTGGTCCTTGTGTAATCGAGCACGGCCTCCACGCCGGCCTCGCGCCCATATCCGGACTGGTTGAACCCGCCAAAGGGCGCGATGGGTGAGATCACGCGGTACGTGTTGACCCAGCAAATGCCAGCGCGCAAGCGACTGGAAACGCGATGCGCCCGGGCCACGTCCCGGGTAAACACGCCGGAGCCAAGGCCAAAGTCGCTGTCATTGGCCAGCGCGATGGCCTCGTCCTCGGTGTCGAAGGGCAAAAGGGACATGACCGGGCCAAACATCTCGACCTTGAGCGTCTCGGTCTCTGCGTGGGCGCATTCCACCAATGTGGGCGCCACGAAATTGCCCGGACGATCGAGGGCCGCGCCGCCAAAGCGGATGCGCGCCCCTTGTGTTTCGGCCTTGGCCAGCGTGTCCTTGATCCGCGCGACCTGCGCGGCGGTGCAGAGCGGGCCCATATGGGTGGCTTCAGCCAGCGGGTCTCCGACGACAATGCCGCGAGACTTCTCTTCGATCTGCGCGACCAGAGCATCAAAGACGGGGCGGTGCACCAGCCCGCGCGTACCTGCGACGCAGGATTGCCCCGACGCCCCGAAATTGCCCGCGATCAGACCATTGGTGGCACTTTCGATATCCGCGTCGTCAAAGACCAGAATGGGGGACTTGCCGCCGAGCTCCAGCGACGTCACCGCGAAGTTTTCGGCCGAGTTGCGCACCACGTGCCGCGCTGTTTCCGGCCCGCCGGTAAAGGCGATGCGATCCACGCGCGGGTGCCGGGTGAGCGGGATGGCACACCCCGCCGCATCGCCGGTGATGACGGACACCACGCCGGGCGGGAAACCGGCCGCTTCGATCAGACGGGCGAATTCCAGCATCGGCGCGGGTGCCACCTCGGACGCCTTGAGGACCACGGTACAGCCCGCGGCCAGCGCAGGCCCCAGCTTGGTCGCGGTCAGAAACATCTGCGCGTTCCACGGCACGATGGCAGCGACCACACCGACGGGCATGCGGGTGGTGAACGCATGCATGTCCGGTTTGTCGATGGGCAGGACGGCCCCTTCGATCTTGTCCGCAAGGCCCGCAAAGTAGCGATAGTAATCAGCGACATAACCCGTCTGACTGGAGGTTTCCGCCACGAGCTTGCCGCTGTCAGTCGTCTCGATCCGTCCCAGATCCTGCGCGTGATCCGCGACCAGATCCGCCAGCCGGTACAGCAGTTTGCCCCGCGCCGTCTGGCTCAGGTCACGCCAGTCCGGATCGTCGAGCGCGCGGGCCGCCGCGGCCACGGCGCGATCCACATCCGAAGGAGCGGCACAGGCAAATGTGGCCCAGGTCTCGCCCGTTGCGGGGTTCTCCGAGGACATGACCTGTCCGTCGGCCCCTTCGGTCCACGCGCCGTCGATAAAAAGCTGGTAGTGCGGCATGGCGGACCTCATTGAAACCGGGGCATCACATCGTCGATAAACCGCGACAGCGATGCGCGTTTACGCTCCGCACTCATGCCAGAATCGATCCAGAATGAAAATTCGTCATAGCCGAGGTCCTCGTAGCGCTTGATCAGGTCGGCAACCTCGTCCGCCGTGCCCATGGTCAGATCGCGGCGCATATTGGCGGGGGCCATCATCGCGTTGCCGGCCATCTCCGCGTCACTCAGCGCCTCGATCAGACCCTGCCTGACCGGCCGCTTGTTCTGAAACCATGCCCCGAAGTAATTGTAAAAACGGCTGAATTCCTGCGCCGCAAGGTCCACATCCCCGGCATCTGAACCCACATAGGTGTGGTGCAGCAACATGCATTTGGGCCGTGGTCCCGCGTAGTCGGCACAAGCCGTTTCGAAGCGGGCGGCGAGCGTTTCGACCTCCTCCATCCCCTGCCAGAGCGGGGTGACCTGCACGTGAAACCCGTTCTGCACCGCAAACTCAAAGCTGTTGGGGTCGCGCGCGGCGATCCAGATGGGCGGGCCGCCCTCCTGTTTCGGCTTGGGCGCGGCGGTGGTGGCGGGAAAGTTGAAAAACGCCCCTTCATGCGCGCAGTCGCCCGCCCACAGCGGCCGCAAGAGCGGTGCAGTCTCACGCATGCGCTGCCCCGCCTCCCAGGCATCCATACCCGGCATGAGCCGCTCGTATTCATAGGAATAGGCCCCGCGCGCGATCCCCATTTCGAGGCGCCCGCCCGTCATCATGTCGGTCGCCGCCGCCTCGCCCGCCAGTTTGATCGGATGCCAGAACGGGGCGACCACCGTGCCTGTCCCCAGCTTCACGTTCTCGGTGTGATGCGCCAGATCAACGATGGACAGGAACGGGTTGGGCGCAATGGTGAACTCCATCCCGTGATGCTCCCCCGTCCAGATCGCCCGCATGCCGCCCTGATCCGCCATCTGGCACAAGCCGATGAACTCGTCGTAGAGCACGTCGTGCGGCTGTTCCGGCGTCAGCCGCTCCATATGGGCAAAGAGGGAAAACTCCATTCTCAGGCTCCTTTCGCGAGGCAGGTTTGGAAGAATGCGCGCAGGGTACGATTGACGCACCCCGCGTGCGTCATGGGCAGCATATGTGCGGCCCCGTCGACGACCTCTGCGCGCGCATCGCGCGCGGCGTCCGCCATGGCGCGGGACATGGCGGGGGTGGAATTGGGGTCTTCCGCGCCGGTCAAAAACAGGGCTGGCGCGCGCAGCGCCCTCAGGTCTGCCGGGTCCGGGCCATCCGCATGCGCAAAGACGGTGTAGGCATCGCGGTATCCTGCCGGATCAACCGCTTGCAACCACGACCGGCAGGCCGTTGCCTCTGGTGTCGCGGCATCGCCGAACCAGCGGGTTAGTGTCTTCGCTGGATCGGCCACGCGGGCACCATCCAATGCCGCAGCGCGCTGCTTTACGGCGCGGGCGGCCTCTGGCGTGCGCTGAAAGACGGCATTCATCGCGACAACGCCTGTCACAACCTCGGGGTACCGGACCGCGAGATCAAGCGCGATCATCGCGCCCATCGAGTGCCCTACGATCAGCGCAGGCGCCGTCAGGTTTGGCGCAAGCGCCTCGGTGTAGTCACGCAGCGACGGGACCGCATCGCGGCGGGGCGCCGCGCCATGTCCCGGCATATCATAGGCCGTGACATCGAAATCACGGCTCAGATCGTCGATCTGGGCACCCCACGCCTCGGCCCGCAGCCCCACTCCGTGCAAAAGCACGACACGCGGGCCACGGCCTGCCCGGACCGCGGGCAGGTGCGTGCCGTCAGACCGCGGCCGGGTTGTCCACGTCATGGCCCAGATCCTTGAGGTCTTGGTATCGGTCGCCGATGCGATGATGCGGGCGACCCGAGGTGGCACCGCCCAGCACCACGACGATTTCATCCGCGCGCGGTGCGTCCGGAATGGCAAACTGGATCGTCAGGTAGTGCGAGCGCCGCCCGGCATCGTTCTTGTCCATCAGCAGCACCATGATGGGCGCGTTCGGCCCCCCGCGCGTGTTGGTAAACGCCAGATAGGATTTGGCCCCGACCGCCTCGCGGTAGTGGTTGCCGAACCGCAGCGTGTGGATCAGCCCCGACGCATGTTCGACCTCACCGTCAACACCGACGACAGCCGCCTTGCCATAGGCTTCGATCGCATCACCCGACCCGGCCAACGCAATCATCCGCTCGGTCAACAACGCGCCCAGAGGCGGGCCGTAGGCCATGATTTCGGGCTTCAGATCCTCGACAAAACGCCCGGTCCACGGGTTCGCCACCACCGCCGCCACGGCAAACATGCGCCAGGGCGGATCGGCAGGTTTGGTGCCTTCGATCAGCACCTCTTCGTCATAGGTCACGATCTTGCGGATCTGTGGTGTCATGCGCGTTCCTCCGGCGCGCAGGATCACGGGGGGCTGCGCCGTTGACAAACGACGAATTTGGGCACACAGCCATTAGCATCCGTAATACCAAGGTTGACCCATGGCGCGTGCCCTGCCCCCTCTGACATGGTTCCGGTCGTTCGAAGCGGCGGCCCGGCATCTGAACTTCACCGCCGCCGCGCAGGAAATCGGGCTGACCCAATCCGCCGTCAGCCAACAGGTGCGCCTGCTGGAGCAACGGCTGGGCGTGAGCCTCTTTGCCCGCAAGGCGCGGGGGCTGGCGCTGACCGATGACGGACGCAAGCTGCTGCCCAAGGTCGGCGCGTCGCTGGGACAACTGGCCGAGGCGACGGCGGCCTTTGACACCGGCAGCGCCGAGGACGTGCTGACCGTTGCCACGTCTGTCAGCGTGGCCCGCTGGATCATCGCACCGCATGTGTCGACCTTTGCCGCCGCGCATCCAGGCGTGCGCATCCGCATTCTCAGTACCCTCTGGCCGGATGACTTCCGAACGCCGCTCGCGGATGTGGAAATCCGGTTCGGATCGGCGAAACAGGTCGGGCACAAGGCGACGCGGCTTGGCCCTGATGCGCTGGTCGCCGTGCGCGCCACGGGCGGAGCCCCATCATTGATCGACACCGTCGGCACCTCCGAAGGATGGCAGGACTGGGCGCGCGCATCCGGACAGCCGCTGCCCGGCACGCCATCGCTCTTTGTGGATTCCTATGGCGGCGCGCTGGACCTTGCGGCCCATGGCGCGGGCACGGCGCTGGTCAGCACGTGGCTGGCCGCAGGCGCCTTGCGCGATGGGCAGGTCGTGCAAACGCACCCGACGGAAATCCCGTCGACCGAAGGGTATTTTCTGGCGCGCAACAGCGATGGCGCGGCGGCACAGGCCTTTGCGGACTGGATCGGAACGCTGGCCTAGGCGGCCTCAAGCGCAATCGCGATCCCCTGCCCGACACCGATGCACATGGTGGCCAGTGCCCGTTCGCCGGCCTTCAGATCGAGGGCCGCGCTGCCCGTAATCCGCGCCCCGGACATGCCCAGCGGATGGCCCAAGGCGATGGCGCCGCCATTGGGGTTCACCCGCGCATCATCATCTGCAATACCCAGTTGGCGCAGCGTCGCAAGGCCCTGTGCGGCGAAGGCCTCGTTCAACTCGATCACGGCAAAATCGGCCTGCGTCAGTCCCAGACGGGCCATCAGCTTTTGCGAGGCCGGTGCCGGGCCGATGCCCATGATGCGCGGCGGCACACCCGCCGTTGCCCCCCCCAGCACATGCGCGATGGGCGTGAGGCCCTGTGCGCGCGCAGCCTCAGCTGTTGCGATAATCAATGCGGCAGAACCATCGTTGACGCCAGAGGCATTCCCGGCGGTCACGGTCCCATCCGTTTTGACAAAGGGCTTGAGCCTGGCCAGGTCGTCTGCGCTGGTCTGCGGGCGCGGATGCTCGTCCGCGTCGATCACCACAGGATCGCCGCGCCGTTGCGGCAAGGTGACAGGCGTGATCTCCCGTGCAAGGCGGCCCGACGCCATGGCAGCCCCTGCATTTGTCTGAGAGCGAAGCGCAAAACCATCCTGATCCCTGCGACTTACACCGAACTCTTCAGCCACGTTCTCAGCCGTTTCCGGCATGGAATCGATGCCGTATTGCGCCTGCATCACCGGGTTCACAAAGCGCCAACCGATCGTGGTGTCATGCACTTCGTTGCTGCGGGAAAAGGCGGCTGTGGCCTTGGGCATCACGAAAGGTGCGCGCGACATGGATTCGACACCGCCCGCGATCATCAGATCGGCCTCACCTGCCTTGATCGCGCGTGCAGCCGTGATGATCGCGTCCATGCCCGAGCCGCACAGTCGGTTGATCGTCGTGCCGGGCACCGTCTCGGGATAACCGGCCAGCAGGGCGCACATGCGGGCCACGTTGCGGTTGTCCTCGCCCGCCTGATTGGCGCAGCCGAGAATCACCTCGTCAATGGCCGCGAGGTCAAGGGACGGGTTGCGGTCCGACAAGGCCCGCAAGGGGATCGCGCCCAGATCATCGGTGCGCACGCCAGACAAGGCACCGGCAAACCGCCCGATGGGCGTGCGGATGTAATCACAGATGAAAACCTCGGTCATGCCTGCCCTCTCACAAGTCCAAAAACACCGTTTCTTCAGGCCCTTGCAGCCGGATGTCAAAGCGGTATGCGCCCGCGCCAGTTTTCTGCGCCAGCAACGTGTCGACCCGTGGACGCTGTTCGATCCGCGCCAGCAGCGCGTCGGCGCTGTTGTCTTCGTCAGCAAAGTAGATGCGGGTCGACAGGCCGATATTGATCCCCCGCGCCACGATCCAGAGAGAGATATGCGGCGCGAAATGCAAACCGGTGCGGCCTTGCGTGGCCCCCGGCTTGATCGTGCGCAGCAGGAATTCACCGCTGTCCTTGTCGGCGGCAAACCGGCAAAACCCGCTTACACCCGGGTCGGCCCCGTCCTGACCGGGATAGAAACCTGCTGCATCCGCCTGCCAGCTTTCCAGCATGGCATCGCGCAGGGGCCACCCGGTCCCGTCCAGCACGACCCCCGTGATGGTGATCACCTCCCCCTTGGCGCCATCGGCGATGGGCGACAGCCCGAGGTCTTCGGGGTAAACACCCGAAACGCCGGCAAAGGACGGAATGCAGCCGATATGAACGTACGGCCCAGCCGTCTGGCTGGGTGTTTCCACAAGAATATCCGTTGGTTGCACCATGTTCTACATCCCCTCGGGCCGATTTTCGAACATCGTTTGCCGCCGTCCCCGCAGCACGATGTCGAACCGGTACGCGAGATAGTCCATGCCCCGCGATTGCTGCATCTCAAGCGGCGCGACGAGCCGGTCAAGCTGGCCACGATCCTGAATGGTCGCCGCGATGGGACAGAGATCAATCAGGGGATCGCCCTCGAAATACATCTGGCTGATCAGGCGCTGGCCAAAGGCGTGCCCGAAGATGGAAAAATGGATATGGGCGGGCCGCCAGTCATTGGCCCGGTTCGGCCATGGGTAGGCGCCCGGCTTGATTGTCATGAATTCGTAGTGGCCGTCGTCATCCGTCAAGGTGCGCCCGCAGCCGCCGAAATGCGGGTCAAGCGGCGCGAAATAGGTGTCCTTCACATGGCGATAGCGCCCACCGGCATTGGCCTGCCAGATCTCGACCAGCGTGTTGCCAACACCCCGGCCCGTCTCATCCATCACCCGGCCAAAGACGCGGATGCGTTCTCCCACGGCACTTTCGGCGCCTTGCGTGTAGTTCACGATCAGATTGTTGTCGTGCGGGCCGATCAGCCCGTGACCAAAGCGCGGCCCCGTCTCCTCGCTCGGTGTGCTTTCCATGGACAGGAGCGGCAAGGACGGCGACCGCGGCACGGAGGTCTTGTAGTCGGGCCACAACGGCACCGGATGCACCTCGCGGCGGCGCGGCATTAAGGGGTCAGTCATCCTCGGCCTCCATCTCGGCCCAGGTCGCCTTGGCCAGTTTGATTGCATGATTGGCGCGCGGCACACCCGCATAGACGGCCACGTGCTGGAACGCCTCCATCACATCCGTCTTGCTGGCGCCGGTGCGGGCGCAGGCGCGAATGTGCATCGGGATTTCCTCGAAATTGCCCGTGGCAGCAAGCAAGGCGAGCGTCAGCATCGACCTTTCGCGCCGGCTGATCGCGTCCGACGCCCAGACTGTGCCCCACGCCCCTTCGGTGATCAGCGTCTGAAAGGGCGTGTCATGCTCTGACCGCGCAGCCTCGGCCCGGTCCACATGCGCGTCACCCAGCACAGCACGGCGCACGCGCATACCCTTGTCATATCTGTCCGTCATGCGCTCCTCCCCGCACGAATGTCCTGCGCCACGGTCAAAACGGCAAGCCGATATAGTTCTCGGCCAGTTCACGGCGCGCCGTTTCGGATTGCGACAGGTGGCGCAGGGTCGCCTTGCGCATCTGCGCGGCAAAGCTGTCCTCGCCTTCGAACTGGTGCAGCATCGTGGTCATCTGCCAACTGAACCGCATGGCCTTCCAGATGCGCGCGAGCGCGCGCTCGGAATAGGCATCGATGCCCGTCTCGTCCCCACGGGTCACCGCGTCGATCAAAGCGGTGTGCAGGTAGTACACGTCCGAAACGGCGAGGTTCAGGCCCTTGGCCCCGGTCGGCGGCACGATATGCGCGGCGTCCCCCACCAGAAAGAGCCGCCCCCACCGCAGAGGTTCGTTCACGAATGACCGCAGCGGTGCTATGGATTTTTCGATGGACCGCCCGGTTTGCATCGCCTCGGCCACATGCCTCGGCAGGCAGGATTGCAGTTTGGCCCAAAAACGGTCATCGCTCCAATCGTCGACCCGGTCGGTCAATGGCACCTGCACGTAGTAGCGGCTCAGCGTGTCACTGCGCATCGACGCCAGCGCGAAGCCGTTGGACGAATTGGCATAGATCAGTTCCTCATGCGCGGGCCGTGTGCGGGACAGGATCCCCAGCCAACCAAAGGGGTAAACCCGTTCAAACGCTCGCCGCCTGTCCGCCGGGATCGTCTGACGGCTGACACCATGAAACCCGTCGCAGCCCGCGACATATGCGCAGTCCAAACGTTTGTCGGCACCGTCGTGCGTGAAGGTGACATACGGTGCCGCACTGTCCGCGTCGTGGATCACGACATCCGACACCTCATGCAGAATGTCCGTGCCCATCGCGTCCTGCGCGGCATAGAGGTCGGCGGTCACCTCGGTCTGGCCATAGACCATCACCGGCTTGCCCGTCAGCTCTTCGAAGTTGATGCGCACCATCAGGTCGTCATCTGTCAGGTAGCACCCCGAGTGCGGCGTGCCTTCGGCGTCCATGCGGTCCGCGACGCCGGCGGCGCGCAACATGTCCACTGTGCCGGCTTCCAGCACGCCGGCCCGGATGCGCGCCAGTACGTGAAACCGTGTCGCGCGTTCCAGAATCACGGTCGCCACACCAGCTTTGTTCAGCAATTGCGACAGGAGCAGCCCCGAAGGCCCGCCACCGATAATGGCCACTTCGGTCTTCACGCCGTTTCCCCCAGCAAACGCAGCGCGTTTTCCTTGAGGATCAGTGGACGGACCTCGTCCTTGAACGGGGCCGCCTCGAAATCGGCCAACCAGCGGTCGGGCGTGATTGCGGGCCAGTCCGAGCCGAACAGCATCTTTTTCTTCAACAGCGAATTGGCGTAACGCACGAAAATCTCGGGGAAATATTTCGGCGACCAGCCGGACATGTCGTAATAGACGTTTGGTTTGTGTTGCGCCACGGCAAGGCCTTCCTCCGTCCATGGAAAACTGGGATGTGCCATCACGATCTTCAGATCCGGAAAATCGACCGCCACGTCATCGAGATGCATCGGGTTGGAATATTTCAGGCGCATCCCCATACCGCCCCGCATGCCGGATCCAACACCGGTCTGGCCGGTGTGAAAAAGGGTGATGACACCCTCCTCCGCGCAGGCCTCCAGCACTGTGTAACAGGCCTCGCGGTCATTCGGAAAAAAGCCCTGCATGGTGGGATGGAACTTGAACCCGCGCACGCCAAAGTCGCGTACCAGACGCCGCACTTCGCGCGCGCCCGCGCGTCCCTTGTGCGGGTCCACGCTGGCAAAGGGGATGAGGATGTCGTCATTCTCGGCGCAAAGCTGTGCGACCTCCTCGTTGGAATAGCGGCGAAAGCCGGTCTCGCGTTCGGCGTCCACCGGAAAGATCACCGCAGCAATATTGCGCGCGCGGTAATAGGCGGCAGTGTCCTGCACCGTGGGCAGCATCCCTTCGGCCCCGGCCGGGTTCTTGAAATAAGCGGCCATGCCCGCCTGAAATTCGTTGTAGCCATCATCGCGGCAGGCGTTGCATGGCTCTTCGGCATGGGTGTGAAAGTCGATCGCCTCCACCTTCGCAAAATCAACCACGCGTGCCCCTCCCCCGGACCCATCCAGTTCCCGCTATACTTAAAAACCGATTGTTCTTACAACTTTTCTCAGGGCAATGCCGGCACGGAAAGGGACAGTCACATGGCCGAACTGATCAGGATCGACGTGGCGGACGACATTGCCACGCTGACCTTTGACCGCCCCGACAAGCGCAACGCAATCAATGACGCCCTGATCGACGCGCTGGAGGCGTTCTTTGCCCGCCCGCCGGACGGTGTGAATGCGGTGATCCTGCGCGGCGCGGGCGATCATTTCTGTGCCGGTCTGGATCTGGCCGAACACGAACACCGCGATCCGATTGATGGCGTGCACCACTCGCGCCACTGGCACCGGGTGACCGAACTGATCGAATTTGGCGGCCTGCCGGTCGTGTCCGTCCTGCACGGCGCGGTGATTGGCGGCGGGCTCGAGATTGCGGCGTCGACCCATGTGCGCATCGCCGAACCGTCTGCGCGGTTCCAGTTGCCCGAAGGCCGCCGGGGCATCTTCGTGGGCGGAGGTGCCACGGTGCGTGTGGGCCGCATTCTCGGCCCTGACCGCATGCGCGAGATGATGTTGACCGGCCGCAGCTATGGCGCCGATGAAGGTCTGGCGCTTGGCCTTGCGCATTACGGCGTCGGCGCGGGCGAAGGCATGGCCCTGGCGCAGGACCTGGCGCGCAAGATCGCGGACAATGCGCCGTTCTCGAATTACCTGATGATCAACGCCCTGCCCCGTGTGTCGGACATGTCGCGCGGCGATGGGCTTTTTGCGGAAAGCCTGGCCGCCGCCATGTCGCAGACTTCCGAGGGCGCCAAGGAAGGGATGCGCGCCTTTCTCGAAAAGCGCGCGCCCAAGTTCCGTTAGCGCGGTGCCATCCGGATCGCGCCATCCAGCCGGATAACCTCGCCGTTCAGCATCGGGTTTTGCGAGATGTGCAACGCCATCTCGGCGAACTCTGCGGGATTGCCCAGCCGCGACGGGAACGGCACCTGTGCCCCCAGCGAGGCTTGCACGTCTTCCGGCAGGCCTTCCAGCATCGGCGTCAGAAACAGGCCCGGGGCGATGGCGCAAACCCGCACACCCTTGTCTGCCAGATCGCGCGCCATGGGCAGCGTCATGCCCGCGACCCCCGCCTTGGACGCGGCATAGGCCAGTTGGCCGATCTGTCCGTCAAAGGCCGCGACCGAAGCCGTGTTGACGATCACGCCCCGCGCACCATCGGGCGCGACCGGATCGGCTGACACCATCGCGGCGGCGACCTGACTGGCAACGTTGAACGTACCGATGAGGTTCACCGCGATGGTCTTGTTGAACAGGCCCGTCTCATGCGGCGCACCGCGTGACACCGTCTTGGCCGCGCCGGCGATGCCCGCACAATTGACCAGGACGCGCGGCGCACCATGCGCCGCCACCGCTGCCGCAATCCCGTCGGCAACCGAGGCCGCGTCGGTCACGTCAACCTGCGCAAAGGTGCCGCCAATGGTCTCGGCATGGGCCGTACCCATATCCGCGTTCAGATCGAATACCGTCACCTTCATGCCTGCTGCCGCCAGCCGTGCCGCCGTTGCGGCCCCAAGGCCCGAGGCGGCCCCCGTGACGATGGCGCCCTGCCCGCTCCAATCCAGCATGTCGATCTCCCCGTTAGGCGCTGCCGCGGACCACCAATTGCCCCGACAACCGGTCGAACTGTGACGGTTCCGCGCCGCTTTGCAAGGTCTGCACGACCGCCTGGGCCAAATCGTTGTTTGGCTGCCGATAGGTGGTCAGGTCGTAATTTCCGTTCCGCGCAAAGGTGCTGTCGTCAAAGCCGGTCACAGCCACGTCTTCGGGCACGCTCAGGCCCAGCCCGTAGCGCAAACCGTCCATGACGCCCATGGCCAGCGAATCCGTTTCGCAGACGATCACGTCTGGCAGGGCTGCCTTGGGCATATCCGCAAAATGACTGGCGATCAGGGCCTGCGCGTGCTCGGGATTAAACGAATCCGACACCAGCACATCCGGCACATCGCCCGTCTTGGCCGTCCAGTGATCGCAGAACGCCCCTTTCCGCAACAGGTGCACCGACACCGTCGGCGGCCCTGCCAGAAACAGCGGACGCCGATAGCCGCGCGACAGCACATAGTCGGTGATCTCGGTCATTGCCTGGACGTCGTCGCAACAGACCGAGACGGTGTTCGGGTTGTTCGATTTGCGGCCAAAGATGATCAGGCGGCGCACGCGCTGCGCCCCGAGCGCATCGACAAGGCGCGCATCGTCAAACCGCGCCCCGACCATCACGGCCGCGTCAACGCGGTGCTGGCTGGCCTGCAGCAGCCCGGCTGACGCATCGTCTTCGTCATGCGTGTTGATCACCAGCGTGTGCCACCCCGCCTCGCGCAGCGCGGTCGTCAGCATGTCGAGGTTGATGATCTGCTGCGGGTTGGAAAAGTCGTCCACCAGCAACGCCACCAGCCCGCTGCGATCCGACGCAAGGCTCACCGCAAGCAGATCGGGGACATAGCCCAGCGTCTCTGCGGCTTTCATAACCTTGCCCCGGCTCTTTTCCGAGATCGAGGCGTCTTTCTTGAACGCACGGTGCACCGTCCAGCGCGAAACGCCCGCCAGCTGCGCGACATCGTCGGCAGTGATCGTTTCGTAAACCTTGTGCAATGACATTGCGTTCGACACTCCCCGACCCCGAGCATACGCCGCGTGATCCGTGACGGCTACCAATTTTGCACGCGGGTGCAAATTTTTCTTGCACGCGGGTGCAAAACGGCTTTTCTTAGCGGTCACGGGGTGAGGGAGGAATCACTTTGCTGAAAGTTGGGTTGCTTGGCGCAGGCCGCATCGGGGCCGTGCATGCCCGTGCGATCAAGGCGCATGCGGGCAGCACACTGGCCGCCGTGTCGGACGTGGTTGCAGAGAATGCAGACCGCCTCGCAGCCGACTATGGCGCCACCGCACGCAGCAGCGAAGAGATCATCGCAGATCCGTCGATCGACGTCATATTGATCGCGACCTCAACCGACACCCATTGCGATTTTATCGAGGCGGCGACAGCCGCAGGCAAGGCCGTGCTGTGCGAAAAGCCCGTGGATCTGAGCCTCGCGCGCGCCCGCGCCTGTCAGGACAAGGTGTCCGCAACCGGCAAGCCGGTCATGATCGGGTTCAACCGCCGGTTCGATCCCAGCTTTGGCGCGTTCCAGACCGCGTTGCAGGCCGGCGAGATCGGCAAACCCGAACTGCTCTCCATCACCTCCTTTGACCCTGCCCCGCCGCCAGTCAGCTATGTAAAAGTGTCGGGCGGGTTGTTTCGCGACATGATGATCCATGACTTTGACATGGCGAATTTCATCATGGGTGACGCGCCCGAAACGGTGATGGCGACAGGCAGTTCGCTTGTGGACCCGGAAATTGGCGCCGCGGGTGACGTCGACACCGCTGCCGTCACGCTGACCTATGCGGACGGGCGGATTGCGGTGATCAAAAACTCGCGCCGTGCGGCTTATGGATACGACCAGCGGATCGAACTGCTAGGGTCGGACGGGATGCTGCAGGCCCAGAACGTGCTGGAAAACACCGTCGTCAAATCAACCCGGGATGGCGTGACCGGCGCCAAGCCCAAATACTTTTTCCTCGAACGCTACATGCCCGCCTACGAAGCGGAATGGTCTGCCTTTGTGCACGCGGTCGAAACCGGCGCACCAATGCCCATCACCTTGGAAGACGGCGTGCTGGCTCTGGCCATGGCCGAGGCCGCCACACAATCCGCTGCGGGCAAAAAGCCCGTAAAACTTGTTGAAGTTACGTGAAAATGGCTGTGTGATGCGGCCAGCCAAAGAATAGATCCGGAGCCAATCCGGAACACCGAAATTCGGCGCACATGCCGGATAATCAGGGGGCCAATTTCTGGCCCGAACAAAAACTGAATGTTCACAGGGAGGAACATCAATGAAAAAGACGGTTCTCGCAGCCCTTGCCGCTGTAACCGCACTGACCGCCGCGCCTGTCTTTGCGGACGGCCACGGCGAACGCTATGTGATGATCACGCACACCCAGGGCACAGACCCGTTCTGGCCGGTTGTTGAAAAAGGTGGTCGTGACGCGGCAGCCGCCGTGGGTGCGACGCTCGAGTACAACTTCGACGTCTCCGGCGACATGGCCGCAATGGCTGCGCTGATCGAAGCGGCGGCTGCCTCCAACCCGGACGGCATCATCGTGTCGCTGCCTGACGCCGCGGCGCTTGGCCCGGCCATCAAGGCCGCCGTTGCAGACGGTATCCCGGTTGTGACCATCAACTCCGGTCTCGAGTCCTCCAAGGAACTGGGCGCCCTGATGCACGTCGGTCAGCCCGAGCGTGACGCGGGCGAAGCCGCAGGCACGCGTGCCGCAGCCGAAGGCGTGACCCAGGGCCTCTGCCTCAACCAGGAAGCGTTCAACACCGCTCTGGTCGATCGCTGCGAGGGCTACTTTGCCGGCATCGGCGATGAGTTGAACATGATCGACGTGTCGAACGACCCTGCGCAGATCGAAACCCGGACTGCGGCGGCGCTGCAGGCGGATCCGACCATCGACGGTGTTCTGGCCGTTGGTCCGCACGTCTGCGAAGCGGCCGTCAAGGCAATCGACGCCGTTGGTGCCGACGTGCACCTGGCGTGCTTTGACCTCAGCCCAGGTGTGATGGACATGATCGAGAACGGTCAGGCGTCCTTCACCATCGACCAGCAGCAGCGTCTGCAGGGCTACATGCCGGTCATCGCCCTGCACCTCTACAACAACTCCGCAGGTCTGCTGCCGGGCAACAACATCAACTCCGGCCCCGGCTACGTTGACAAGTCCAACGCAGCGGCTGTGAAGGAACTGGCGGGCATCGACCGCTAAGCCCGTCACAGACAATCCGGCAGGCGGGGATATCTCCGCCTGCCGCTTTACAAAGCAAAATCAACGACAAAACGCCTAGGGGGAGAACCATGGCCGAGCGGAGCGAATCCGACCGACTACAGCAGGAAACACGCCTGCAGCGACTGATCAGGCGGCCCGAAATCGGCGCCTTCATCGTGATGATCGTGATCATCGTGGCGCTGGCCGTTGCATCCGACATGAAGGCGTTCAACGCCCTGGGTCTCAAGAACAACATCAAGATCATCGCGCAATACGGGATCATCGCCATCGGCGCGACGCTCCTGATGATTGCGGGCGAATTTGACCTGTCCATCGGGTCGATGATCGGATTTGCGGGCATGAGCATGGCGCTGATGCTCAAATGGGGATTGCCCTTTGGCCTCGGTGAAGCCACGCCTTTCCTCGCATTTGCCATCACGCTGACCATGACGCTGACAATCGGGTGGATCATCGGGACAATCGTGGTGCGATCCGGGCTGTCGAGTTTTATCGTGACGCTCGCCTTTCTCTTCTTTCTGCGCGGCGTCACCGAAGTGTCGTTCCGCCTGATCAACCAGTCCACGCAGGTGTCGGGCCTGCCCGACTACAAGGAAGAAAGCTGGTTTGCCAACATCCTGGGCGGTGAGGTCTTTGGCTGGTTCTACGACGCCTGGTTTGCCATCGGCAAATGGGTCAGCTCGGGCTGGGTGTTCGAAGCCCGCCTCACAGCCGAACAGATCAACGCACTGGCGCTCTTGAACATCAACCGCCGCCTGGAACAGTGGGTGACCGGGTTCGACGCGCGGTTCATGTGGTTCATCGTCATCGCACTCGTTGCCTATTTCATCCTTAGCCGCACGCAGATCGGCAACTGGATCTACGCCACCGGCGACAACAAGGAAGCGGCCCGCGCAAACGGTGTGCCCGTGAACCGGGTCAAGATCGGCCTCTTCATGTTCACCGCCTTCTGCGCCACCATGTTCGCCGCCTGTCAGGTCTTTGACACCAACACGTCGGACGCGGCCAAGGGCAACCTGATGGAGCTCTTTGCCATCGCCATCGCGGTGGTGGGCGGCACGCTGATGACCGGTGGTTTCGGCTCGGTTCTGGGGGTCGTGTTCGGCGCCATTACCGTGGGTCTCGTCGCCAATGCGGTGTTCTTCATCCCCGCCATCGACGGCGCGTGGTTCCGCGTGTTCCTCGGTGCCATCCTGCTGGCCGCCGTGTTCGCCAACGAACGCATCCGCAAACGTATCACGGGGGGGATTTGATCATGGCAGAGCCATATCTCCGCGTCGAAGGGCTGGTCAAAAAGTTCGGGCCCTTCACCGCTCTGGGTGGTGTCGACCTTGAGGTCTATCCCGGGGAAGTCCACGCGCTTCTGGGCGACAACGGCGCGGGCAAGTCCACGCTGATCAAGACGCTTGCCGGTGTGCACCAACCCACCGAAGGGCAGCTTTTCATCGAGAACAAGCCCGTGAACTTCCGCTCGCCCCGTGACGCGTCAGCGGCCGGGATCGGGACAGTCTATCAGGATCTGGCCCTGAACCAGCTGATGTCCGTCACGCGCAACTTCTTCATGGGGCGCGAGATGAAGGGGCCGCTGGGCACGCTCAAAATGGACGAGATGAACCAGATCGCCCATGACGAGATGCTCAAGATCGGGATCGACTTTTCTGACCCGACACAGGCCGTGGGCACCATGTCGGGCGGTCAGCGTCAGACGCTGGCCATCGCCCGCGCCATCTATTTTGGCGCCAAGGTGCTGATCCTGGATGAACCCACGTCGGCTCTGGGTCAGAAACAGCAGATGGGCGTGCTGAAGACGATCAAGCGGGTGCGCAAACGCGGCGACATCGCGATCATCTTCATCACCCACAACGAAATCCACTCGCGCCTCGTGGGCGACCGCTTCACCTTCCTCGCTCTGGGCAAGGTGATTGGCGCGGGCAGATCCGAAGAAATCTCGGATGTCGAAATGCGCCGCCTGATGTCGGGCGGTGCCGAAATGGGCGATCTCGAACAGGAACTGGCCGAGATCGGTTAAGCAAACGACCCGCGCCCCTCACCCGGGGCGCGCGTCACCCCTCGCGGACCCGGCTCAGACCATGTCAGGTCGCTCGGGCCGCACCCTGAAAACACGCCGGAGGTCGCAGCATGCAGAACCCTCCACACCCTCAGCTGTCAGGCCGTGCACGCACGGTTGTCCCTGCTTGTCCTATGGAAAGGAAGCACACATGAGCACCATCAGACTGACCGCGGCTCAGGCCCTTGTGCGGTATCTCGAAGCGCAGATGAACGAAGACGGGGAGCGTTTCCTCGCCGGGATCTGGGCGATCTTCGGTCACGGCAATGTCGCGGGTCTGGGCGAGGCGCTGCACGGCGCCAAGGATCGCTTCCCCACATGGCGCGGGCACAACGAACAGACCATGGCCCATGCCGCCATCGCCTATGCCAAGCAGTCGGGCCGCCGCCGGGCCATGGCCGTGACCTCGTCGATTGGACCCGGCGCCACCAACATGGTGACGGCCGCCGCGCTGGCCCATGCCAACCGCCTGCCCGTGCTGATCATCCCCGGCGACGTCTTTGCCACCCGGGGCCCCGACCCGGTGCTGCAACAGATCGAGGACTTTTCCGACGGCACGGTCAGTGCCAATGACTGTTTCCGGCCGGTGTCGCGCTATTTCGACCGGATCAGCCGCCCCGAACACCTGCTGACCGCCCTGCCCCGGGCCCTGCGCACCATGACCGATCCGGCCATGTGCGGGCCCGTCACGCTGGCGTTCTGCCAGGACACGCAGGCCATGGCCTATGACTACCCGGAAAGCTTCTTTGAACCGAAGGTCTGGCACCAGCGCCGCCCGCGCCCCGATACGGACGAGCTGGAGCGCGCGATGAAGGCACTGAAGAGCGCACGCAAACCCGTGATCATCGCGGGTGGCGGCGTGCACTATTCCGGCGCGGTTCAGGCGCTGCAGGACTTTGCCCACGCGCACAACATCCCCGTGGCCGAGACGCAGGCCGGCAAGTCCGCGATGCCCTGGGACGATCCCCTGAACCTCGGCCCCATCGGCGTCACCGGCGGCGAACCCGCCAATGACCGCTGCGCCGAGGCCGATGTCATTCTGGCCGTCGGCACCCGGTTGCAGGATTTCACGACCGGTTCATGGGGCCTCTTCGCTCACCCTGCGGGCACGCTCATCGGTCTCAACGTGCAGGCCTATGACACGGACAAGCACGGCGCGATGCCGCTGATGGCGGATGCGCGCACCGGGTTGCAGGACCTCAGCGCGGCGCTGGACGGGCACAAGGCCGATGCCCCTGCCCCGCAGGCAAAGGCGGACTGGTTCGCCAAGGTCGACGCGCTCACCGCTGCGCCCGAAGGCAACGAACTGCCCACCGACATGCAGGTCGTCGGCGCCGTGCAACGCAGCGCGCAGGACAACACCGTCGCGATGTGCGCCGCGGGCACCATGCCGGGCGAGTTGCACAAGCTGTGGAAGGCGGGCAAACCGATGTCCTACCACATGGAATACGGCTTTTCCTGCATGGGATACGAGATCGCGGGCGCCATCGGGATCAAGATGGCAGACCCGGACCGCGACGTGATCTGCTTTACCGGCGACGGCACCTACATGATGGCCAATTCCGAGATGGCGACGGCGGCCATGATGGGCATCGACTTCACAGTCGTGATCACCGACAACCGCGGCTTTGGCTGCATCAACCGGCTGCAAATGGGCACCGGGGGCGAGCAGTTCAACAACCTGCTCGATCACGCCGTGCACGAAATCCCGTCGGCCATCGACTTTGCCAAACATGCCGAGGCGATGGGGGCCACCGCGCTCAAGGTCTCCAGCATCGCCGAACTGGAGGACGCGCTGGCCAAGCGCCACGACATCAAGGGGCCTTACGTGGTTGTCATCGACACCGACCCCTACCCCTCCACCGAATATGGTGGCACATGGTGGGAAGTGGCCGTGCCCGAGGTAAGCGTGCGCCCCTCCGTGCAGGAAAAACGCGTCGCCTACGAGGCCGCGATCAAGGAAAGAAACAGCCAATGAGCGTCCGTATCGGGATCTCCCCCATCGCCTGGCAGAACGACGATCTGCCCGACCTGACCCGGGACTACACCATGGAACAGGCGCTGACCGAATCCCGCGAGATCGGGTATACTGGCGTCGAACGCGGTCAGCGCATGCCCAAGGACACCGCGGGCCTGCGAGCCTATCTGGACGATGCGGGCCTCGCGCTCTGCGGTGGCTGGTGCTCGGGCAACCTCCTGATCAACAGCGCGCAGGAGGAATGCGCAGCCATCGCCGCGCAAGTCCGGCAATTCGTGGATCTGGGCGCGCCATGCATCGTCTACGCCGAATGCTCCAACACGATCCAGGGCGAGATTGGCATCCCCGTCAACAACCGCCCCACCCTGTCGCGCGACGACATGAAGGCCTATGGCGCCAAGCTGACCGAGGTTGCCAAATGGTCGGCCGATCAGGGCATGCCCATGGCCTACCACCACCACATGGGCTCCATCGTCGAGGCGGAGGCGGATGTGGACGCGCTCATGGAAGGCGCGGGCGAGGCACTGCATCTGTGCTTTGACACCGGCCACCTGCTCTTTGGCGGCGGCGACGTCATGGCGACGATGGACCGCTGGGGTCACCGCATCCACCACATGCACTACAAGGATATCCGTCCCGACATCGTTGCCGATGTGCGCGCGAATGACCGGTCGTTCCTCGATGCGGTGATCGCGGGTGCGTTCACCGTGCCGGGCGATGGCTGCATCGACTTTGGCGCGGTCAGCAAGGCGCTCAAATCCATGGACTATTCCGGCTGGATCGTGGTCGAGGCCGAACAGGACCCGGCCAAGGCGCCGCCCTATGACTACTCGAAAAAAGGGTTCGAGACGATCATCGGCCATTGTCAGGAAGTCGGCCTGACCGTCTCATGACACTTTCCGACAATTATGCGCACCGAAAACCCTGCCAGGCTACGCCTTCTCGGGACTCTCGGAGCACGTTTTTTGACTTGATTTCGGAGAAGTGACGAGATGTTCAGCAAACTCGGCCTCCAGCACCCGTTCTTCCTGCCGCTCTGGCGGCGGGTCGGCACGGTGCTGGCCATTTCCCTCTGGGGCGTGCTGGAACTGTGGCTGGGCAACACCGGCTGGGCGGTGTTCTTTGCGATCCTTGCCGGAATATGTAGTCTGGAATTCTTCATCCTCTTTGATCCCGACAACTACGGAGGCGACGATGCCTGATTTGCTGCGCAAACCCTTTGGCACCCGTGGCAAGGTCCACAACATCACCCCGCAAAGCGCGGGCTGGCGCTATGTGGGCTTTGACCTGTGGCACCTGAAGGCAGGCGACACCGCGGCCGAGGCCACCGGAGACCGCGAGGTCATTCTGGTCATGGTCGAGGGCAAGGCGCATCTTACGGGCGCGGATCAGGACTGGGGCGTGCTGGGCGAACGCATGAACGTGTTCGAACGCACACCGCCCCACTGCCTCTATATTCCCAACGGCACCGAATGGTCTGCGACGGCCACCACCGATTGCGTGATCGCCGTCTGCTCCGCGCCCGGCAAGGGCGGGCACGCCGCCCGCAGGATCGGCCCCGACGGCATCACGCTCACGCCGCGCGGCACCGGCACCAATACCCGCTACATCAACAACATCGCGATGGAGGCCGAGGATTACGCCGACAGCCTGCTGGTCACCGAAGTCTTCACCCCGGCCGGCAACTGGTCCTCCTTCCCCAGCCACCGCCACGACGAAGACGACTTTCCCCGCATCACCTATCTCGAAGAGACGTATTATCACCGCATCGACCCCGCCAACGGGTTCTCGATCCAGCGGGTCTATACCGACGACCGGCAACTGGATGAGACCATGGCCGTCTCGGACGGCGAGGTTGTCTGCGTCCCGCGCGGTCACCACCCCTGCGGCGCGCCTTACGGGTTCGATCTCTATTACCTCAACGTGATGGCAGGCCCGCGCCGCAACTGGCGCTTTGTCCCCGCACCCGAGGTCGAATGGATCATGGAACGCGACGGCTGATGCCCCCCAACACTCGGAGACACGAGATGAATTTTGCCACCTACCCGTCCCTCGCGGGCAAGACTGTCCTGATCACCGGGGGTGCCTCCGGCATCGGGGCCGACACCGTCCGCGCCTTTGCCGCCCAAGGCGCCAAGGTCGGGTTTCTCGACTTCAACGCCGAAGGCAGTGCGGCGATGCAGGCCGAAACCGAGGGCACGGTGGACTATGAGGTCTGCGACCTGCGCGACATCGACGCGCTGAAAAAGGCTGTGGCGGCGCTCGCCTCGCGCCTTGGTGCGATCGAGGTGCTTGTGAACAACGCCGCCCGCGACGACCGCCACAACTGGCAGGACGTGACCCCCGAATACTGGGACGAGCGCATGCACACCAACCTGCGCCATATGTTCTTTGCCATTCAGGCCGTCGCCCCCGGCATGATTGAGGCCGGGTCCGGGTCCATCATCAACGTAGGCTCCAATTCCTGGTGGGAAGCGGGGGGTGGCTTTCCGGCCTACGCCACGGCCAAATCCGCCGTGCACGGCCTCACCCGCACCATGGCGCGGGATCTGGGCGATCACCGCATCCGCGTGAACACGGTCGTGCCCGGCTGGATCATGACCGACCGGCAGAAGGAACTGTGGGTGACCGAAGAGGCGATCGAGAAACACCGCGCACGCCAGTGCCTGCCCGACCTGATCGACCCGATCTACGTGGTGCGCATGGTGGTGTTCCTGGCCTCGGACGACGCCGCCCTGTGTACGGCGAGCAACTTCATGGTCGACGCAGGCTCGATCTGATGGACCGGCGCGGCATTGGCGAGACGGGTCTGGCGCTGACCCCGCTCAGCTTTGGCAGTTCGGGTCTGGGCGATATGCCGGATACCTATGGCTATAAAGTGGATGCGGACCGCGCCCATGCCACCGTTTCCGCGATACTGGACGGTCCCGCCAACATGCTGGACACGTCGAACAACTACGGCATGGGCCGGTCCGAGGCGCGCATTGGCGACGTGCTGCGCACCCACGATGTCCCCGCCGGTTTCGTCATCGCCACCAAGCTCGACCGCGACATGGACACGGGCCGTTTCGACGCCGCACGCGTGCGGCAGTCGCTGGAGGAAAGCCTGGAACGATTGGGCATAGACACCGTGCCGCTGTTGCACTTTCACGACCCCGAACACGCGCGCGATCTAGAGGAAATAACACGTAAAAACGGGGCGATAGACGAACTTTTTAAGCTGAAAGATGAAGGTCTGTGTCAAGCCGTTGGTCTCGCCATGGGCCGCCTCGATATCATGGAGCCGATCCTCGCCGCCCACCCCTTCGACGCGCTGATCAGCCACAACCGCTACACGCTATTGAACCGCTCTGCCGACAGGATGTTCAACGACGCCCACGCGCGCGGCATCGCGATCATCAACGCCGCCCCCTATGCCGGTGGCGTGCTCGCCAAAGGCTCCGCCGAGATGCCGCGCATCACCTATCAGGAGGCGAGCGCAGAGGCCCTCGCCACCGTGCGCACCATCGAGGCGATCTGCGCCGAACACAACGTGGCGCCGGGGGCCGTGGCCTTGCAATTCTCGATGCGCGATGCGCGCATCACCTCGACCCTCTTTGGGGTCAGCAAGCCCGAACGCGTCGCGCAGACATTGTCCTGGGCTGCGGCGGACATTCCGCAGGCCGTCTGGGACGCGCTGGCAGAGATACCATTCGAAACAACGGACCCCGAGGCGAACCGAGTCTACAAACCCGGCTGAACCGTCTCCAGCGTCACCTCGGCAGAAGGGCCCACATCCAGACGCCAGGCAAAGGGCACGCTGTCATGCACGGGAAACAGCGACCTGACCAGAGGGTCATGCCCCGGGATCACGCGGGCAGCCCCGCCGCCGAGACGGGCGATCGTGTCGAACCCGTCCAGCATCGGCTGCATGTCCACGACAATCGGGAACGGCTTTCGCGCCATGAAATTCTCGTAGTAATGCGAGGCGTCTGACGCGAGGCAGAGCGGCCCGTGCGCCGTGTCGACCTCGACCACCTGCAAGCCCCGCGAATGCCCGCCCACGCAATGCACCCGCACACCCGGTGCGACCTCACCCGCACCGTCGTGAAACACCACCCGGCCCGAATAGACATGCCGCACCATCTCGCAGACATGGTCCGCCGTGAACGGCATCTGCAGCGTGGCATGGCACATGCACGGTCCCGTGGCATAGGCCATCTCGGCCGCCTGCACATGGAATGTCGCCGCCGGATACCGGTCCAGCCCACCTGCGTGGTCATAGTGCAGATGGGTGATGATGACGGTATCAACCGTCTCCGCCCTGACCCCGAGCGCGCCAAGCGCCTCGACCGGGTCGCGCAGGATCGGCCGGTCGCGGCGGGTGGCCTCGGCCATGTCATAGCCGGTGTCGACAACGATCCGCCGCCCCTCGCTTTCCAGCAACCACACGAAATAGTCCATCCCGTGCGCCGCCGCCGGATGATCGTCAAAGACAAAGCTGTCGCCCCTGCTGCGCGCATTGCGCTCGGCATATTTCACCGCATGAACGGTCCACTGCATATCCGGCCCTCCCTTGGTCTCATTGCTTAAGCAAAAAATTGATGTTTTGCAAAAAATCGAACATCCGGCGAAGTGACGATTTTTCTGCAGGTGTTTATGCCAGATGACAGTGGCGTTTCACGATGCCTTGCGCGACTATGAGAGCGGTCGGTGAATTATGGTGATGACGAACATGCGCGGTGATCTGTCCAATAGCCTCGCAACCAATGCGCACGGCCCTGCGGTGCCCAGGATGACCGCCCTGATCAGTCCGGGTCGGGTTGCATGACCTGCTGCCCGTCCCGGAACGCAGGCCACACCGCACCGCAGCCACCACCAGCGAAAGGGACCGTCCGCGCCGCGGACGCCATCCGCCTGCGCGGCGGGCGGTTCGAGATGGGCACCCGCGACCGGTTCTTTCCCGAAGACGGCGAAGGCCCCCCGCGTCAGGTGCGCGTCAAACCCTTCGCCATATCCGAGACTGCCGTGACAAACGCGCAATTCGCGGCCTTTGTCGCCGAGACAGGCTATGTGACCGAGGCCGAACACTACGGATGGACCTATGTTTTCATGGGCCTGCTCGACAACGCCGACGCCCACGCCCCCCTGCCGGGGCTGGAGTGGTGGCGCAAGGTGGATGGGGCGGCGTGGCACGCCCCGCAGGGGCCGGGCACCACTTGGGACGTGATCGCCGATCACCCGGTTGTGCACGTGTCGCACCGGGACGCCGGGGCCTACGCGGCCTGGGTCGGTGGGCGTTTGCCAACAGAAGCCGAATGGGAATTCGCCGCCCTCGGCGGACAGGCACAGGTGCGGTTTCCATGGGGCAACGCGGAACCCGACGATGACGGATTTCAGCCCTGCAACATCTGGCAAGGCCGGTTTCCCGAGCGCGATACGGGCAAGGACGGATACAAGGGCACGGCGCCCGCCCGCAGTTTCGCGCCCAACGGCTACGGGCTCTACAACATGTGCGGCAACACGTGGGAATGGACGGCAGACCGACACCGGGTGCGGTCGCTGAAAAAGGCGGCACGTGCCGCGCAAGCCGAGGCGCGCGCCACCCCGTCCTATACGGTCAAGGGCGGGTCATTCCTGTGTCACAAGTCATATTGCTATCGGTACCGCATCGCCGCGCGCAGCTTCAACACGCCGGACAGCACCACGTCGCATACCGGATTTCGGGTGGTTTGGGACGCCAAGGTCTTGGGCTGAGCCCGCTCACATTACCCCCCCTTATGCGAGGTTTGGGAGGAACAGGACGATTGCGGGGAAGGCGACGAG
>CAZRUV010000034.1:0-28765 GCA_964603315.1 uncultured Rhodobacterales bacterium
CGGGGCCAGCGGCGTCGGTCATTGCCATTCCAGCGCCCCCTTCTTCCACTCATAGGCAAAGCCGATCGTCAGCACGCCAAGAAACACCATCATCGACCAGAACCCGACCATGCTGATGTCCTGGAATGCGACGGCCCAGGGGAACAGGAAGGCAATCTCGAGATCGAAGATGATGAAGAGGATCGACACCAGATAGAACCGCACGTCGAACTTCATGCGCGCATCGTCAAAGGCGTTGAAACCGCATTCATAGGTCGAGACCTTTTCCGGGTCCGGATTGCGGACGGCCAGAACGACGGCGGCGAGGATCAGAACAAGACCGAGGCCAATGGCGACGGCCAGAAACACGAGAATGGGGAGGTACTCCCGCAGCATCTCTTCCACGTTGGGCTCCTTTACCTGCGCGCGGGCTGCGCGCCTGGGATCAAGTGGCTAGGTTGACGGGAACGGGTTTACGCGTGCGGCGGCGCAGCGTCAATAAACCCGGACGTCAAATCCGCATGAATGCGCCGGGTGATATCGCCGCATCCATCCCTGCCACCTGTCCCGGGAAAGGCGCCTCAGAACAGCAGGATATCCGACGATCCCGCGCCGCAAGGCATGGACATCGGCCAGCGCCGGGTCTCCGATCCATGCCTCCGCCGCAGCAGCATCGGCAAAGCGCAAGAGCGCCATGATATCGGGCACAATGGGCTGCCCTTCGAGCACTTTGGGCCCGGGTGCTGCATGCACGACCTCGCCCCCGTGCTGGGCCAGTGCGTCCGCCGCCCTGGTTCGGTATTCCGCGATTTTGTCGGCATCGGTGATGCGAAGCATAGCTACAGCATAAGCAGTCATGTCTGGCCTTTCCTTGACGTGAGGCCATCACGTTAGCGTGCGGCCACTTGTGCAAAAAGCGCCATTCAGCGACATACCCTTGTGCAATTTCTATCAGGAAGGATGCGGCCGTTGGACTGGGGTGATCTGCGATTTGTGCTCGAAACGGTGCGGCATGGCGGCCTCAGCGGTGCGGCGCGCGAACTGGGCGTGAACCATGCCACGGTCGCCCGCCGCATCGCCGCCGCCGAAGCGGCACTGGGCGCGCCGCTTTTTGATCGCCGTCCCACGGGCTATGTCCCCACCCAGGCGGGCGAGGACGCGGCCCGCACCGCCGCCGCCTTCGAGGCGGAACATGCCACGCTCAGCCGCACCATCGCCGCACGGGAAGACAAATTGATCGGCCCGCTGACCGTCACGGCGCCGCAATTGATGATCCAGACGGTACTGGCCCCCATACTGGGTGATTTTGCGAGGGCCTATCCGGGCATCACCCTGACCGTGCTCGGCGCAAATGCCACGCTCAACCTTGCCCACCGCGAAGCGGATGTGGCCATCCGCATCTCCGACGATCCGGATCCCGATCTGGTGGGCCGGCGGGTGGCTGCGCAAAACTCGGCCGTCTATGCGCACCGCGACTATGTCGAGGCCCTGATCACATCCGGTTCGAAACGTCTGGACTGGCTACGCTTTCTGCATTGGGAACGAGCCCCGAAGCCCGTCATGGAACACTATCCCGAAACGGAAATCCTCATGTTTCTGGACGACATGGTGGCGATGCTGGGCGCGGTGCGGGCAGGCCTGGGGGCAACGCGGATGGCCTGCTTTCTGGGGGACAGCGACCCGGCCCTCGCCCGGGTCCCCAACCTGCCGCTGATGCCCTATGCGTCGATCTGGGTGCTGACCCATGCCGATCTGCGCCACGTGCCGCGCATTGCCACGTTTTCGCGATTTGTATCAGATGCGCTGCGCTCGAAAGCTCACCACAATCACCAACGCTCTCGTCAAATCAGGACAAAACTGGTCTTCTCAGACACTCTGAGAAATACAGTTGCTAATCCTTGATCACCCAGGCCGCAGGCCGCTTTTCGAAAAACGCCGCGATGCCTTCGCGCGCGTCCTCGGTCTCCCACTGGTCCCGCAGGGCCCGGATCGACAAATCAATCTGCGCCTGGCTGATCCCCTGTCCCAACTGACGCGCCAGCGCCTTGGCCGCGCCAACGGCACCGGGTGCACAGGCGAGGTAAGGCGCGATCTCCGAATCGACGGCTGCGTCCAGTGCATCGGCAGGCACCGACTGCGCAACAAGCCCAAGGCGCACCGCTTCGGCAGCATCAAAAACGCGGCCCGACATGAACACACGGCGCGCGCCCCCCTCGCCCATGCGTGCGATCACATATGGCCCGATGGTTGCCGGGATGAGGCCCAACCGGGTCTCCGTCAGGGCAAACTTCGCGTGATCCGCGGCGAGCACGACATCGCACACCGCCGCCATGCCCACACCACCGCCAAAGGCATTGCCGTGCACCATGCCGATCAACGGCTTGGGCATCGCGTTCAGCGCCCAGAGCATGTCGGCCAAGCGGCGTGCCTCGGCCATGCGCGTGTCGCCGTCAGCCTCCATCTGCGCGCGCATCCAGTTGAGGTCACCACCTGCGCAAAAGCTCTTGCCAGCACCCCGCAGCACTACGGCGCGGACATGATCGTCCTGCCCCAACGCGACCGCCGCCGCGCTCAGCGCATCCATGGTCGCGGCATCAAGGGCGTTGTGCTTGTCGGGTCGGGACAGTGTCAGCGTCGCAACGCCACGCGCATCCAGCCCGGTCGTCAGACCTTCAGTCATTCCAAAGCCTCGTGTCCCGACGTGCGACAAAAATCTGCGTCAGATTTTTGGCCGGAAAATGCGTCATTTTCCGCCTCCCCCTTGCAATCCACGTGCGAAATCAGCCGCCCGGGACAACGCCTCAAGGTCGAGACCGGTTTCATAGCCCAGCCGCTCCAGATGCGCGGCCACCGTTTCGGTGGCAACGTTCCCGGCCGCATCAGGCGCATAAGGACAGCCGCCAAGGCCCCCAACGCTGGCATCAAACACGCGCAGCCCAAAGCTGAGCGAGGCGTCGATATTGCGGATCGCCTGCCCGCCGGTGTCATGGTAGTGCCCGGCCAGCCGGCCGACGGGCACCACGTCGCGCACCGCCATCAGCATCCGGGCGATCCCCTCGGGCGTGGCACGGCCCAGCGTGTCGCCCAGCGAAATCTCGTAGCACCCCATGGCAAAGAGCCGGTCAGCCACACGCGCCACCGCGCCGGGATCAACCGCGCCGTCGTAAGGGCATTCGACAACACAGGACACGTAGCCGCGCACCGGCAGGTCGATGGCCCGCGCCGCCGCGATCACCGGGGCGAAACGGTCCAGCGCCGCGTCGATGCCCGCATTCACATTTGCCCGCGAAAAGCCTTCGGACGCGCTGCCAAACACCGCGACCTCGTCCGCTCCTGCGGCGCGCGCATCCTCGAAGCCGCGCATGTTCGGCGTCAGCGCGGCGTAGCGCACGCCGGGCGTGCGCGTGATGCCCGCCAGAACATCGGCGCTGCCCGCCATCTGCGGCACCCATTTCGGGCTGACGAAACTCGCGCATTCGATCCGGCGAAACCCTGCCGCGCTCAACATGTCGACAAGTGCCACCTTGTCGGCCACCGGGATCTCGCCGGGTTCGTTCTGCAGACCGTCGCGCGGGCCCACCTCGTAAATCTCGACCGGTCCCAGCATCTAACCCTCCCATGCCGGATAGAAATCCCGGCGATAAAGGCGCGTGTCCGCCTCGGGCAGGCTCGCCTGAAACGCTGGCCGTTCCGTGATGCGCGCATACCAGCGCGCGGTTTCGGGATGGTCCTCCAGCGTCGCGAAATGCCGCGCCATATAGACCGCCTGCCCGACAGAAATATCCGCCGCGGAAAAGCCCGAGGTCAACAGGTTGTCCCGGTTTTCCACCGGCGTCGACAGGCGCGCCTCGATCGCGTCATAGCATTTGCGCAGGCGCGCCGCCTCCAGTTTCATCACGATCGGGCTGCGCATCGCATCTTCATAAAGCGCGACATGCTGCTGCGTCAGGGCCGCTGTGTGCTGGCTCACCGTTTCGGCAAAATGGACCCACACAAGCCACGCCATCCGGTCAGGACTGTCCGGACCGCGCCCGAGGCCGTCCGCGCTAAACCGCTCGCACAGATATTGCGTGATCGCTCCCGTCTCGAACATCCGCTCGCCGTCGATCTCGAGCGCGGGCACGCGACCTGCGGGGCTGACGGACAGGTATTCGGGACGCCGCAGGGACTTGTCGAACGGATGGACAACCACCCGAAACGGCACGTCCAGTTCGTGCAAAAGCCACAGCGTCCGCATCGACCGGGTCTGCGGGCAGTGGTGCAGGGTGATCATGCGTCGTCCTCCAACCGGATCAGCGCCGCCCCGGCCGTGACCTGATCGCCTGCGCGCACCAACACCTCCGCCACCACGCCGTCGCGGGCAGCGGTCAGGCTGTGCTCCATCTTCATGGCTTCCAGCAGCACCAGCCGGTCGCCCTGCGACACCTGCGCGCCAGCGGCGGCAAAGACGTCGCGCACGAGGCCCGGCATCGGCGCGTCGATCAGATTGCCGTCGCTGCCTGTATCCGTGTCGACCTCCAAGGGGTCAATCGCATCGAACGGGATTGCGCGGTCATCAAACACCGTCACCACCCCGTCCGATCGTACCGCACGCGGCACAGCGCGCCCGGCGCACCACCATGCGCCGTCGCGATACGTGACCTCGTGGGCTGCGTCGTCGACATGCCAGATCTGGCGCGTGTCGCTCACCACTTCGACCCGGGGGGCCAGCCGTGCCGCACCCTGCCCAAGCGCGATTGTCCGCAAAAGCGGCTGCCAGAGCGTAAATCCGCCGGGCCGCGCGTCGAGCCCGGCGGCCACCATCGCCGCGGCGATCACGTGGCGCGGTACGGTGTCCGGCAGTTTCGTCAGGTCGGGCAAATCACGCGCGATGAGGCCGGTGTCGACATCACCGCGGCGAAAGCCCTCATGCGCGGCCAACGCGCCCAGAAAGGACAGGTTCGTGACCGTGCCCGCGACCTCGGTCGCCGCGAGCCCGCGCGAGAGCTTTTGCAGCGCGACCGCCCGCGTGGGTCCGTGCACGATCAGCTTGGCAATCATCGGATCGTAATGCGGGCTGATCGTGTCGCCTGCGCGCACGCCGCTGTCGGCCCGAACGTCCGGCGGGAAGTGCAAATGCGACAGGGTGCCTGTGGCTGGCAAAAAACCTGCCGCCACATCCTCGGCATAGAGCCGCGCCTCGAAGCTGTGCCCGTTGATCGACAACGCGTCCTGCGCAAGGGGCAACCCCTCACCCGCCGCCACACGCAACTGCCATTCCACAAGATCGACACCGGTGATGGCTTCGGTCACGGGATGTTCGACCTGCAACCTCGTGTTCATCTCCATGAAGAAAAAACCGTCAGGGCGCAGGTCACCGCTCCCATCAACGATGAATTCGACGGTGCCCGCCCCCTTGTAGCCGATCGCTTCGGCGGCACGCACGGCGGCAGCGCCCATCGCGGCACGCACCTCCGGCGTCATGCCCGGTGCGGGGGCTTCCTCGATCACCTTTTGATGGCGGCGCTGCAGCGAGCAATCGCGTTCAAAAAGATGGACGGCGCGCGTGCCGTCACCAAAGACCTGCACTTCGATGTGGCGGGGTTGGGACACAAATCTTTCGAGCAGGACGTGATCATTGCCAAAGGCGCTCATCGCTTCGCTCTTCGCGCTGGTGAGCGCTGCGGCGAAAGCATCCGGCGTCTCGACCAGCCGCATGCCCTTGCCGCCGCCGCCCGCCACCGCCTTGATCAGCACAGGGTAACCGATGGAGGCGGCCTCTTCCGCGAGCGCGTCATCGGCCTGGTCGGCGCCGAGATAGCCCGGAACAACCGGAACGCCCGCCTCGACCATCAGCGCCTTGGCCGCATCCTTGAGCCCCATGGCCCGGATCGCCGCTGCCGAGGGTCCGATAAAGGTCAGCCCCGCCGCCTCGACCGCCTCAACAAAATCCGGATTTTCCGACAGAAAGCCATAGCCCGAATGGATCGCTTGCGCGCCTGTGTCCAATGCGGCCTGAATAATGGCATCGCCGCGCAAATAGCTGTCAGCCGGGGCCGGACCGCCGATGTGCACGGCCTTGTCTGCCATGGTCACGTGCTTGGCGTTCGCATCCGCGTCCGAATAAACGGCAACGCAGCGCACACCCATGTTGTGCGCCGTTTCCATGATCCGGCACGCGATCTCGCCCCGGTTGGCGATCAGGATCGTGTCAAACATCAGCGCAACGCCCCGCTATCAACCCCCTCAACGGTCGACATTGACCACCGCGGTGGATCATGGCGTGGCAGTTTGCGCAAACGACTGCAAGATCATCAAGTGTCACCTTTTCACCTTCGTCGCGAAAGCTGGCCAAGGGGCGTAGGTGGTGAACGTGGGCGAATCCTTCTCCCTTGTCGCCATAGACCTCGAAAAAGTCGAAGCCACAGCCCTCAACCTCACAACACAGTTTCTGACCTCTATGCTCCAATACCCAATCAATCTTCTGGCGACGCAGCCGACTCTCCCGCCTTCGATGCCGAATGAATGCTTGACGCAATGCGCCTTCATTGAAAGCAGCAAGTTCTTCGTCTGCCTCGTCCAGACTTTTCATCGGCACGATGCCGCGACGCAAAACCATGTCTCCAGTCGCAAAACTGTAACTTTCAACTGTCCACGGCGACCTGTCCAATAGCCGACTTTCGACACCCCCAACGTTGCGAACAGGACGATGTTGCACGACAACGCGAGGGTTCGCTCCAATTTCGTAAGCAGACCTGACCGCGGTGTCGAACCGCCTTGCACGGACGCGCCGTACACCTTTCAAATCAGTCGTTCGGTTTCTCAAATTCAGGTGTTGCCGCACGGCGTCCGCTTCGAACGACATATTTTCGTACCAGATATTCAACAGGTATTTTCCATCCTGTTCATAGCACCACTCGTAACAGTATTTCGGGTTCGCCCCCGCTTTCTCTTGGCCGCCCTTGTAGTTTGACCAATCCGACACGTCGAAACCGGCAGCCGCCACGAGATCAATGATCCGTGGCTTGGCAGCAGGACAAAGCGCGTGCCTCAGCTTGTCTTGATCCACCATCGTCATCACATCCGGAACACGCCGAAGCGTGTCTCCTCGATCGGTGCGTTCAGGGACGCACGCAAGGACAGGTGCAACACGTCGCGGGCCTTTCTTGGGTCGATGATGCCGTCATCCCACAAGCGTGCCGAGGCGTAAAGCGGGTGAGACTGTTCCTCGAACATGTCGATGGTGGGTTGTTTGAACGCAGCCTCTTCGTCCCCGGACCACGTGCCACCGCCCCGTTCGATCGCATCGCGCTTGACGGTGGCCAGCACCCCTGCAGCCTGCGCGCCACCCATTACGCTGATACGGGAATTGGGCCAGGACCACAGGAAGCGCGGCGAATATGCACGCCCTGCCATCCCGTAATTCCCCGCGCCAAAGGAGCCGCCCACCAGCATCGTGATCTTGGGCACCGACGTGGTGGCCACGGCTGTCACCATCTTGGCGCCGTGTCGCGCGATGCCTTCGTTTTCGTATTTCTGACCGACCATGAAGCCGGTGATGTTTTGCAGGAAAACCAGTGGGATACGCCGCTGACTGCACAGTTCGACAAAATGCGCGCCCTTCTGTGCCGCTTCGGAAAACAGCACGCCATTGTTGGCGATGATGCCCACCGGGATGCCTTCGACATGCGCAAAGCCGCAGACCAGCGTCTCGCCGAACCGCGCCTTGAACGCGTCAAAGCGTGAGCCGTCCACGAGACGGGCGATCACTTCGTGAATGTCGTAGGGCGTGCGCAGGTCTGCGGGCACCACGCCAAGGATCTCTTCGGGGTCATAGGCCGGTGGCTCGGGGCTTTGCAGCGCGACATGGGCGGGCGTGGCCGGTCCGAGACTGTTCACCGCGCGGCGCGCAAGGGCCAGCGCATGCGCATCGTCTTCGGCCAGATAATCGGCCACCCCCGACAGGCGCGTATGCACATCGCCGCCGCCCAGCGCTTCGGCGGTGACGACCTCGCCGGTTGCCGCCTTGACCAGTGGCGGCCCGGCCAGAAAGATCGTGCCCTGCTCCTTCACGATGATCGTCACGTCGGACATGGCGGGCACATATGCGCCGCCTGCCGTGCACGACCCCATGACGACCGCGATCTGCGCGATGCCCTTGGCGCTCATCTGTGCCTGGTTGAAGAAGATACGGCCAAAGTGGTCGCGGTCGGGGAACACTTCGTCCTGATTGGGCAGGTTCGCCCCACCGCTGTCGACCAGATAGATGCACGGCAGGTGGTTGGCTTCCGCGATCTCCTGTGCCCGCAGGTGCTTTTTGACGGTCATGGGATAGTAGGTGCCACCTTTCACGGTGGCGTCGTTGCAGATCACCATGACCTGCCGTCCCATGACCTGCCCCACGCCCGCGATCACACCGGCGCAGGGGGCGGCACCGTCATAAAGCCCATGGGCCGCTGTGGCGCCAACCTCCAGAAACGGAGACCCGGGATCGAGCAGGTTCGCCACCCGTTCGCGCGGCAGCATCTTGCCGCGTGAGAGATGCCGCGCCCGCGACCGCTCTCCGCCCCCGGCAGCCGCCCAATTCGCGGCTTCACTGACGACCCCAAGCGCGTCGAGATGTGCCGCACGATTGGCTTTGAACGCCTCCGAAGATGGAATGGCTTGAGACTTGAGTTTCATGGCGCGGTCCTTTCCTGCGCCGCACGCGCGCGCAAGGCCTTGCGGATCACTTTACCCGTAACAGTCATCGGCAAAGTGTCCAGAAATTCGATTTCACGCGGATAGGAATGGCCCGCGAGCCTGTCGCGCACATAGTCCTGCAGCGCCTTTGCATCCGGTTGCACCCCGGGTTTGGGGACCACATAGGCCTTCACGATTTCAGTGCGCAGCGGGTCAGGCTTGCCGACCACGCCCACGGTGGCCACATCCGGGTGGGTGAGCAGGCAGTCTTCGATCTCGGCGGGACCGATCCGGTAGCCTGCGGACGTGATCACGTCGTCATCCCGTCCAACAAAGCGGATGAACTCTCCGTCTTGTTGGCCGCGGTCGCCTGTGAGCATCCAGTCGCCGCGGTACTTCTCTGTGGTCGCCTGCGGATTGCGCCAGTATTCCAGCATCATCGACGGCGCGCCGCGTCTGACCGCTATGTCGCCCTCTCCATCCGTTATGTTGCCCGTCTCATCAATCACCGCCACGTCGAAGCCGGGCACCGGCTTGCCCATGCAGCCCGGTTTGGCGTCGAAGCGCGCGCCGCAGGAGGACACCACCATGTTGCACTCCGTCTGACCATAAAACTCGTTGATGGTGACCCCAAGGGCTTCGCGCCCCCAGGCCAGCATCTCGGCGCCCAGCGGCTCGCCGCCACTTGCAACCGATCTCAATCCGTCAGTCATCGCCCCTTCAGCCTTGAGCATGCGCAGCGCGGTGGGCGGAAAGAACACGTTGCGCACGGCGCCGCGCGCGATGATGTCGGCGCACGTCGCCGCGTCGAACTTTCCGGCGCGGGCGGCCACCACGGGAATGCCAAGGGCAAGGCCGGGCATGAGCACATCAAAAAGGCCGCCGATCCACGCCCAGTCCGCAGGGGTCCAGAGGCAATCACCGGGATGTCCCAGATCATCATGGCTGAGCGCGACACCTGGGATGTGGCCATCGAGAACAGAATGAGAGTGCAATGCGCCTTTCGGCTTTCCCGTCGTGCCGGAGGTGTAGATGAGCACGGCCGGTGTTTGCCGTGTCACCGTGGCCATGGCGCGCACGGCCCCGGGTGTCCCGTAGCCCGCCACGTCGCGACACGTGGCAAGATCGCCCACCAGCGCAGCCCCTTCCGCATCCGTCAGAACAAGGCGCAGACCGGAATCGCTGATCCGCGCGGCCAAGGCATCCTGTTTGAACAGTTTGAACAGCGGCACCGAGATGGCGCCCAGAGACCAGATTGCCAGATGCGCCGCCGCGCACCATGGGGTCTGCGACAACAGAACGCCAACCCGGTCGCCCGGTTGCACCTCGGCGGCCAGGGATTGCGCCAAGCCATCCGTCATCGCGCGCAGGTCGCCATAGGTCACATCGCGGCGCGCGTCCCCGGTCAGGTCGATGATCGCCACGGCTTCGCCCGGGTGATCCAGACATTGGGCGGCCATGTTCAAATGCCGTCCTCCGCCTGCAAACGCACCCGGCCCAGCCGGTCCACCGCATAAAGCATCGCACCGCAGCGCACGTAAAAGACCGCGCTGCCCGCGCCCGGCAGACCGAGGCAATCGGTGACCTCTCCGCCGTAGAGTTCCACGTGGCGCCCGGCCACCGCTTCGATCACCGCGCTCGTGTCGAGCGTGACCTGCCGCTGGCCCAGCCAGTAGCCGCCCATTGCTGCCAGAACCACCAGTGTGGCGGTCGTGATGAGAACCGAGCGCGGCATCAACCCATCGCGGCCACAAGTTCGCGACCCACCAGCATGCGCCGGATCTCGGACGTGCCTGCGCCGATCTCCATCAGCTTGGCGTCGCGGAAGATGCGGGATACGGGCGCGTCGTTGAGAAAGCCCGCACCGCCCAGGGCCTGCACCGCCTGATGCGCCTGTTTCATCCCCTCTTCGGAGGCATAGAGGCAACAGGCCGCCGCGTCCTGACGCGTCACGGTGCCCCTGTCGCAGGCGCGCGCCACCTCATAGACATAGGCGCGGGCCGAATTCATCGCGGTGTACATATTGGCGATCTTGCCCTGCATCAGCTGGAACGATCCGATGGGCTGGCCGAACTGTTTGCGTTCGGTGACGTATGGCATGACCTCATCGAGGCACGCGGCCATGATGCCCAGACCGATGCCCGCCAGCACCACACGCTCGTAATCGAGCCCGGACATCAGCACCTTGGCGCCCTGCCCTTCTTCGCCCAGAACATTGTCAAAGGGCACCTCGACATCCTCAAAGATCAGCTCGCCCGTGTTCGAGCCGCGCATGCCCAGCTTGTCGAAATGCGGACTGGTGGAAAAGCCGGTCATCTCTTTCTCGATCAGAAAGGCGGTGATGCCCCTGGCGCGACCTTCCGGGTCGGTCTTGGCATAGACCACCAGCGTGTCGGCATCCGGCCCGTTGGTGATCCAGTATTTGGTGCCGTTCAGGATATAGCGGTCGTTGCGCTTGTCGGCGTGCAGCTTCATCGACACCACGTCCGACCCGGCGCCCGCTTCGGACATGGCGAGCGCCCCGACATGTTGGCCGGACACCAGCGCGGGCAGGTATTTCTCTTTCTGTGCGTCGGTGGCGTTCAGGCTGATCTGGTTGACGCAGAGGTTCGAATGCGCCCCGTAGCTGAGCGCGACCGAGGCGGACGCCCGCGCCACTTCCTCCACCGCGACCGCGTGGGCAAGATAGCCCATGTCAGAGCCACCGTGCGCCTCTTCCACCGTGATGCCCAGAAGGCCAAGCTCTCCCATCTCGGGCCAAAGCTCGGGCGGAAAGCTGTTGTCGGCGTCGATCTGCGCCGCCATCGGCTTGACCCGTTCCTGCGCCCAGCGATGCACCATGTCGCGCAGAGCGTTCACATCCTCGCCCAGATCAAACTGCATCGAATGCGTGAACATCTGCCGCCTCCCGCCGTTAATGAACACTTGTTCATTTATAGTGATATGGGCCGACGGGTCAAATCAAATCAGACTGCGGTGCATGGACCCATGCCCGCTGATCTGTTCCGAGGCTTGGAATGCGAGAGCACAAAGCACCCTTGATCCAGCGTGAACGTCTCGCAAAGCGCCGGCAGATATCTGCTTTGAACCACGTCATACGACGACGTGCGCCCATTTGCACGGAGCGGATGCGAAGCCACGGTGCGATGCAAGTCCGCCTCACGAGGCTGGCGGCTTATCGCAAACCGGCGTGCAGAACGCGACTGTCCGCCTCGTCAGCAACCAGACCCGATCTAGGCAGAAGCCTGATACACCGCCGACACCTCGGCGCGGATGATCCGGGCGATCAGGGCGCAGTCTTCGAGGCTGAAGGTCAGCGGCACGCGCATGTCGACGATACCCGCCAGAACGCGGTCGCTGGCGGCCATGGGTGTGGAGGGGGCATAGCGCCAGCTGTCGTATCGGCTGGTGAACGCCACGGGCTCGGGCGCGCCGAACCATTTCAACTCAACGCCCCGTGCGCCGCAGCGCGAGATGACCTCGCGCACGGCGGAGGCCGCCCAGTCGAGCAGCAGGAACTGGATCGAGGAGCCGACGATGGTTTCCTCTTCGGGGCGGTCGATGACCGTGAGGCCGGGCGTGTCGCGCAAACCGTCCTCAAGCGTGCGGTAGCGGTCGTTCCAGCGCGCCACCTGCGCGGGCAGGTCGGCGAGCTGCGGGCGCAGGATCGCGGCGCGCAGATTGTCCATGCGACCCGAGATATTGGGCGTCTCGTATTTGATGTCATCAAACACGTGCGGCGGCGGGGCGGCATTGTGGCGTTCGAACAGCATGTAACTGCCCGACAGCATGATGGCGCGTGCGGCAACATGCGGGTCATCCGTGACCAGCAGCCCGCCCTCGCCCGAGTTGATGTGCTTGTAGGTCTGGCACGAATAGCACCCCACAACGCCGTGGCGTCCCGACGGCGTCCCGCGCCAGGCCGCGCCCATCGTGTGCGCGCAATCCTCGATCACGGTGACACCGGCGGCGTCACACATGGCCATCAGCCTGTCCATGTCGCAGATGTGCCCGCGCATGTGGCTCAGCAGCAGCACGCGCGCCTCGCCCAGCTTGGCCTCGAGATCATCGAGGTCGATGGTCAGCGCCTCGGTCACACCGACAAAGACGGGCACCGCGCCCACCGCAGCGATTGCGCCCGGCACGGGCGCCAGCGTGAAGGCGTTGCTCAGGACCTTGTCGCCGTGTTTCACACCCACAGCCCGCAACGCGGTAGCCATGGCATAGCCGCCCGACGCCACGGCGAGGCAATACTGCGCACCGACCGATGCCGCGAACTCTTCTTCAAGCCGGGCCGCTTCGGCCACTTCGCCCTGTGCGGTGTTGTAGCGGTGCAGGCGTCCGTGCCGCATGACTGCAACCGCCGCGTCGATTGCGGTGTCGGGGATGGCTTCCTGCTGGGTGAAACTGCCGGTGAAACGCTCTGTCATGGGATAGTGTTTGGGGATGTGCGCCCGCAAGGTCAAGCAGCAGCACGCGGATTTGAAAGCGTGAAATCGGGACTTTGCCTGTTCAAGTGGCAGCGAGTTGCGCCACCAGCCCCGGCAGGTCATCGAAATCATGCAACAGCGCCTCCGGTTCCAGCGCGGCCATATCCTCGCCCGAGGGTCCGAACGTCACGAGGATGGAGGGCACAGCCGCCGCCCGCGCCGTGTTGCGGTCCGTGTCACTGTCCCCCACCAGCAGGCAGTCGTGCCGATCACGGCCAAGGCGCTCTGCCGCTTCAAAAAGCGGCGCAGGGTCGGGTTTGCGCACCGGCAGCGTATCGGCGCCCACAAGGCTGCCAAAGGCGTCGAGCACCTGCAGTTCACCCAGCAATTGCCGCGCCAGACCTTCGGGCTTGTTGGTACAGACCCCGACGGCAAACCCGGCGGATTTCAACGCCTCCACGGCCGCCATCGCACCGGGATAGAGGCGCGTGTGTTGCGCGATGGCAGCGCCGTAGGCCTCAAGCAGCACGGGGTAGTAGGCTGCCACCGTCGCCTCGTCAAAGCGGCCCAGCCGCTCCAGCCCCACGGTCAGCATGCGCCGCCCGCCGCGCAGCGCCACGCCCGCATCCCCCGGCCCCAGCACGTCGCCATGACCCATGGCGCGAAAACAGTGGTTTGCAGCGGCCAGCAGGTCGCCACTGGTGTCGGCCAAGGTGCCGTCGAGATCAAAGATAACCGCTGTCATGCCCCGCCCCTTCCTGTTGCAAGCCGCAACAAGGTTTTACCGGCGCCCGCTTGCGCCTTTGCGACCAGCGGATAAACAGGGGCTCGAAAAAACACAAAGAGAAACGTCATGAGCGTTGCATTGATCATCCTGGCCGCGGGCAAGGGCACACGGATGAATTCGGACCTGCCCAAGGTCCTCCACCCCATCGCAGGCGCGCCGCTCTTGCACCATGCGATGCAGACAGGTGCCGCGCTGAACCCCGCACAGACGATTGTCGTGGCCGGGCACGGCGCGGAACAGGTGCAGGCCGCGGCCTGGCGCTATGACGCGCAGGCGCAGGTGGTGATCCAGACCGAACAACTGGGCACGGGTCACGCCGTGGATCAGGCCCGCGCGGCTCTGGCCGGGTTCGAGGGCGACGTGGTGGTCCTCTTTGGAGACACCCCGTTCCTGCAGCCCGCAACGCTGGAACGCATGCTTGAGGCGCGCAAATCGCACGATGTGGTCGTGCTGGGCTTTGACGTGGCCGAGTTGCAACCGCGCTACGGGCGGCTGGTCATGGACGGCGACAAGCTGCTCCGCATCGTGGAATACAAGGACGCCAGCGAAGAGGAACGGCAGATCCGCTTTACCAATTCCGGCCTGCTCGCCTGCGATGCCGGGACCCTGTTTGACCTGATATCCGGGCTCAGCAACGACAATGCGTCGGGCGAATACTACCTGACGCAAGTGGCCGAACTGGCCAATGCCCGGGGCCTGTCGGTAACTGCGGTCAAATGCGATGAGGCCGAGACACTCGGCGTGGATAGCCGCACCGATCTGGCCGCCGCCGATGCGGTCTTTCAGGCCCGCGCGCGGGCGGAATTGCTCGCCGATGGCGTGACCCTCGCCGCACCTGACACGGTCTACCTGTCCTTTGACACGGTGATTGGCCGCGATGCGCTCGTCGAACCCAACGTGGTCTTTGGCCCCGGTGTCACAGTCGAAAGCGGCGCCACGATCCGCGCCTTTTCACACCTCGAAGGCTGTCATGTGGCGCGCGGCGCCATCGTTGGCCCCTATGCCCGTCTGCGCCCCGGCACCGAACTGGCCGAGGATGTGCGGATCGGCAACTTTGTCGAGGTCAAGAATGCCGCCCTCGCCGAAGGCGCCAAGGTCAACCACCTGAGCTATATCGGTGACGCCACCATCGGTGCAGCGAGCAATATCGGCGCGGGCACCATCACGTGCAACTATGATGGCGTGATGAAGCACCGGACCGAGATCGGGGCGCGCGCCTTTATCGGGTCGAACACGATGCTCGTGGCCCCGGTGAGCGTCGGCGACGAAGCCATGACGGGATCGGGTTCGGTGATCACTTCTGACGTTGAGGATGGCGCCCTCGCCATCGCGCGGGCGCCGCAGGTCGAAAAGCCCGGCATGGCGCGCAAATTGTTCGAAATGTTAAAGGCCAAGAAGGCCAGACAAAGCAGAGGCAGCTAAAATGTGCGGAATTGTCGGGGTCCTTGGACATCACGAAGCAGCGCCAATTCTGGTTGAGGCGCTGAAACGGCTCGAATATCGCGGCTATGACAGCGCCGGGATCGCCACCGTGAACAACGGGGCGCTGGATCGTCGCCGGGCCGTGGGCAAGCTGGTGAACCTCAGTGACCGTCTGGTCCACACACCCCTCGCCGGCAAGGCCGGAATTGGTCACACCCGCTGGGCGACCCATGGTGCCGCGACCGAAGGCAACGCGCACCCGCACCGGTCCGGCCCGGTGGCTGTCGTGCACAACGGCATCATCGAGAACTTTCGCGATCTGCGCAGTGAGCTCACCGAGGCCGGGTATGCCGCCGAAACCGAGACGGACACCGAAACCGTCTCGCTTTTGACGCAACGCGCGCTTGCCGAAGGGGCGAGCCCGCAGGAGGCCGCCTTTCAGGCGCTGGACCGGCTCGAAGGGGCGTTTGCGCTGGCCTTTCTCTTTGACGGCGAGGAGGATCTGATCATCGCCGCGCGCAAAGGCTCACCCCTGGCGATCGGGCATGGGTACGGTGAAATGTTCGTCGGGTCCGACGCGATTGCGCTCGCGCCGCTGACCGACCGCATCACCTATCTCGAAGAAGGCGACCGGGCCGTTGTCACCCGCGCCGGTGCGACGATCTACGACGCCAACGGCACGCTGGCCAATCGCGCGGTGCGGCAGGTGACCATTGACACCACGCGGATGGACAAGGCCGGGCACAAGCACTTCATGGCCAAGGAGATCGCCGAGCAACCAACCGTGCTGGGCAACACGCTGACCAACTACCTGTCAGAGGCCGGTGAGATCATGCTGCCCGACGCAGGTCTGGACTTTGCCGCCTGTGACCGCCTCACGCTGGTGGCATGTGGCACGGCCTACTATGCCTGCCTGACCGCGAAATACTGGTTCGAACAGGTGGCGCGCATTCCGGTCGAAGTCGATGTGGCGTCGGAATTCCGCTATCGCGAGCCCCCCATCCCGAGCCGGACCATGGCGCTCTTTGTGTCCCAATCCGGCGAGACAGCAGACACGCTTGCCGCCTTGCGCTATTGCCGTGACCGGGCCGACACGATTGTGTCGGTGGTCAATGTCCCCGAAAGCTCCATCGCGCGGGAAAGCGATCTGGTGCTGCCGATCCATGCGGGCGTGGAGATTGGCGTGGCCTCGACCAAGGCGTTTACCTGTCAATTGACGGTCTTGCTGATGCTGGTGCTCAAGGCCGCGCATCAGCGCGGTGAACTGACGGCCGAGGCGCTCGCCTCCCATGTGGAGCAGTTGCGCAGCCTGCCCGGCCTGATCAATCAGGCCATCGCCCAGAATGCCGACATCCAGCGCACCGCGCGGCGCTTGTCCGAGGCGCAGGACGTGCTGTTTCTGGGGCGCGGCCAGATGTATCCGTTGGCTCTTGAGGGCGCTCTGAAACTGAAGGAAATCAGCTATATACACGCCGAAGCTTATGCATCAGGAGAGCTGAAGCACGGTCCCATCGCGCTGATCGACAAGAACGTGCCAGTGGTGGTGATGGCGCCGCGCGACGCGCTCTTCGACAAGACGGTGTCGAACATGCAGGAGGTCATGGCGCGCAAGGGCAAGGTTGTGCTGGTGTCGGATGCCGCTGGCATTGCCGAGGCGGGCGACGGCACGTGGTCGTGCCTTGCAATGCCCACCTGCCCCGACCTGCTGGCCCCCATTCTCTATGCGGTGCCTGCCCAGTTGCTCGCCTACCAGACGGCGGTCGCCAAGGGCACGGATGTGGATCAGCCGCGCAACCTCGCAAAATCTGTTACGGTGGAGTAGATGGCCAAGCAATTCGACGAGATCAGCGACGACCTGCGGACCTTTATCGAGGCGCAGCACCTGTTCTTTGTGGGCAGTGCGGCGGCAACGGGACGCGTCAACATCTCGCCCAAGGGCATGGACAGTCTGCGCGTGATGGGCCCGAACCGGATCGTGTGGCGCAACCTGACCGGTTCGGGCAATGAAACCGCCGGACATCTGGCGCAGATCAACCGCATGACGCTGATGTGGTGCGGGTTCGAAAAACGCCCGATGATCCTGCGCACATACGGAACTGCGCGCACCTTGCATCCGCGTGATGCGGATTTCGCCGAACTCAATGCGCATTTTCCCGAAAGCAACGGCGCCCGACAGATTTACGACCTGTCGGTCGATCTGGTGCAAACCTCCTGTGGCTATGCCGTCCCCTTCTACGACTTTGCGGGCGAACGGGACGTGCTGGCCAACTGGGCCGAGGGCAAGGGGCGCGACGGGATCGACACCTACTGGCGCGAGCGCAACCAGTCGACCATTGACGGGGCACCGACGCATATCCTGGCAGACCCGGAATGACGCCCGAGGATGCGCTGGCAGAGATCAGTGCATTTGGCGATCCGGAACGCGCGGCAGACGCCAAGGCCTACCACAAGTCGCCGCGCGTGCATCTCGGCGTGCCGAACCCGGTCCTGAACGACCTGACGAGGACATGGCGGCAGACGCTCGATGTCGACACCCGCGTGGCGCTCGCACGCGGGTTGTGGGACAGCGACATCTTCGAAGGACGGTTGGCAGCCGCGAAGCTGCTCACCCAGGCGCGCATCCGCCCCGATGATGCCGCGTGGTCGTTGATCTGCGACTGGGTTCCTCAGTTCGATGGCTGGGCCGTGGCCGATCACGCCTGCATGGCCGGGCAACGCCGATTGTTGGCGGACCCGACCCGTCTGGACATTGTGGAGGGGTGGACAGGGTCGGCGCATATGTGGACCCGTCGCGCCGCACTGGTCATCACCCTGCCCTGGGCCAAGCAGAATCATCCCAAACCGGATGAGGCAGCGGCACGTGACCGCATTTTGTCCTGGGCCGCGGCTTACGTGTCAGACCACGACTGGTTCATCCAGAAGGCGGTCGGCTGGTGGCTGCGTGATCTGAGCAAGCATGACGTGCCGCGCGTACAGGCATTCCTCGACGAACACGGGCCGGCCATGAAACCCTTCGCCGTCCGCGAAGCATCCAAATACCTGAAGCCGCACCGCTAGACCGCAGGCGGAAACCGACCCGGTTTCCGGCCGTTTTCCGCATCGGAAAACGCCTAGCCTGCCAGAACGTCCACTTCCGGCAGGCCGGTCAAAGGGGCGCCAAGATCCTGCATGGCTTGCAAGGACAGGCGGCTGCCCGCCGTCACCGGCCCTTCGATCGGAATCAGCGTGACCTTCACGCTTCTGTTCGTCGCGGGATAATACACCGTTCCAGGCTGCTGCGTCGCGACCAGCGGTGTCTTCAGCCACAAGCCCGGTTCCGCCGCGTTGCCCAGCGACGCCACCGTACGCCCCAGGGTCCCGACCGACACGGTGGGCGCGGCAGCGCCCCCGCTTGTTTCCGGGGCGGTGGTCTCCGGACGGACGCGCGGGCGCACCAGAACATCCGGCGTCACACCCGAACGCACCTCGCCTTCGGCAACGGGTGCTGCGTCCCCCTGAACACGCTCCAGCACCGCACATCCCGATACGGCGAGGCAAAAAACCATACACATTGCTCTGAACATACCCGCTCTCCTGCCACATGCGCGTCTATGCCCCCTTGCGGGCAGCGTTCCGCACACATACCACTTAACACCATGACAGCGCCATTGATCGACCCCTTCCAGCGCGCCATCCGGTATTTGCGCGTTTCCGTCACGGACCGTTGCGATTTTCGCTGCGTCTACTGCATGTCAGAGAACATGACATTCCTGCCCAAGAAAGAGCTGCTGACGCTCGAGGAACTGGACCGCATGTGCTCGGCCTTTGTCCGGCTGGGTGTGGACAAGCTGCGGATCACGGGCGGCGAGCCGCTGGTCCGGCGCGAGATCATGACCTTTTTCCGCAACATGAGCCGCCATCTCGACAGCGGCGCGCTCAGGGAATTGACGCTGACCACCAATGGCAGCCAACTCGAACGGTTTGCGGGCGACCTTTTTGCAGCGGGCGTGCGCCGTGTGAACGTGTCGCTCGACACGCTCGACCAAGACAAGTTTGCCGCCATCACCCGCTGGGGCCGCTTGCCCCAGGTGCTGCGCGGCATCGATGCCGCCCTGACTGTCGGCCTGCGGGTCAAGATCAATGCGGTCGCGCTCAAGGGGTTCAACGAGGACGAATTGGAAACCATCACTCACTGGTGTGCCGACCGCGACATGGACCTCACCTGGATCGAAGTGATGCCCATGGGCGATCTCGGCAACGAGGACCGGTTGGGCCAGTACTGGTCGCTCAAGGACGTGCGCGCGCGCTACGGCGAAAGCTACACGCTCACCGACCTCGCCGAGCGCACGGGCGGTCCCGCGCGCTATGTCCGGCTTGAGGAGACGGGGCAAAAGATCGGCTTCATCACCCCGCTCAGCCACAATTTCTGCGAAAGCTGCAACCGCGTGCGGATCACCTGCACCGGCGAGATCTACATGTGCCTCGGACAGGAGGACATGGCCGACCTGCGCGCGCCCTTGCGTGCACACCCCGACGATGATGCCCCGCTCGAAGACGCCATTCGCGCCGCCATTGCGCTCAAGCCCAAGGGGCACGATTTCGACTATTCCCGCCAACGCCTTGACGGCCAGATGCCCCGCCACATGAGCCATACCGGCGGGTGACATGGCACGAGCCACCGCGCTCTTCCGCCTTTACCAGAGTGCAGCGGCGCTGACGGTTCCGTTCTTTGCCCGTGCGACCGTGAACCGGTTGCGACGGGCGGGCGTACCGGTGATGCGCGCCCATGAACGATTGGGGCATGCGACCGCAGACCGGCGGCTGGGGCCGCTCATCTGGTTTCAAGGGCACTCGGCGCGTGACACCTCCGCCCTTCTGCCGCTGATGCATCAGGTGGCCCAAACGGCGCCGCATGTTCGCATGCTGCTGACCTCGTGCACCGCGGGTTCAGCCGAGGCCGTAGCAAATCGGTTGCCCTTTGGTGCCGTGCACCAGTTCGGTCCGCTCGACTCAACAGGTCCGCTGGAACGCTTCCTGTCCCATTGGCGTCCCGACCTTTGCGTGCTGGTCCATTCCGACCTCTGGCCCAACCTGCTCGACCGTTGTGCACGCCGCGACATCCCTGTCGCGCTGCTCGATACGCAATTGACCGAAAGCAGCGCGCGGGGCTGGCGCAAGTTTCCGGACACGACAGCGTTCGTCTTGCGCGGAGTGGTGCATGCGCACTGTCAGGATCGGCAAACACAGGATCATTTGCGCGCCATGGGGCTGCGCTGTGCCAGCGCCGGCACCCCGTTGTCATCGCTGATACAGACGTCGCACGTGCCAGCCGACAGGCTGGACGCGGCAAACGCGGCCCTCTCCGGTCGACGGGTGTGGGTCGCCGCTGCGACGGAGCCAGAGGAAAGCGCGGCGGTGCTGGCCGCCCATGCGACGGTGCTGCGGGATCATCCGGATTTGTGCCTGATCCTCGCCCCCGCCCAAGGAGCCAACGCACATGACATGCTTGACAAGATACGCAAGGAAAGGATGACGGTCGCACATCAAGGTGCCGGCGACACGCTCGCAGACGGTGCGCAGGTCTTTCTCGCGGACGGAACAGACGCACCGGACCTTTGGCATGCGGTCAGCCCGATCGTGTTTCTGGGCGGAACCTTGACCGGAGGCGGCCCGCTGTCTCCACTGGCCCCCGCGGCGGCTCACACGGCTATTGTTCATGGCACTGCATACGGCGCGCACGCCGAAACCTTCACTGCGTTCCAACTGGCACAGGCCAGCGTGGAGGTGCAGGACGGCACCGCTCTGGCACTGGCTGTCCACACCCTGCTCACACATCCCAGCCAGGCCGCACAGCTTGCCGCCCGAGCCCGCCCAATGGCAGACCATGGCACCCGCAAGCTCCATGCCTTGGCAAACGATGTGCTGGCGCTTCTGCAACCGGAATGAATGGCGGCATCAAGGGACGGTGGGTGGGGCGATCCGCGCCAGCGGGAGCGTCACCAACCGTCCTTCCCGGACCTCAGGACGCAATCGGCATCCGCTGTTCCACGATCTCGGCCCACCACGAGCAACCCGCCGGGATCGCCGCGTCGTTGAAGTCATATTCCGGATGGTGCACCATCGCGGTGTCCCCATTGCCGATCAGGATATAGGCGCCGGGCCGCTCCTCGAGCATGAAGGCGAAATCCTCGCCCCCCATGACCAGCGGCGCATCCTCGCACTGCCCGGACACGGACCGCGCCACTTCGGCGGCGAACTCGGTTTGCGCAACATGATTGACCATCACCGGATAGTTGCGCTGGTAATCCACACGCGCCACGCCGCCAAAGGTCGTGGCGATCCCCTCGCAAATCTCGGTCACGCGCTGTTCGGCCAGATCGCGCATCTCTGCGCTCATCGTGCGCACGGTGCCCATGATCTTGACCTTCTGCGGGATCACGTTGAACGCATTCGAGGACGTCTCGAACGAAGTGATCGACACCACGATGCGGTCAATCGGGTCGGCATTCCGGCTCACGATGCTTTGCAGGGCGGTCACGGCGTGTGACGCCATCAGCGTCGTGTCCACCGTCTCCTGCGGTTTGGCCGCATGGCCGCCGCGCCCTTCGAATTCGATATCGAGCAGGTCGGTGGCCGCAAAGAACGGACCGGTCCGGATCGCAAACTCCCCGACGGGGCGGCCCGGCCAGTTGTGCATGCCGTAGACCTCCTCGATGCCCCAACGCTCCATCATGCCGTCTTCGCACATCTCCCGGCCGCCGCCGCCGCCTTCTTCGGCGGGCTGAAAGATGACCACAGCGGTGCCATCGAAATTGCGCGTCTCGGCAAGGTATTGCGCGGCCCCCAGCAACATCGCGGTGTGGCCGTCATGGCCGCAGGCATGCATCGCCCCGTCAGTCTTTGACGCATAGTCCACCCCGGTTTGTTCGGGGATCGGCAGCGCGTCCATGTCGGCGCGCAGCCCGATCACCTTGCCCGACCCGTTGGCGCGGCCCTTGATCACACCAACCACACCTGTCCGTCCGATCCCCTCGACCACTTCGTCACACCCAAACGCGCGCAGCTTTTCCGCCACCAACGCGCTGGTGCGATGCGTTTCAAAAAGGATTTCCGGGTGCTGATGAATGTCCCGGCGCCAAGCCGTGATATCATCATGCAAATCGGCGAAACGGTTCTTGGTGGGCATGGACTGCTCCTCTGTTCACAGTGCTGGGCCGAGACGCATCGGCGTTCCGTCGGCAAATCTGTCAAACCTGAATCGTGTCAGATCATGACCCGGATCGTCGCCAGTGACCAGAGCCGAAAGCACGCGTCCGACCCCGGGACCAATGCCAAACCCGTGACCGCTCATCCCCGTGCCAAGGGTCAGGCCCGGCAAAGACGACACCCGGTCAATCACGGGGACGACATCCGGCATCGTGTCGATCATTCCGGCCCACGCGGCCTTGACCCGAGGCGGGCCGAGACCGGGAAACATGGCCCCGAAATCGGTCCGAAGCTGGCGCACCTTGCCCGGATTTGGCGCCGGATTGAGCACGCGCTGGCGCTCGAACGGGCTGACGGCATCCTCGGCCCAGTGGCGCGGTGTCCCCCAGGCATCGGGAAACCCCTTGGGCGCGCGCGGCAGAAAGCGCGCGCCGAACGGGTCGGCGCGCAGCTGGGTCAGGAATTTCGGAAAGGCCCGAAACGCATCAGGCCCGACAAACAATTCGTGAAACCCACCCGCCGCCACGGAATAACCGCCATCGGCGCGGGGGCGGAACGCGATGCGTTTGTCCACAGCACCCCCCGCATAGGCCATCGGTGCCGCATCAAGTGCGGCGACGGTGGCGCGGACCGACAATTGCGGCAAGGCAATGCCGTGACGGCGCAGCATCAAGGCGGACCAGGCTCCACCTGCAAGCACGACATCAGGCGCGCGCAGACGCCCCTGTTCCGTAACAACGCCGACAACGCGACCGGCTTCGATGTCGAGTGCGCGCACCGCGCAGTTTTCGACAAGTGTCGCACCGGCGCGGGCAGCGATACCTGCCAGCGCGGGCACGGCGACCCAGGGCTCTGCCCGCATGTCGGTGCGCGTGTGCATCGCGCCCTTGTAGCGACGCGCCATGCCGGGGATCAGTGACTGCACCGCCGCATCCGACAAAAGGGCGGTGTCCACACCGGCCGCTTCCGCCTGCGGCAGCCAGGCGGTGTAGCGCTCCATGTCCGCGTCCGTTTCAGCGAGATAGGTCACGCCACCTTGAGTGAGACCAATGTCCACATTGGTTTCGGTCGCAAGTGCGCGCCACAGCCGGTTTGCTTCCACCATGATCGGCAATTCGTCCGCATCCCGCCCCTGTTGCCGTATCCAGCCCCAGTTACGGCTGGATTGCTCGCCTGCAATACGTCCCTTTTCCAGCAAAACCACACGCAGACCTGCCCGCGCCAGAAAAAGCGCAGTGGTCACACCAATGACGCCGCCGCCAATCACCACGACATCCGCCTGCGCCGGATGCGGTCCCGGCCATGTCACCGGAGAGGAGACGCTAATGGGAAACCCGGTCACCGGAAACCGACCCGGTTTCCGGCAGCTTTCCGGGACGGAAAGCAGCGCACCCCTGGAAAGCGTGTCGCTTTCCAGCCGTTTTCCGCATCGGAAAACGGTTTCTCAGGCAAGGTGCCGCAAAAGATCACGCATGAATGCATGGCCCGCCTCGAATTGCGCGATCGTGATGAATTCGTTGGGCTGATGCGCTTGCGCGATATCGCCCGGTCCACACACCACCGCCGAATAGCCCGCTGCCTGAAACTGACCCGCCTCCGTGCCATAGCTGACCACATGGGTGCCGTTGTCACCGGTAATGCGCCGCACCAATGCCTCGGCCGCGCCATCCTGTTCCGGGACCAGCGGGGGCACGTCGAACCGGATGTCGATATCGACCCGCGCCTCGCGCCGCACCGCCTGCATGTCCCGTTCCACGTCCGCGACGTGATCGAGATATGCCGCCTTGAGCGCGGCGATATCATCTCCCGGCACCGCGCGAAAATCCATCGAGAACCGGCAGTCCTTCGCCGTGATATTGTGCGCCGTGCCGCCCGACACCTGCCCCACATGCCAGGTGGTATAGGGCGGATCGAACATCGCGGCCAGGTCCGAGGGCGTCCGGGCCGCATTCTCCGCATTTCGATGATTGGCAAAATCAATGATCCGCGCGCCTTCCAGGATCGCGCTGACCCCTTGGGGCAACAGCGACGAATGGACCTCGAACCCCACCACATGGGTGTCAAAGCCTTGCCCGCCCTTGTGGCCTGTAACCGCCTTCATCATCGACGGCTCACCGACAATGACCGGCCCACCCTTGGGCACCACGCCCTGCATCGCTTCGATCATCGGTGGCGCGCCGAGGCACCCGATCTCTTCGTCAAAGCTGAGGGCGAGTTGGCACGGCGTGCCCGCGTAATGCGCTTCGACCAGTGTCCAGATTGCGAGCGCGTCAAACCCCTTCATATCGCAGGTGCCGCGCCCGAAATACTTGCCATCGCGCGCCACCACGTCAAAGGGGTCGGTATCCCAGGCCTGTCCGTCGACGGGCACCACATCCGTATGACCCGACAGCACGACCGCGCCTTCGACCTCGGGGCCGACATGCGCAAAGAGCGCCGCCTTGTCGCCGTCGGGATGATAATACCGGTGGCAGGCAATCCCGTGCCCCGCAAGATAATCCTCGACCCAATCAACCAGCGGCAGGTTGCTGTCCCGGCTCACGGTCGGGAACCGGATCAACCGGGTCATCAGGTCCAGCGGCGTCAGTCGTGTGGTCACATCGCTTCTCCGAAAAACACCAGCGTGCAATCCTCGTCGATGACGTGAAATTCGCGCTGGCCGTACGCCTGATCAAAGGGCGCACGAACGCGCCCTTCCGGCAGCACGTCCAGTTTTGGTTTGAGCGCCGCGTAGAGTGCATCCACCCCCGCAACGTCGACATAGAACGAACCCTGACGTTCGGGGTGCGACAAATCCACGTCACCTGACACTTCGACCAGCCGCACTGCGACCGCATCGCGGCGCAAAAAGGCATAGCCCTCAGCCTGAAACCCAACCGCAAAGCCCAGACTGTCGCGGTAAAAGGCGATCTGCGTCTCAAGCGAGGTGCACGGCACAAACGGCGTGATCTGCGCGAGCCGCATGAACCTCAGTAACCGCTGTCGGTGGTCAACACGAAATGCCCGGGCTCGACCTCATCGTATACCGACGGCTCCGCCACATAATTCACTGGATGAATTGGCGACGGTATCGGCTTGAAGTTCAGGTCTTTTTCCGACTTGCGCTGGCGCGGGTCGGCAATGGGCACAGCCTTCATCAGCGCTTGCGTATAGGGGTGCTGCGGGTTCTCGAACACGCGGGCGCGCGGCCCCATTTCAACGATACGGCCCAGATACATCACGCCGACATGGTGGCTGACCCGCTCCACCACGGCCATGTCGTGACTGATGAACAGGTAGCTCACGCCCAGCTCGGCCTGCAGTTCCATCATCAGGTTCAACACCTGCGCCTGCACCGACACATCCAGCGCCGACACGGCCTCGTCCGCGATGATCAGCTTGGGCTCCAGCGCCAGCGCGCGTGCGATGGCCACGCGCTGCCGTTGGCCGCCCGACAATTCGTGCGGATAACGGCGCATGAAACTGCGCGGCAGTTCCACCCGGTCAAACAGGCCCGCCACCTTGTCGTGCACCGCATCCCCGGTCAGCGTCCCGAAATTGTGGATCGGCTCGGCGACCTGATCGGCCAGTTGCATTTGCGGGTTCAGCGAAGCAAAGGGATCCTGAAAGATCATCTGCATGTCGCGCCGCGCCTGACGCAGATCACGGTCGTTCAGCGCCATGATATCGGTGTCGCCCAGCATGATGTGACCCGATTGCGGCTCGACCAGCCGCAGGATGGACCGCCCGGCCGAGGATTTGCCGCAACCGCTCTCGCCCACAAGGCTGAGGGTCTGGCCCTTGTTGATGGTGAATGACACATCCTCAACCGCGTGGACATTGGCCACAAGCCGCCGGAAAAAGCCGCCCTTGACCGGGAACCGCGTTGTCAGGCCTTCGACTTTCAGCAGAACCTCGTCTGTGCCGGTGATGGGCGCAATCTCGCCCTGCGCGCGGCCCAGCAGCTTCATCGGTTCGGGGGCGGCCTTGCCGCGCATCTCGCCCAGCTTGGGAACGGCGGCCAAGAGCGCCTGTGTGTAGGGGTGCTGCGGGTTCTCGAATATTTCTTCGACCGTGCCCTCTTCGACCTTGTTGCCGCGGAACATGACCACAACGCGGTCCGCCATTTGCGCCACGACGGCCATGTCATGGGTGATGAACATCACGGCGGTGCCCGTCTCGCGCTTGAGCCGGTCGATCAGGGCGAGGATCTCGGCCTGAATGGTCACGTCGAGCGCGGTGGTCGGCTCATCCGCGATCAGGAGGCGCGGCTCACAGGCCAGCGCCATGGCAATCACCACCCGCTGCCGCATACCACCCGACAGCTCATGCGGATACTGACGCAGGCGGCGTTCCGGTTCAGGGATACGGACCTGTTTCAACAACTCCAGCGCCCGCGCTTCAGCGGCCGACTTGCTCATCCCCTTGTGCAGCCGCAACCCCTCGGTCAGTTGTCGCCCGACCGTGAACACCGGGTTGAGCGCTGTCATGGGCTCCTGAAAGATCATGCCGATTTCATTGCCGCGGATCGTGCGCATCAGGTCCTGTTCGGTGGCGGCCAGATCGACGGCGTCCGCATCCTTGCGGTCAAAGACGAGGTTGCCGCCCGCAATCGTGCCGCCGCCGAATTCCACGAGCCGCATCAGCGACAGCGATGACACCGACTTGCCCGAACCGGATTCGCCCACCACACAGACCGTTTCGCCCGGCCCCACCGAGAACGACACGTCCTCGACCCCGACAACCGTGCCATCCTTGGTCTCGAATTCGACACGCAGCCCCCTGATGTCGGCAATTGGGGACGGTCCCTGGTTGTCCAGCATGGCGCTCTCCGGTTGTGCATGCAGCCAAAGAGTGGGCGAAGGGACAGGCACTGTCAAACCCGCAGGGCCCAAATCGCACCGTTGACCGCACGCAAGGCTTGCATTTTCGGCAGGTTCTGTTTCGATATCGGGGTGCGGTAAGGGGGCAATGCGTAAAAACGACGGCGAAACCGTGGGTTACGCGACTGTGACGCATCACACCTCTTGTCTCGTGAAATGCGCTGCGGCCAACGCGGTGCGACTTTGATGTGCAGGTCCGCCTGCCGTCCAACAAGGAGTATGACATGACATTGAAAACCCTTTTGATGGGTGCTGTGGCTACAGCGGCGCTTGCGCCGGCCGCCTTTGCCGAGCGTGGCTCGGATGGCGAGGTGAGCATCATCTACTGGCAAGCACCGTCGATCCTGAACCCGTTCCTGTCGGGCGGGACAAAGGATGTGGAATCAGCCTCTCTCGTGCTGGAACCGCTTGCACGCTATGACGAAACCGGCGCGCTGACACCGTTCCTGGCCGAAGAAATCCCCACCGTCGGCAATGGCGGCGTGAGCGAAGACCTCACCACCATCACCTGGAAAATCAAGCCCGGCCTGCTGTGGTCCGATGGCACTCCGGTGACGTCGGCAGACGTAAAATTCACCGCCGAATACTGCATGCACCCCGAAGGCGGTTGCGCGCAGCTGGCGTTCTTTGACGGTGTGGAAAACGTGGAAACGCCCGATGACCTGACGGTCAAGGTGACGTTCAATCAGCCCAAGCCGAACCCCTATGGCCCCTTCGTCGGCGGTCAATCGCCTATTATTCAGGCAGCCCAGTTTGCCGACTGCCTGGGTGCCAAGGCGCCCGAGTGTACCGAAGCGAACTTCAACCCCATTGGCACGGGTCCCTTCGTCGTTGACGAATTCCGCCCCAATGACACGATCCAGTATTCGGCCAACAGCAACTATCGCGACCCCAACAAGCCCGCCTTTGCCAAGGTGAACTTCAAGGGTGGTGGCGACGCACTGGCCGCGGGTCGCGCTGTACTGGAAACCGGCGAGTTCGACTATGCCTGGAACCTGCAGCTGGCACCTGATGTCATTGCCAACCTCGAAGAAGGCGGCAAGGGTCAGGCGATTGCGGGCTTTGGTCCGCTGGTCGAACGGCTGGAGATGAACCTGACGAACCCGTCTCCGGACCTGCCGCCCGAGACGCGCGCAACCGTGGCCGAGCCGCACCCGTTCCTGAGCGATCAGGCCGTGCGTCAGGCGCTGTCGATGGCCATCGACCGTCCGCTGCTGGTGGAAATCGGCTACGGCAAGGCGGGCAAGCCCACCTGTGACCTCGTGCCCGTGCCCGACAACTATTCGGCCGGCAACACGCACTGCTTCGAGCAGGACATTGACGGCGCAAACGCCATGCTGGATGCGGCCGGTTGGGTCGACAGCGATGGAGACGGTATCCGTGACAAGGACGGCGTCAAGCTGAGCATCCTGTACCAGACCTCGACCAACGCCGTCCGT
>CAZRUV010000035.1:0-3578 GCA_964603315.1 uncultured Rhodobacterales bacterium
CCTCGCGACCTTCCATGCAGAAGTCGATGTCGAAATCCGGCATCGATACCCGCTCGGGGTTCAGGAAACGTTCGAACAGCAGCGCGTAGCGCAGGGGATCAAGGTCCGTGACCGTCAGCGCATAGGCCACAAGGCTGCCAGCCCCGGACCCGCGCCCCGGCCCCACAGGAATGCTCTGATCCTTGGCCCATTTGATAAAGTCGGCCACGATCAGGAAGTAACCGGGAAACCCCATGCCCTCGATGATGTCGAGCTCGAAATCGAGCCGCTTTTGGTATTCCTCGACCGAGGCGGCGTGCGGGATCACCTTCAGACGTTCCTGCAGGCCCTCATTGGCCTGACGACGCAGTTCCTCCACCTCGTCATCCGCAAATTTCGGCAGAATGGGGTCGCGACGATAAGCCATGAACGCACAGCGGCGCGCAATTTCCACAGTGTTTTCCACAGCCTCGGGCAGGTCAGCGAACAGCGTCACCATCTCGGACTGCGATTTGAAGTAGTGTTGCGATGTGAGGCGTCGGCGTGGCTCCTGTTGATCCACATATGCGCCATCGGCGATGCAGATCAGCGCATCGTGGCTTTCGTACATGTCCGCTTTGGGAAAATAGACGTCGTTTGTCGCGACCAGCGGCAGGTCCATGGCATAGGCCATTTCGATGAACGGGCGTTCGGTCAGACGCTCAGCCTCCGGCGCGCCGCCGTCGCCCGGGTGGCGCTGCAACTCGACATAGAGCCGGTCCCCGAACATATCGCCGAGCGCCTGCATCAACGCCTCGGCCGCCGGGCGCTGTCCGGATCGAAGCAACTGGCCCACCGGACCATCCGGCCCACCCGTCAGGCAGATGATGTCAGCGCAATGGGTGCGAAGCTCGTCCAGACTGATATGCGGCAGGTCCGATCCCGCGCGCAGATACAGGCAAGAATTCAGCTTCATGATGTTTTCGTACCCGGCCTCGGTCTGCGCCAGCAGCACCAGAGACGCCGGGTCACGCGGACGTTCACCGGTGCGTGGCGTCACGTATTGCAGGTCGACCTGACAGCCGATAATCGGCTGCACCCCGGCCCCGGCCATGCCAACCGAGAATTCCAGCGCCGCAAACATGTTGTTCGTGTCCGTCAGCGCAATGGCGGGCATGTCCGCATCCCGCACCATCGCGGGCAGCTTTTTCAGGCGCAGCGCGCCTTCGAGCAGTGAATATTCGGAATGCGTACGGAGATGGATGAATCGGGGCTCAGACATGGCGCGAGCCTACGCAGGCGCGCCCGCTACATCCAGTAGGCTTGCGCCTTTATCCACACAAAATGAGCGTCAGCCGCGCCGCTTCAACGCACGCATTCCCGCGAGGGCGCCCAGCAACAGCACGGCACTTGCCGGAAGCGGCACAGGGGATGGCGGCTCTGCAGGGGGTTCTGGCGGCGTGGGTGCCCCGGCACCGATAACCGATGGTGCGTTGAACATCGTCTCATACCCTGTTGCGGCGACGGTCACGCTCAGATTGCCCACGGTGCTCACGTCGATCTGCGCCCAGCCATTGCGGCGGTCCGGGGACAGCCTACCAAGCCCCTGCGTCACACCGACATAGACTGAAAATTCCGTGCCAGGCGTAAAATCCCACACGCCGCGCGCCGCGGCATACGCGTCAGGCCCGCATACGCCGCCCGTGCAGCGATAGGGCAGGAAACCATAACTCAGTTCATCGAGGCCAGTTGGCTGAAGGGATGTACGCGGATTGTTGACCGTATCGCCCGACGCCCAGGTCTGCGCCGCGTCGCGCGACGGCCCGAGCGAGACGGTATTCGGCGCCTGGAAGGACAGAAAAGGCGTAATGTTCAGGCGGTTGAACCCGTTGACGGAGTGTACCGAGATCGTAAAGCTCGTACGACCGTCCTCGAACACGTCCACAAACGCGCTGCGCGTAAACCGGTTGGATGTGTTAACCGGAACAACGATGTCACGTTCGGTGTAAACGGTGACGGCCCCAGCGGGCACGGCATTCAGGCCCAGAACGATCGCCGCACATTTCGCGAGACGGGTGAGATGCTCCATGCACGCAAGACCACCCGACATCGAAACACTTCCTTAACTCATCACACCACCCGACGCCCAGCTACAGGGCACATTGCGCTAAGGTCAAGCAGTGTCACGATAAACCGCTCGAAAAATCGGCCGGATGCGGGATTTTCGGCATCTGCCGCGGCAGAGGGCTTGCCAAGTCAGAGCGTGCGCGATTTGATGAGCGGCGCGCACCCTCTACGCCGCATCGACGGTGCGCCTTGATCCATGGCTTGGTAAGGCGGCGGGCAAACCACATGCGCACGACCTTTCTTCTGAACGGAAGCGAGATCACCGCCGACACTTCGGACACCACCACGCTGCTCGACTGGCTGCGCGAGGAACAAGGCCTCTCTGGCACCAAGGAAGGCTGCAACGAAGGCGATTGCGGGGCCTGTTCCGTGATGGTGACCGACCAGAACGGCGCGCGCGCGCTCAACGCCTGTATCCTGTTCGTGCCGCAACTGGACGGCAAGGCTGTGCGCACGGTCGAAGGGATCGCAGCGCCGGACGGCACGCTTCACCCGGTACAACAGGCAATGGTGGATCATCACGGAGCGCAATGCGGCTTTTGCACCCCCGGCTTCATCACGACAATGGCCACGGCGCATCTGAACGGCGCCAACGACTATGACACTGAATTTGCGGGAAATCTGTGCCGCTGCACAGGCTACGCGCCGATCATTCGCGCCGCGCAAGACGCAGCAAACGCGCCCGTGCCGGACCATATGCACGACACCCCACGCCGTCCGAGCGGAGATATCCCGGTCGAGGACCAACTCCCGACAACGGCTGACGCTCTGGCCACATGGCTGGACAAACACCCGGATGGCACGCTTGTCGCCGGCGCTACGGATGTGGGTCTGTGGGTCACAAAGGATTTCCGCGATCTGGGCCCGGTCGCCTTTCTCAACCGGATCCCGGAACTGGCTGGGGTCACAATCACCGACGACGACATTCGGATCGGGGCAGCCACGACGCTGACGGATCTGCAAACGGCAATTGCGCCGCACCATCCTGCGTTCGCAGAACTCATTCGCCGGTACGGCTCCGTGCAGGTGCGCAACGCCGCCACCATTGGCGGGAATGTTGCCAACGGCTCGCCCATTGGGGACGGCTCGCCTGCGCTGATCGCACTGGATGCCACCGTCCATTTGCGCAGCGTGAATGGCACGCGCGCTGTTCCGATTGCCGATTTCTTTATTGCATATGGCAAACAGGACCGCGCCCCGAACGAGTTTGTCTCCGCCCTGTCCTTCCCCATACAAGCGGATGCGCTGCGCTGTTACAAATTGTCGAAACGCTTCGATCAGGACATCTCGGCCGTGTGCGGGTGCTTCTGGATCGACGTCGCGGACGGCGAAGTGCGCGAGGTCCGGCTGGCCTTTGGCGGCATGGCGGGCACGCCGAAACGCGCGGCGCGGGCCGAAGCCGCCTTGCGCGGCATGCCGTGGACCGATGGTACGGTCGGGGCCGCGATGGCGGCCCTTGAGCGGGATTTTGAGCCGTTGTCGGACATGCGCGC
>CAZRUV010000035.1:3678-28489 GCA_964603315.1 uncultured Rhodobacterales bacterium
ACGCATCTCGACCTGGATGCCGTGCGCGCCGCACCGGATGTGGTGCGGGTGATGACGGCAGATGACCTGCCCTTTGCCAATGATGTCTCCCCGTCCGCGCATGATGAGCCCCTGCTGGCCACGGGTTCGGTGCATTACGTTGGCCAGCCGATTTTCCTGGTGGTCGCCAGGTCGCATCGCGCCGCGCGGTTTGCCGCGCGTCAGGCAAGGATCGACATCACCGCCAGACAGGCCATCCTCAGCATCGAAGACGCGCTGGCGAAAGACAGCCGGTTCGAGGACGGGCCCCGTATCTACGCACGCGGCAACGCAGCGTCGGCCCTCGAAACCGCGCAACACCGCCTGTCGGGCCGTTTCAATATTGGCGGTCAGGAACACTTCTATCTCGAAGGTCAGGCCGCGCTCGCACTGCCGGGCGAAGACGGGGACATACACGTCATCTCGTCCACCCAGCACCCGACGGAAATCCAGCACAAGGTGGCAGATGCAATTGGCCTGCCCATGCATGCGGTGCGATGCGAGACCCGCCGCATGGGCGGCGGCTTTGGCGGCAAGGAAAGCCAGGGCAACGCGCTTGCGGTCGCCTGCGCCATCGCGGCCCGCGCGACGGGGCAGGCCTGCAAGATGCGCTATGATCGGGACGACGACATGGTCATCACCGGCAAGCGTCACGATTTTCGCATCGATTACGACGTGGGGTTTGATGGCGACGGTCGGATCACGGCGCTTGATGTGCGCCAATACACACGCTGCGGCTGGGCGCAGGACCTGAGCCTGCCCGTGGCCGATCGGGCCATGTTGCATGCGGACAATGCCTATTGGCTGCCGGATATCCGCATCGAAAGCCACCGCCTCAGAACCAACACCCAAAGCGCCACGGCATTCCGTGGCTTTGGCGGGCCGCAGGGGATGCTGGGAATGGAGCGGATCGCCGATCACATTGCGGCGCATCTCGGGATGGACGCCCTGACACTGCGTCAGAGGAATTTTTACGCGTCTGGCGCGGATGGCGCGCAGCAAACGACACCGTATGGGCAGGTGGTTGACGACTTCATTGGCGACGCTCTTGTCGCGCAGCTGGCCGAGACGTCTGACTATGCGGCGCGGCGCGACGCCGTGGCCGCGTGGAACGCAAGCCATGCTGTGCTCAAGAAAGGGATCGCGCTTTCGCCGGTGAAGTTCGGCATCTCGTTCACGCTCACGCATCTCAATCAGGCGGGCGCTTTGGTGCACGTGTATCAGGACGGCTCCATCCACCTGAACCATGGCGGTACCGAGATGGGGCAAGGGTTGTTCCAGAAAGTCGCGCAAGTGGCGGCAAGCCGGTTCGGTGTGCCGCTCGCAGCCATCAAGATCACGGCAACCGATACGGCAAAGGTGCCCAACACCTCCGCGACGGCGGCGTCGTCCGGCAGTGACCTCAACGGCATGGCGGTCAAGGCGGCCTGTGACACGATCCGCGACCGTATGGCCGAACATCTGGCGCAGTTGCACCAATGCCGCCCTGACGCCGTTCGCTTCGTCGACGGGACCGTGTTTGCAGGCGATGCCAGCTATGGCTTTGGCGACGTCGCGGCGCTGTGCCATCAGGCCCGCATCAGCCTCTCCTCAACCGGGTTTTACAAGACGCCGGATATCAAATGGGACCGGATCAAAGGCCAGGGACGGCCGTTTTTCTACTTTGCATATGGCGCTGCCGTGACCGAAGTGGTGATCGACACGCTGACGGGCGAAAACCGCATCCTGCGCGCCGATGTGCTGCATGACGCGGGTGCGTCACTGAACCCGGCACTGGATATCGGTCAGGTCGAGGGCGGTTACGTTCAGGGCGCTGGCTGGCTCACCACCGAACAACTGGTCTGGGACGACGCGGGCCGATTGCGCACCCATGCACCCTCAACGTACAAGATCCCTGCCTGCGCCGACAGGCCGGACGTTTTCAACGTGGCGCTCTGGGATGGGGAGAACAAGGCTGACACGATCTACAAATCCAAGGCCGTGGGCGAGCCGCCGTTGATGCTGGGAATCTCGGCCTTTCTGGCGCTCAGCGATGCGGCAGCGGCCTGCGGGCCGCACTACCCGAACCTGCACGCGCCTGCCACACCCGAAGCGGTGTTGCGCGCGGTCAAGACGGCACGCGGCGATGTTTGACCGCGCCGGTCTGATCGACGCCTGCAAGGCACATGGGCGGGTGGTGCGCGTGGTTGTGGCGCAGGTTCAGGGCTCTGCGCCGCGCGAGCCGGGGGCCGCGATGCTGGTCTGGGACGGCGGACAGTCTGGCACAATCGGCGGTGGCACACTGGAATTCGAGGTCACGCGGCGCGCCCTGTCCCTGACGCGGGACGGCTTCAGCCGTCACGCGTTGGGCCCTGACATGGGGCAATGCTGCGGCGGCGTGATCGAGATCTTGAGCGAGATCTACGATCTCGACCGTGCCCTTGCGCTGCCCATTGACGTGATCGCGCGCGGGCCCGACCCGATGCCCCTGTCGATCAAGCGCATGATGAAAGCCGCCCGCAATCAGGGCCAGTTGCCACCAACGGCAATGCGCGACGGGTGGCTGATCGAACCCGCCCGCCCGGCGGACCGCGATCTGTGGATCTGGGGGGCGGGACATGTCGGGCGCGCGCTGGTGGACATCCTGCAGCACATGCCCGGCAACAGGCTGACCTGGGTCGATACAGCCGCGAACCGGTTTCCGACCGACATCCCCGACAGCGTTCGCAACGTGGTCGCCACGGAACCCGCAAGGCTGATGGCCCACGCGCCAACCCATGCCGCGCATCTGATCCTGACCTATTCACATGAACTCGACCTCGCGCTGTGTCATGCCGCCTTGGCCCACGGGTTTGGGTCCTGCGGTCTGATCGGGTCCCGCACCAAATGGGCACGGTTCCGCAAACGGCTGGCTGCGCTCGGTCATACCGAGACGCAAATCTCGCGCATCCTGTGCCCCATTGGCGATCCATCCCTTGGCAAGGAACCGCACATGATCGCCCTTGGCGTTGCTCACCAGTTCGCCCGGTTGCGTCAGGGCAACCACGCCGCACAACAGGCACGCGCATGAGCGCGCCGCTCTTGTCCATAACCGGTCTGACCAAGGCCTATCCGGGTGTCGTTGCCAACGATTCAGTCAGCCTTGCCATTGGCAACGGAGAAATCCACGCACTGCTTGGCGAAAACGGTGCTGGCAAGTCAACGCTGGTCAAGATGATTTACGGGCTGGTCAAGCCTGATGCCGGGCACATGGAGATGCGCGGCGCGCCTTTTGCGCCGACCGACCCGCGCGCGTCGCGCGCGGTTGGCGTGGGCATGGTGTTTCAGCACTTTTCGCTCTTTGACGCGCTGACGGTCGCTGAAAACATCGCTCTGGGCATGGAAACGCCACCGCCCATGCGCACTCTGGCGGACCAGATCAGCGCTGTTTCCGAAACCTATGGCCTGCCGCTCAGCCCGGATCGGGTTGTCGGCGATCTTTCGGCAGGAGAACGGCAACGGGTGGAAATCATCCGCTGTCTCTTGCAGGAACCATCGTTGCTGATCATGGACGAGCCGACCTCTGTGCTCACCCCGCAAGAGGTTGAAATCCTGTTTGAAACCCTGCGCAAGCTCAGCGCTGAAGGGACGGCGATCCTCTATATCTCGCACAAGCTCGAGGAAATCCGTTCGCTGTGCGATGCTGCAACGATTTTGCGCGGCGGCAAGGTTGTGGGCACCTGCGTTCCGCAGGACACATCGGCGCGCGACATGGCCGAGATGATGGTGGGCGCCCGGCTTGTGGCCCCCAAGGCGCAGGAACACGGGTTTGGCGCGGTCAAACTCGCCGTTTCGGGGTTGAGCGTTCCGTCGCCGTCGGCTTTTGGCATGTCCCTCAAGGACGTGTGTTTCGAGGTGCAGGCGGGTGAGGTGCTGGGCATCGGCGGCGTGGCGGGCAACGGTCAGGACGAATTGTTGTCCGCCCTGTCGGGCGAGGTCCGCTGCGATCCGGGCATGGTGCAGTTCGAGGGCCGTGACCTCAGTGGCGCGGGCCCCGAGGCGCGGCGCGGCATGGGCGTTCTGGCCGCCCCCGAGGAACGGCTCGGCCACGCTGCGGCACCCAACATGTCGCTGACCGAAAACGCCATGCTCACCGGAGCCGCGCGCGAAAGGCTTGCGCGGCGCGGTTTTCTGAACTGGCCCAAAACCAGCGCCTTTGCAGAGCGGATCATCGCGCAGTTTGACGTGCGCACCCCCGGACCCGCAAACGCGGCCCGGTCCCTTTCCGGGGGCAACCTGCAGAAATTCGTCATCGGGCGCGAAGTGCTGCAACGCCCCGAGGTTCTCGTGGTGAACCAGCCCACATGGGGCGTGGATGCCGCGGCAGCGGCGTCGATCCGGCAAGCACTCCTCGATCTCGCGGCAGGGGGGGCGGCGGTGGTCGTCATATCGCAGGACCTCGATGAACTGATGGAGATCTCCGACCGGTTCGCGGCTCTGAACGAGGGCCGGCTGAGCGCGCCGCGCCCCACTTCCGAACTGGATGTGGAACAGATCGGGCTGATGCTTGGCGGCGCACACGGGATGGAGGTGGCGCATGTGTGATAAAGGCCTGCCCAGGGGCGCTCCATTTGACCTGATGAAACAGGGAACGACGCGATGATCCGGCTCGAAGCGCGCCCGCAGCCGTCACAGATGATGGCCTACGCCACGCCGGTGCTGGCCGTTGTTTTGACGATGATCTTTGGCGGGCTCCTCTTTGCCGTCTTGGGCAAGGACCCGGTGGAGGCGATCCTGACGATCTTCTGGGAGCCTATCTTTGGCGAGTTTTCGTTCTTTTACCGGCCGCAATTGCTGATCAAGGGGGCACCGCTGGTCCTGATCGCCATTGGCCTTGCCCTCGGGTTTCGGGCAGGCATCTGGAATATCGGCGCCGAAGGGCAATACATCGTGGGCGCCATTTGTGGCGCGGGCGCGGGGCTGGCCTTCTATCCCGCCGAAAGCGTCCTGATCTTTCCGCTCATGGTTCTGGCGGGTGCGTTGGGTGGATGGGCCTGGGCGATGATCCCGGCGGTCTTGCGGGTGAAATTCGGCACCAACGAGATCCTCGTGTCACTGATGCTGGTCTACGTGGCCGAGCAGCTTCTGGCCTCCATGTCTCTGGGATTGCTGAAAAATCCGGAAGGCTTCGGCTTTCCCGGGTCGCGCAACCTGCAACAGTATCCAAGCGCGCACAACGCGGAGATCATCGCAGGTACGGGCATGCACTGGGGCGTGGTTGCGGCGCTGATCGCCGTGATCTTCGCTTATATACTGCTGGCCCGGCACCGCTTGGGCTTTGCCATACGTGTCACCGGGGAGGCCCCCCGCGCTGCACGATTTGGCGGGGTCAATCCGGGCCGGCTGATCCTGTTCTGCCTGGGCATGTCGGGCTTGCTGGCGGGTCTTGCGGGCATGTTCGAAGTCGCTGGCCCGTCGGGGCAGATCAGCATCGACTTCAATGTCGGCTACGGGTTCACCGCGATCATCGTGGCCTTCCTTGGGCGTCTCAACCCGCTGGGCATCGTCGCCGCCGGGCTCTTGATGGCGCTGACCTATATCGGCGGTGACATTGCCCAATCGCAATTGGGCCTGCCTGCCGCCGCAATACAGGTGTTTCAGGGCATGCTGCTGTTTTTCCTGTTGGCGCTGGACCTGCTGACCAACTATCGCCTGCGGTTTGGCGCAGCGGAGGTGGCGTGATGGGACCGCTGAGCGCATTGATTGTCCTCGCCTCGATCAGCCATGGCCAATGGTTTTGCACGGCAGGACTTCTGCCGGGCAAGGACGCACCTTTTACCCCCGTCAAGATCGACTTTGCTCTGGATGAGCGCGGCAACTTTCAGGCAACCGGGACCGTCACGACCGCCCGTGACGCGCATCGGTTTGACTGGGACGGATCCTGGACCACGATCGAAGGGCAACTTGCGATGATCGGCAAGACAAGGGGGCGCACGTTTGGCCTCGCCCCGGCAGGAGAGTTGCGCGCCATCGCGTCTGTGACGCATGCGGACGTGATCATGCTTTCCTTGTCCAGCACATCTGCACCAGGACGCGTTTTGCGCTGCCTGACTTACCCGACCGAGTGAACCCATGGATCTTTCTGCCATCAATCCAATCCTCCTGCTGGCCGCGATGATCGCGGCCTCGACGCCCATTCTCCTGGCGGCAATCGGCGAGCTTGTTGTTGAACGTGCCGGTGTCCTGAACCTCGGGGTGGAAGGCATGATGATCGTGGGCGCTGTCTGCGGTTTCATCATCACCGTGAATTCCGGCTCACCTGCCTTGGGGTTCTTCGCGGCGGCGGTGGGGGGTGCGCTGCTGTCCCTGCTGTTTGCATTTCTCACCCAGGTCGCGTTGGCCAACCAGGTGGCGTCAGGGCTGGCACTGACCCTGTTCGGGCTGGGCCTCTCGGCCCTCATGGGGCAAAGCTATGTCGGCATCAAACCACCCCGTACCGAAACCACGCCTCTTGGTCCGCTGGCCGATATCCCGGTCATAGGTCCCATCGTCTTTGGCCACGATCTGATCGTCTATATCGGACTTGCCATCGTGGCCGGCACCTGGGCTGTGCTGAAATTTACCCGCGCCGGTCTGGTCCTGCGCGCGGTGGGTGAAAACCACGACGCCGCCCACGCGCTTGGCTACAAGGTCAAACGCATCCGCACGCTGGCCATCCTCTTTGGCGGGGCCTGTGCGGGCCTGGGCGGGGCCTACATCAGCCTTGTCCGCGTGCCGCAATGGACCGAAGGCATGACGGCCGGTGTGGGCTGGATTGCTCTCGCACTGGTTGTCTTTGCCTCGTGGAAACCCTGGCGCGTGCTTCTCGGTGCCTACCTTTTTGGCGGAATCACCCAGCTCCAGTTGAACCTGCAAGGCGCAGGCGTTGCCATTCCGGTCGAGTATTTGGCAATGTCGCCCTACATCGTGACGATCATCGTTCTGGTGATTCTGAGCGCGGACAAATCGCGCGCACCCGGCTCGCTGGGGCGCACATTCCACGCCTCAAGCTAGAGGCCAATAAAACCGGGGGGTTAATCCACTCATGAAATTCGGAAAACTGCTTGCTGGCGCGGTGCTGGCACTTGGGGTCGGCGGCGCTGCCTTTGCCGACGGCCATGAAAAGACCAAGGTGGGCTTTGTCTATGTCGGGCCCGTGGGCGACGGCGGCTGGACCTATGAGCACGATCAGGGCCGCCTCGCGGTCGAGGCCGAATTCGGCGACCAGGTCGAGACTGTTTTCGTCGAGAACGTGGCCGAAGGTCCGGACAGCGAGCGCGTCATGACACAGATGGCGCTGGACGGGGCGGACCTGATCTTTACCACGTCCTTCGGTTACATGGACCCGACAAACAATGTCGCGGCCAAATTCCCTGATGTGAAGTTCGAGCACGCGACTGGTTACAAGCGCCTGCATCCGAATGTGTCCACCTATTCGGCCCGCTTTTACGAAGGGCGCGCCATTCAGGGGCACATCGCGGGCAACATGACCAAGTCGAACATCATCGGTTATATCGGGTCCTTCCCGATCCCCGAGGTGATCCGTGGCATCAACTCGGACTATATCCACGCCAAGAAGGTGAACCCGGATGTCGAGTTCAAGATCATCTGGGTCTACACGTGGTTTGACCCTGCCAAGGAGGCTGACGCCGCCAAGACCCTGATCGACCAGGGTGCAGACGTTGTGCTGCAGCACACCGACTCGACCGCGCCGCAAGCCGCCGCTCAGGAAGCGGGCGGCGTTGTGACCTTTGGTCAGGCCTCCGACATGGGCCAGTACGCGCCTTTCCCGCGCGTGTCTTCGATCATTGACGACTGGGCGCCTTACTACATCGCACGCACCCGCGCCGTGATGGATGGCACTTGGGAGCAGAAGGACACGTGGGACGGTATCGGCCCGGGCATGGTGAAAATCGGTGAGATCTCCGATGCGGTCCCAGCCGACGTCAAAGCCGAGGCAATCGCCATGCGCGACGCGCTGGCAGACGGATCCTACCACGCCTTTACCGGCCCGCTGAACAAGCAGGACGGCACGCCGTGGCTCGCCGAAGGCGAGACAGCGGATGATGGGACTTTGGCTGGCATGAATTTCTACGTCGAAGGGATCGAAGGCGAAATTCCGCAGTAATTCGCACTGCATCTGCAAGATATGGAAAGGCCCCGCGATGCGCGGGGCCTTTTTCGTTATGGTGCCTGTGCCGCGTCAGACAAAATCCATACATCTTAATGAAAAATTAACGCATGAACTGGTTTAGACATACGGCTCCGACACGAAACAGACAGGAACAGCATATGCTCAGGTTCTTTGCCGCGACGCTCGGCGCGCTCTTGCTTTGGTGCTCCAGCGCGCTTGCGACCCCCGTCGACCGGGTCGTGGCAGCGCATTATCCGCCCTTGATGGTCGCCGATGATCCCGAGCGTCCGGGCTATGCCGTCGAGATCATGCGTGAAGCGGCGAGGCGCGCGGGGCGCAGCTTTGAGCTGACCTTTCTGCCGTTTGAACGCGCCATCTTCGAAGTCCAGAACCACCCGGCTACACTCATGCCGGCCTTGTTCAAGGGCAAACCGCGTGATGACCTCTTTCATTGGGTGATCGACATTCAGGTGGCGGAGTTGCGGTTCGCGACCACGGGCGCACCCGTCAACGATCTGGAGGCCGCGCGGCAGTTGCAGTCCATCGTGCTGGAAACGGGCACAACCGGTGACAATCTGCTGGCGCAGAACGGGTTTGACAATGTCACACGGCTCCAGGACCCCATGGCCAGCGCGCGCATGTTGGCGGCGGGCCGCGTCGACGCGTGGCTGCTGACGCAAAGCAATATGGAACGTGTGTGGAAGGCGCTGAATGCCGAACCGCCGCTGACATTCGGTGCGGTTGTTCACGTCGTGCCCATCGCACTCGTCGCCAGCCCGACCCTGCCGCGGGATGTCTCCGACGCGTACAGGACTGCGATCCAAGGCATGAAAGAGGATGGCACGTTGAATGCCATCCTGGTCAAATACGGTAGCGAGTGACAGCACAGGCCAAGGCGTCTGCCCGGGGCCATGCGCGCCACTCCATGTCCCGTCAGACTTCGAAGGAGACGGTGCGCGTTGTGCAGATCAACCCGGAAAGATCCGCACCATTTCAGCGTCGAAACGCGCCCAGGTCATGGTCGCCTTGTTCCCAGCATATCCGTCGTAATGGGACTTGCCGGTATCGTTTGGCAGGCCGGCCCAGATCTTGGCAAGGTTGTTCATGAACCCATGCCGCGACAATTCTCCCGCCACGAAGCGTTCGATACCCGCCTCACGCAGCAGCAAATCGGCCAACGCGTCCTGCACTGCCGGGGTGAACCGCGTCTGCTCGCTCAGGTCCAACGCCGTGACAAGACGGCGCAGCGTCGGGGGGATGAACTGATAGCGTCCGATTGCATGCGGCATGCCGGGTGTCGCGTCGATCCAGGTGTAAACGTCACCGATGGTCAGTTGCGTGGGCGGCGCGGGCGGTTTGATCCACGCACCGTATTGCACCGCGTCATAACCCTTCGCACCCGCTTCCGCCCGGGCGATCAGTGTGCGCAGTTCTTCGACCGCGGACAATCGGCCAGTGTTCAGGACACGCGGCACAGACTGACGCAGTGTTCGGGCAAAGAGGCCAGACGCGCTGGTACCGGCAAAGAGGCTCGCGCCCTGCTGGGCCGGGCCCGTCGCGCGGTCAATCAATGGCGATGCTTCGCCCAGCAGGCTGGCCCGTCGGACCATTGGCACCAATTCGGCCCAACTGGGCACCGCTGTGCACACCATAGCTGCCCCAAGCAAGGCACTTACCAACCCGCGCATCGCAACTCCATTCTGAAATCATCGCGTGCGGCTGAGATGACACGGGGCCGGTTGACAGAACCTTGCCCGCTGCCAACGATCTTGGGCGGCTTTGACTAAAATCCAGCGTGATCCTGCAACGCCTTCTTAGGCTTTGCGCGTTTTCGGGTGGAGCGAGGCGGACAGGATGTGGTCGGCTGCGTGGACCACCGCATCGGCCTGATGCACGATTTGCGCATCCGGCACCATGGCCACCGTGTGATCCTTGTCGGGATAGTCGAGCCCTGCCAGAAAATGCTTCATGCAGTTCAGGCGCGCGCGCTTCTTGTCGTTTGACCGGATCACCGTCCAGGGTGCATCTGCCGTGTAGGTGTAAAAGAACATCGCCTCCTTGGCTTCGGTGTAGTCATCCCACTTGTCCAGGCTCGCGCGATCAATCGGGGACAGTTTCCACTGCTTGAGGGGGTCCGTCTCGCGCGCGTCGAACCGGCGGCGTTGCTCCTGCCGCGTGACCGAAAACCAGTATTTGAACAGCTTGATCCCGGACCGCGTGAGCATCCGTTCGAATTCCGGGGTCTGGCGCATGAATTCGAGATATTCGTTCGGCGCGCAAAACTCCATGACCCGCTCAACGCCTGCGCGATTGTACCACGACCGGTCATAAAGGACGATCTCACCACGGGTGGGCAGATGCTTGACATAGCGCTGAAAGAACCACTGGCCGCGCTCTTCATCCGTGGGCTTGTTCAGGGCCACAACACGAGCCGCGCGCGGGTTGAGATGCTCCATGAACCGCTTGATGGTGCCGCCCTTGCCGGCGGCATCACGGCCTTCAAAAAGCAGAACGAACTTCTGGCCCGTCTCCTGCACCCACAACTGCACCTTGAGCAGTTCGACCTGCAGCGCGGCCTTTTCGGCCTCATAGTCTGCCCGCGACATCTTTTCCGCGTAAGGGTATTCCGTCAGGTCAAAGTCCTGTGGCGGCGCGGGGACCGGGACAGGTTTGATTTTGGTCTCGGGTTTGGCCATGGGCTGCTCCATCAATTGGACGGCCACATGGCACCATAATTACGGCGTGCTGTCTTTGACTTGGGTCAGGCCTATCCGTCCAGCCGGATCACCGCATTGGACGGATCATACGGGCTGTCCTCGACGATCTCGGCGTCCCACAACCTGTCGAACATCCTGACCTGCAGGCGCGTGCCAACCTTGGCAAGCTCCGGCGTCACGTATCCCATGCCGATGGATTTCCCGAACACGACCGAATAGCCACCCGATGTCAGCCGCCCGACGCGGGTGTCACCGTGATAAAGCGCTTCGCGTCCCCATGGATCTGCATCTGCCGGCCCGTCGATCAGCAGGGTGACACATGTCGACCGGATGCCTTTCGCTTCCATCGCGGCCTTGCCGTGAAAGTCCTTGGACAGGTCCACAAACCGGGGCAGATCGGCTTCGAGTGGCGTTGCATCGCGGCCCAGTTCGGTGCCGAAGGCGCGGTACGATTTCTCCTGACGCAACCAGTTTTGCGCCCGCGCACCCACCAGCTTGAGCCCGTGCGGCGCACCGGCCGCGACCAGTTGGTCCCACAGATAATTCTGCATCTCGATCGGGTGGTGCAATTCCCAGCCCAGTTCGCCCGTATAGGCGACACGGATCGCGCGCACCGGGCACATGCCCAGCTCGATATCGCGGCAGGACAGCCACGGGAACCGTTTGTTCGACAAGACGGTCTCCGGGTCCGCATCCTTGACCAGCGCATTCAGCACATCCCGCGACTTCGGTCCCGCGATGGCAAAAACACCCCAACGGGTGGTCACATCCTCTTCGTTGATGCGGCCGAACTCGGGCTCCTTCTCCATGATCGCCTTGTAGAGGTAATCCTGGTCATAGGCATGCCACGCACCTGCCGACACAAGGTAGTAGTCGTCCTCAGCGATGCGCACGATGGTGTATTCCGTGCGCGTGGTCCCCGCCGCAGTCAATGCGTAGGTCAGATTGATCCGTCCGACCTTGGGCAGCTTGTTGGTCGTGAACCAGTCGAGGAACGCAGTCGCGCCCGGTCCGCTGATCCTGTGCTTGGTAAAGGCGGTGGCGTCGATCAGACCGACGCCCTCGCGGATGGCCTTGGCCTCATCCACCGCATATTGCCACCAGCCCCCACGGCGGAACGAGCGCGCATCGTGGTCAAAGCTGTCAGGCGCATCCAAGGGACCGTAGTAGTTGGGCCGCTCGAACCCGTTCACACAGCCAAATTGCGCACCTGCCGCCTTTTGCCGGTCATAGGCCGGGCCCGTGCGCAGCGGGCGGCAGGCCTCGCGCTCTTCGTCCGGGTGGTGCAGGATATAGACGTGGTTGTAGCACTCCTCGTTCTTTCGCGCCGCATACTCGGTGGTCATCCAGTCGCCGTAGCGTTTGGGGTCAAGGCTCGCCATGTCGATCTCGGCCTCACCATCCACCATCATCTGCGCAAGGTAATAGCCTGTGCCCCCTGCCGCGGTGATCCCGAACGAGAACCCTTCGGCCAGCCACATGTTCTGCAGGCCCGGCGCGGGCCCCACCAGCGGGTTGCCGTCGGGGGTGTAGCAGATCGGACCGTTGAAATCGTCCTTGAGACCGGAGGTTTCGCAGGACGGCACCCGGTGGATCATCGCCATGTACTGGTCTTCGATGCGCTCAAGATCAAGCTGGAAGAGGTCCGCCCGGAAGCTGTCGGGCACACCGTGTTCGAACCGGGCCGGCGCACCTTTCTCGTACACACCGAGGATCCAGCCACCCCGCTCTTCGCGCACATAGGACTGCGCATCCGCATCGCGGATCACCGGGTGCTCGGCATTGCCATCGGCACGGAATTTGACCAGTTCGGGGTCCTGCTCCATCACGATGAACTGATGCTCGACCGGGATCGCAGGCATCTTGATGCCCAGCATCTTGGCTGTGCGCTGCGCGTGGTTGCCGCTTGCCGTCACCACATGCTCGGCGGTGATCACGATCTGTTCGTCTGACGCAACAAGGTTGCCGCCCTTTTCGACCATCTTGGTCGCCGTCACTTCCCACGCCTCACCGGTCCAGTGGAACGCATCCGCCTGCCACTTGCGCTCGATCATCACGCCGCGCTGCCGCGCGCCCTTGGCCATCGCCATGGTGACGTCGGCCGGGTTAATGTACCCGTCGGTCTGGTGATAAAGCGCGCCCTTGAGGTCCTCGGTCCGGATGAGCGGCCACTTTGCCTTGATCTGCTCCGGCGTCATGAATTCGTAGGGCACGCCACAGGTCTCGGCGGTCGAGGCATAAAGCATGTATTCGTCCATGCGCTCATCCGTCTGCGCCATGCGCAGGTTCCCCACCACCGCAAAGCCGGCATTCAGCCCGGTTTCCTCTTCGAGCGTCTTGTAGAACTTGATCGAATAATCGTGGATGTGGGTCGTCGCGTAGGACATATTGAAATACGGCAAGAGCCCCGCCGCATGCCAGGTCGAGCCCGAGGTCAGTTCGTCCCGCTCCAGCAACATGACATCGTCCCAGCCCGCGCGCGCAAGGTGATACGCAATCGACGTGCCCACGGCACCACCACCGACAACCAGCGCTTTCACTTGGGTCTTCATGTCCCGACTCCCTCAGGTGTTCCTGCCGTATCTTCTAGGAAAATCCGTCCACCCCACGCGCCAACAAGCCGACCGGTCGCGGGCAAAAAACGACGCGCAGCCCAACGCGCCAATCAAGCATGTCGTCGCGCAGCGGCAATGCGCCAATCAAGCATGTCGTCGCGCAGCGGCAATTGGATCACGGCAGGCGTGCAAAGGTGACCGTTCCGATGGGGCGCAAGCCATCTGCCGTCAGAAATGCAGGGTGCGTGAGCAACCGCACCGATTGGCGTGGTTGCGTGTCCTCGTTCGGCCCCTGAAACTCCGGGCCGCTGTCGGCACCGGCATCCCAGACCCAAAGCGGCGCTGTCACCGTGTCGATCCAGCCCTCTTCGTCCTGAAGGGCCGCAGCGCTGACACCCGTGAACCAATCCGGGCTTGGCGCCAGCATCGTGGCAAAGGACACAAACCGGTGCTTGCCCGTGACAGGCAGATCGAAGGAAAAGGTGCCGACGCCCGCGTCGATGCCCGGCAAAACCACATGCGCACCAACCCGGTCCCGCCGCCGCCCCTCGGCCAGTTCCGCCTCAAGCACGGAGACCCGCCCGTTGGTTGCGACAAGCGCAAGCCCGCTTGACGCGGTGTCCCCGTCTGCAAAAAGTGCGTAGCGCGACGAATGCGCAAAGGCGATCAGGCGGGACCAGTGCTTGTCAGCGGGATGTCCGCCCGCCTCGGTTCCGTCCCATGCAAGCGCAATGTCGACCCGGTAGCGGATGCTGTCTTGCGCGGACACGTTTGTGGCCGCAAGGCACAGTGCGGCCAACCAAACGGCAAGCGCCCTACCCACGGTCCGGACCGAATATCTTGCCCGGATTCATGATCCCAAGCGGGTCCAGCGCCCCCTTGATCGCGGCCATGAATTCGGTCGTCGCGCCAAGTTCCTTGACAAGGTAAGGCATCTTGCCCTGCCCGATCCCGTGTTCGCCGGTACAGGTGCCATCCATGCGGATCGCCTCATCCGCGAGAAACGCGGTGAACTCTTCCGCCCGCGCCACCTCGCTTGCATCCTGCATGTCGATCAGGACGAGCGAGTGGAAATTGCCATCGCCCACATGGCCCACAATCGGGGCCAGAAGGTCCAGTTCTTGCGCCTTTGCCTGCGCACCCGTCACCGCCTCGGCAAGGCGCGAGATGGGCACGCAGACATCCGTCGATATGCCCTGCGCGCCCGGGCGCAATTGCAATGTGGCCCAGTAAAGGTCATGCCGCGCCTTCCACAACCTGTTGCGTTCTTCTGCCGTCGCTGTCGTGGCAAAATCGGTCCCGCCCACATCCTCGGCGATGGAGCCGAACATCTCGGCCTGCTCGATCACGCCCCGGTCCGAGCCATGGAACTCGAGCAGCAAGAGCGGCGTTTCCGGCAGATCCAGCTTGGCATAGGCATTGGCCGCCCGCACGTTGAGCGCGTCCAGCAATTCAATCCGCGCCACGGGGATCCCGTACTGGATCGTCGTCATTACCGCCTGACAGGCCGCATCGACCGACGGAAACGACATCCGCGCCGCCGAGATCGCCTCGGGAATGCCCTGCAGTTTCAACGTGATCTCGGTGATCAGGCCCAACGTACCTTCGGATCCCACCAGAAGCCGGGTCATGTCATACCCGGCCGAGGTCTTCTTGGCCCGTTGCGCCGTGCGAATGACGCGGCCGTCAGCCATCACCGCCTCAAGGCTCAGGATATTGTCCTTCATCGTGCCATAGCGCACCGCATTGGTGCCCGAGGCCCGTGTCGCGGCCATCCCGCCGAGCGAGGCGTTGGCCCCGGGATCAATGGGAAAAAACAGCCCCCGGTCGCGCAGATAGGTGTTCAGGTCTTCGCGCGTGACACCGGGCTGTACCACACAGTCGAGGTCTTCCGCGTGAACGGCGAGGATCTGATCCATCCGGCTCATATCCACCGAAATCCCGCCTGCGGGCGCGTTCACATGCCCCTCCAGCGAGGTGCCGGTGCCAAAGGGGATGATCGGCACCTCATGCGTGGCGCAGATCTTCACGATGTCCGACACCTCCTGCGTCGATGCCGGGAACACAACCGCATCCGGCGCCTGCGCCCGGATCCAGGTTGTCGTGTGTGCATGTTGGTCGCGAATGGCCTGCCCGGTCTGGAACTGATCTCCAAAGCGTTGCTTCAGAATGCCCAGTGCCGTGGCAATCCCTGCCTCATTGCGTGGCAGGTCGATGGCTTGTGCCATGTCAGTCCTCCTTGCAGCGCCGGTGCATCAATCGCCCAGAGCAATCCCCTCGCGACGCGGATCGGCCCCGCCTTGCAGGGTGTCGCCAATGGCGATGACGTGCAGGCCCGATGTCAGATCGCGGACATTCACTTCGTATCCCATGGCCTCCAGCGCGGGCGCAAGCTCTGTCGCAGATGTTCCGTCCTCGACATCATAGGTGCCAAAGCGGTTCACGGCATGTGGCAGATCGACCGCCTGCTGCACATCCAAGCCCCAATCGAGGATGGCGATGATCGTCTTGGCCGTGTAGCCGATGATCCGGCTGCCGCCGGGCGATCCGACGGCCAGCACCGGTGCGCCGTCCTTCATCACGATTGTCGGTGACATGGATGACCGCGGGCGTTTGCCCGGCGCCAGGGCGTTGGCGATGGGCACGCCATCGCTATGGGTGCGAAAGCTGAAATCGGTCAACTCATTGTTCAGTAGGAACCCGTTGGTCATCAGGCGCGACCCGAAGGCGTTTTCGATGGTGGTCGTCATGGACGCGACATTTCCAAACCCATCGACGATGGAGATATGGGAGGTCGACGGCAACTCGATGCTCTCATCATCTGCCCAGATCAACGCGTGATCAAATTCCAGCGTGCCGGGTGCGACTTCTGCGAGGGCGACATCCCCTGACAGGAGTGCAGCCCGCTCCGCCAGATAGGCCGGATCGACGAGGCCTGCAGTGGGCATGGGCACGAAATCGCTGTCGGCCATGTACCGGCCCCGGTCGGCAAAGGCCAATCGGGAGGCGTCGCCAATGAGCCGCCAGCTTTCGGGGTTGTCTGCGCCCAAAGCCGCCAGATCGTAGCTGTCGAGCATGCCAAGGATCTGCCCCACCGTAAGCGCCCCGGAAGAGGGCGGGCCCATCCCGCACACATCATGCGCGCGGTAGCTGGCACAGACAGGCGCCCGCTCCCTGACCTGATAGACGGCGAGATCCAGCGCGGACAGGACACCCGGATTGCCCTCTGCCCCTTGCACCGTTGCCACAATGTCCGCCGCGATCGGCCCTGTGTAAAAGGCGTCAGCCCCGCTGGCGGCAATGGCCCGCAAGGTCCGCGCATAGGCGGCATTGGTCAGCGTGTCCCCCTCCTGCAAAGGCGCGCCACCGGGCAGAAAATAGGCAGCCGTGTCGGCAAAACGCGACAGACGTTCCTGATCCCGCGCGACGAGGCCGGCAAGGCGCGGCGACACGGCAAAACCGTCATCCGCCAGATCAATCGCATCGTCAAAAAGACCCGCCCATGGCTGGTTGCCCCATCGGCCGTGCAACGCCTCCAGCAAGGCGGGTGTGCCCGGCGTGCCCACGGACCGGCCGCCCACGACGGCGTCAAAGAATTTCAGCGGCTCACCATTGTCATCCTGAAAAAGCCGCGGCGTGGCCGCCAACGGGGCGGTCTCGCGCCCGTCAAGCGTGGTCAGTTCACCGCTTGCGGCGTCATACCAAACCAGAAATGCCCCCCCGCCCAGACCGGACGATTGCGGTTCGACCAATCCCAGAACAGCCTGCACGGCAACCATCGCATCCGCAGCCGTTCCACCCTCGGCCAGCACATCGACGCCCGCCTGCACGGCCAGCGGGTTGGCGGCAGCGACCATGAAGTTCTGCGCCGAAACAGGCGCCCCGGCCGCCTTGGAGGCTTGCGCGGCAGCGGCGGCAGCGGCGGCAGCGGTCAACACAGCCGCTGACCCGGCTGTGCTCCCTTCCGGCTGCACGGCGTCGGCTGTCTCCTGTGCAAAGGCGGCTTGGGTGATGAGAGTGAGGGCAACAGTCAGGCAAAAGCGCATCGGGTCCTCCTTGGGCGCAGAAGATTTTGATCCAAAATCTTGGCCGGAAAACGTGTCGTTTTCCGCTTCGTCAAAGCATCGAGGGCACCACCTGGTCCGGCGGGCGGTGACCATCATCAAATGTCTTGATGTTGATGATCACCTTCTCGCCCATCTCGACCCGGCTCTCGCGGGTGGCAGAGCCCATATGCGGCAACAGTACCACATTCGTCAGCTCTCGCAGGCGGGGATTGGCCTCCCGTCCCTGTTCGTAGACGTCCAGCCCCGCCCCCGCGATCTCGCCAGCGCGCAGCATCCGGGTGAGCGCGTTCTCGTCAATCACTTCGCCCCGCGATGTGTTCACGATCACCGCATCGGATTTCATCAGCTTCAGCCGCCGCGCATTCATCAGGTGAAAGGTCGACGGCGTGTGCGGACAGTTCACGCTGACCACATCCATCCGGCTCACCATCTGATCAAGGCTCTCCCAGTATGTCGCGTCCAGATCCGCTTCGATCTCGGGCCGCAGGCGCTTGCGATTGTGGTAGTGGACCTGCATCCCGAAGGCCGCCGCGCGCCGTGCCACCGCCTGCCCGATGCGCCCCATCCCGAGAATGCCCAGCCGCCGCCCCGCAACCCGTCCGCCCAGAAAAGCCGTCGGCGCCCAGCCGTCCCAGCTATCACCCTGCATCGCAGCCAGACCTTCGGGGATACGCCGTGTGACCGCGAGGATCAGGGCCATCGTCATGTCCGCCGTGTCATCGGTCAGGACGCCGGGCGTGTTCGACACCAGAATGCCGCGCTGGCGCGCGGTCGCAACGTCGATATTGTCCACCCCCGCCCCGTAATTCGCAATCAACTTCAGCCGATCACCCGCCTGCCCGATCATCGCCGCATCCACCGTGTCGGTGATCGTCGGCACCAGCACGTCCGCCGACTTCATCGCCTCCACAAGATCGCCGCGCGACATCGGCGCATCATCTTCGCGCAGACGCACGTCGAACAATTCGCTCAGCCGTGTCTCGACTTCTTCGGGCAACCGTCGCGTAACGACAACACTCAGCCGTTCCTTTGTCATCTGCGCCCTCCCCGCGCTTGGCCTTCTGCCCCATAACTGGCATGGTGGCGGATGTGAGCACGAGGCACAAGAACCTCGGCCATGACAAGAGGCGAGAGATGAGTAGACCCGTCAACATGTGGGGAAATCTGTGCAGGCTGTGCCTGTGTCTGGCCGTTGTACTGGCTGCGCTGCCCGTGGCGGCGCAGGAGACCGGCCCTGTGACCAATCTGCCCTTGCCGCGCTACGTCTCTCTCAAGGCGGTCGAAGGCAATGTGCGGCGCGGCCCGTCGCTCACGCACCGCATCGACTGGGTGTTCCAACGGCGCGACATGCCTTTGCGGATTACCGCCGAATACGGCAACTGGCGGCGGGTCGAGGATCGCGACGGCATGGGCGGTTGGGTGCATTACTCGCTCTTGTCGGGCAGCCGCACCGTTCTGGTTGATCAGGACATGCTGACCCTGCGCACCCGGCCCGAGACCGACGCACCCGTGACCGCAGCACTCGAGGCTGGCGTCATCGCGCGCCTTGGCAAATGCGGGCCGGAATGGTGCCGCCTCAACGCGGGTGGCTATCGCGGCTGGGCGCCCAAGGCGCGGCTCTGGGGTGTGGCCATCGACGAGTTGCGCGACTGAGCCCTTTCATCTGCGCGCCGCTCCGGTAGTCTGGCACGCAGTTGTGATTGCAAAGAAAAGCCTGTTGCCGTGCAAGCCATTGCCTATTCGCGTTTCGGCGCACCTGCCGATGTTCTGAACCTGACAGACCTGCCCACGCCCGATCCCGGCCCGGGAGACGTGCTGGTCGCACTCAGCCATTCCGGCGTGAACCCGTCGGACATCAAGGCGCGCTCCGGCACGCGGCCGGGCGTGACCAAGCCCCCGTTCGACCTGATCATCCCGCACAGCGACGGCGCTGGCACCATTGCAGCGGTTGGCGAAGGGGTGGATCCCGCGCGCGTGGGCCAGCCGGTCTGGATCTGGAATGGCCAGTGGCAGCGCGCCTTTGGCACGGCTGCCACGCATATCTGCCTGCCGGACGCACAGGCCGTGCCCTTGCCCGACGGCGTGTCGCCCCAAGTTGGCGCAACCCTCGGCATCCCGGGCCTGACAGCAGCGCACGCCGTGTTCGGCGGCGGCGATATCGCTGGCCAGACCCTTCTGATCCAGGGCGGTGCAGGCACGGTGGGGCACCTCGCCGTGCAACTGGCCCGCTGGGGTGGTGCGCATGTCATTGCGACGGCCCGTGGCGATGGCCTCGACCGTTGTGCGCGTGCCGGAGCACACCATGTGGTCGATTTCACCCGCGATGATGCGCGCGACCGGATCCTGGCCGCCAACGCCGGTGCGCCAGTCGACCGGATCATCGAGGTGGAATATGGTCTCAACGCGGAAATGGACGCAGACCTGATCGCCCCGAACGGCACCATCTGTGCCTACGGCTCGGCGCTCGACATGACGCCCACCATTCCGTTTGGCCCCATGCTGTTCAAGGCGGTCAAGCTCGACATCATCCTGATCTACATCCTGCCGCCCGCCGCGCGTGCAGCCGCCATCGCGCGCCTGCACGACGCGCTGCGACAGGGGGCGCTGGACAGCCCCGTCGCACAGACCTTTGCGCTCGCCGATTGCCATCTGGCGCATGATGCCGTGGCGCATGGCGCGCGGGACGGTGCCGTCCTGCTGGAGATGGGCCAATGATCCGCGCGCTTGTCCTGGCGGCCCTGCTCTGTCTGCCCCTGTCGGCTACAGCGCAGACCGCCGACCAGCCCAGCGGCACGATCGCTGTCGAAGACAGCGCAAGCCAGGACGCGGCCATTGCCGTCCGCATTCGCGATATCCTCGGCGAGCTGGAAGGCTTCGAAGAAGTCACGGTGACCGTGTCGTCCGGCATTGTCACCTTGCGCGGCACCACCGTGGACGCGGCCACCGCCGAACGCCTGAACGAACTGGTCGGCAGGGTCGCGGGCGTTGTCGCCATCGAAAACGAGGTGACCGAAACGACCGACGTGGTGGCCCGCCTCAACCCGGCGGTCGAGCGCTTCATGGCGCGCATGCAGCAGATGATCGCCCTGATCCCGCTGGCCACCGTGGCGGTTCTGGCCCTTCTGCTGGTGGCGACGCTCGGGTTTGTCCTGGCGCGCATGCGCTACCCATGGGACCGCATCGCGCCGAATGCGTTCATCGCGGACATCTACCGGCAAATCATCCGCATCCTGTTTCTCGTGGGTGGCGTCGTCATTGCCCTCGACATTCTCGGCGCGACCGCCCTGCTTGGCACGATCCTCGGCGCTGCCGGTATCGTCGGTCTGGCCATCGGTTTTGCGGTGCGGGACACGGTCGAGAACTTCATCGCCTCGATCATGCTGTCGATCCGGCAGCCTTTCCGGCCCAATGATACCATCGAAATCGAAGGCGACATCGGCAAGGTCATCCGTCTGACCTCGCGCGCGACAATCCTGCTCAGCTTTGACGGCAACCACATCCGCATCCCCAACGCGACCGTGTTCAAGAGCCGGATCGTGAACTACACCCGCAATGACGAGCGCCGGTTCCTGATCGATCTCGGTGTCGCCTATGACACGGACCTCGCCCGCGCGCAGGCGCTGGCACTCGACACCGTGCGCGCCCTGCCCTTTGTGCTCGACGCCCCCGAACCGTCCGTCTGGATCGAAGAACTGGGCGACAGCGCGGTCGTCATCAAGGTCGCGGCCTGGATCGCGCAGCACGAGACGTCCTTCCTCAAGGCCCGCAGCGAGGCCTGGCGGCTCTGCATTGCGGCCTTTGACGCTGAAGGGATCGTGATGCCGGAAACGACCTTGCGTGTTGTGGGTGTGGGGGATGCCGACGCCCCCGCGCCACCGCCGAAACCCGCCACGCCCGCACCTGTCGTCGAGGTCGCGGCACAGGACGTGCAGGCCACGGATGAGGCCGCGCTGGAGGCGATCGTCAACCAGGAACGCGAGGACGGCACAAACGAGGATTTGCTGAACCGCGAAACGTTAAGAGAGGAATAAATACTTCCTCGAATTTTTCGAAAGATCAGGGCTTGAACACCCGAACGCCCCGGCGTATCTACCACGCCACGTTGGGACGTAGATCAATTGGTAGATCAACTGTTTTTGGTACAGTAGGTTGTAGGTTCGAGTCCTACCGTCCCAGCCACTCCTGACCGAAAATCCGAGACGCACGCGCTGCCTCTTGGGGCGTCTGCCCGGAAAGTGGGCGCAAGCCTCTCTGCTTTTCGAAAATTGCTGGTCGCACCGTTCCACCGCGCTTGTCAGAAGGGCTGCATTTCTTCAATCTGAAGTTGCATTTGATTGAGGAGCGTTTTTTATAGAGTTTACCCCACTCTTTACTCCGAAAGAGCCGGATACTCCCTTCGCCGTAGTCGATCTGGACCGCGATATCGTCGCGATACACGATGAAAGCGGAACACTTGTCGAAACCCGCATGATCGCGCCGTTCGACCCGGCGACGATCAGACCCTGGCATGAAACGCGGGATGTCCTTGCGCTGCTGGACGACATTGGGTTCGAGGTGACCTTGTTCCCGCTGCCCCAGAGGCTGACACTGGACGACGTCGATGTAAGTCTGTTTGCCTACATCAACGCTGGCGATCTGAACGCTGATGGGCGGGACGATTTTATAACATGGCATTACCGCCCGTGGTTCTACGACATCTATGTTCCCATCTACGACTGTTATGACGACGAATTCGGCGGCGGCTGCGATTGGCTGGGCGAAGATGTCGAGACTTATCCGGATCTTGCAGCAGAACGCTTTACGATCTGGTCGTCAGACAACGCATCCTCTTACGTTGAGCAAGTCGTTCAGCCTCCGTGGTATCTGACGTCCGAGCCGTCTGCCGGCGTCGCACCCGATGCGCTGATCACGCTGTTCGGCGACAAAGGCCGGGCTGTTGCAGAAGGCGACATCGGCGACACCCCCGCCACGTTCCAGTATACCGTCACGCGGAGTGGCGACATCTCGCAGGCGGCTTCGGTCGCATACGAGGTTGTTCCGCGTGACGGTTGGGGGATCAACCCGCGCGACTTTGTCGGTGAGACGATTCCCGCAGGCACGCTTGAATTTGCCGCAGGGCAGACTGCGATCACTTTTGAAATCCAAATCAACCCCGACAATCAGTTCGACGGTCGATATGCCCATTGGCGCGGCAGCTATATCGAAGTGTTCGAGATGGTCCTGCATTCGGGCGAGAACGCCGACGGTACGCCCGTTTCCCTCGCCAATCCGCGTCTCACCCAAGTGATCGAAAACGACGATCCGGCGCCTGAACCCGAAATGCGCTTTTTTGGCACAGCAACCGATGACCGTATGATCGGAAGCCGCGCTGATGAAGATTTTTTGCTGCGGTGGGGCGTGGATCGGGCCAGTGGCGGCGACGGGGCGGATCAGTTCATCTTTGATGCCCGTTACGTCTCGAATGACAGCTATCACCGCATTTTCGACTTCAACTTGGCCGAAGGCGATAGGCTGTCGCTACGCAATTTTGGGGATCAAACCCAAGTCATCAACACGCAAGACGAGTTGCAAGCAATGATCGATGCCGGCGCCGTGCGTATTTTCAACGAAGAGAACGGCGCGCTTGATTTGATGATCACCGGCTTTGACAGTTGGGATATGTTCGCCTGAACCGGCGTTGACTTTTTCACTTGGCGTTGAACCGCTGCCTAAAAGTTTTCATACCGCACACTTGTCAGGCGGAAATTTTCGCTTCATGCTCAAGATGTGAGCAGAATAAAAACAATATCTCTCGCAGGCATCCTGTCCGCCCTTCTGGCCACCCCGGCGCTGGCCACCGCTGATCTTGCGCAAACCTTTGCAGGCTGCGCCGGACGCATGTCCGCCGAAATGGAACATGCATGGCTGACCAATGATCCAGCCGCTGACGGGTACCGGGATCAACGGCTGGTCTTTCTCACTTTGCTCGACGCGACCCTGCCGCAGGGTCAGGAACGGGATGCGCTGCACCACAGGATCGAGGCCAAGATGGCGCAGGCCTCTCTGCTGACCATTGCCACCTTCAGCGACCGCGACGATCGCGCCCGGCACGCGCGCCTGCGCGCGCAGTGGCATCGGACCGCGTGCACCAAAATGCTGCTCGACAGCTGACAAAACGCGCCCTGCCGAAAAAACAGGCGAAAAGTGGTGTTGCGATTAATCTTTAATCGCACCCCCGAAGTTTGCGCGCGGAAAAAGCGGGAATCGACTCCTGCCGCGCGGCAATCCCACCTACCAAGCCGGTGAGCGCTCTGGCGTTCGGAGGAACCGTACGACGACCTGGCCTTAGCAAACCGTTTGGCCGTCGCACGCCGCAATTGAATGCGTCAGTGGCATATGAGGGGTTCGGCCCCACGCTGCAAGGCCTTTGGCGCGCCCAAAGTGAGGAAAAAAGATGACCCGTAAACTTCTGTCCAGCACCGCTGCGGTGTTGCTCGCCGGCGCCGGCGCTGCCTATGCCTGCGAGACGCCGATCAAAGTGGGTGTGCTGCACTCGCTCTCCGGCACCATGGCCATCTCGGAGACAACGCTCAAAGACACAATGGAAATGCTGGTCGAACAGCAGAACGAAAAGGGCGGTGTGCTGGGCTGCCAACTGGAAGCCGTTGTCGTGGACCCCGCCTCCGACTGGCCGCTCTTTGCTGAAAAGGCGCGCGAGTTGCTGACCGTGCACGAGGTCGACGTGATCTTTGGCAACTGGACCTCCGTGTCGCGCAAATCCGTCCTGCCCGTGATCGAGGAACTGAACGGCCTGCTGTTCTACCCGGTGCAGTATGAGGGTGAGGAATCGTCCAAGAACGTCTTCTACACCGGCGCGGCCCCCAACCAGCAGGCGATCCCGGCAACGGATTACTTCCTCGAAGAACTGGAAGTCGAGAAATTCGCACTGCTGGGGACCGACTATGTCTACCCGCGCACCACGAACAACATCCTTGAGGCGTATCTGAAGGACAAAGGCATCGCCGAAGAAGACATCTTCGTGAACTACACACCCTTTGGCCACTCCGACTGGTCCAAGATCGTGGCGGACGTCGTGGCCCTTGGCGCAGACGGCAAGAAAGTCGGCGTGATCTCAACCATCAACGGTGACGCGAATGTGGGCTTCTATAAGGAACTGGCCGCCGCTGGTATCAGCGCAGACGACATCCCCGTCGTCGCCTTCTCGGTCGGTGAGGAAGAACTCGCCGGTCTCGACCCCAGCAACCTCGTCGGCCACCTCGCCGCCTGGAACTACTTCCAGTCCGCCGAGTCCGAGGCCAACGAGGCCTGGGTCGAAGCGTGCAA
>CAZRUV010000036.1:0-28485 GCA_964603315.1 uncultured Rhodobacterales bacterium
AGGTCACGGCCCATATCGAAGTGGGCGGCAAGGTCGAAAAGCACGACTTTGACACGGTCATTTCTGCCGTTGGCATCGTGGGCAATGTGGAAAATCTCGGGCTTGAGGCATTGGGCGTCAAAATCGACCGCACCCATGTCGTGACGGACGAATTCTGCCGTACCGGCGTCGAAGGGCTTTATGCCATTGGTGACATCGCGGGCGCGCCGTGGCTGGCGCACAAGGCGTCCCACGAGGGCACGATGGTGGCCGAACTGATCGCGGGCAAGAACAACGTCCACCCGATCAAGCCGAATTCCATTGCGGGCTGCACCTATTGCCACCCGCAAGTCGCCAGTGTCGGTCTGACCGAAGCGGCGGCCAAGGAGGCCGGCTATGAGATCAAGGTGGGGCGCTTCCCCTTCATCGGGAACGGCAAGGCGATTGCCCTCGGCGAACCCGAGGGTATGATCAAGACCGTCTTTGACAAGAAAACGGGCGAGTTGCTGGGCGCGCATATGGTGGGCGCCGAGGTGACCGAGCTGATCCAGGGCTATGTCGTTGGGCAGGCGCTGGAAACCACGGAAGAAGACCTGATGCACACCGTTTTCCCGCATCCGACCCTGTCGGAGATGATGCACGAAAGCGTGCTCGACGCTTACGACCGCGTCATTCACATGTAAGGCGCCGCCCGCGCACAGGATCGCATCTTGAAGCTCCGGCACGCAGGGCGTAGCCGGGGCGCATGTCCGACCGCACCCATTTCCCGCTTGTCTTCGCTCTTTGGGGGGCGGGCCTTGGAGCGGCCGGGCAATATGCCAAGATCTCGGTCATTTTTGACCAGTTGCCGTCGATCTACCCGGATGCGGGGCCTGCATTGGGGTTCATCGTGTCGCTGGTGGGGTTTGTCGGCATCGTGCTGGGTGTGGTTGCTGGTCTGGTTGTCGCCCGCATCCGCTACCGGCGCGCGATGCTGTGGGCCTTGTGGGCCGGCGCGCTTGTGTCCGCCTATCAGGGGACGCTGCCCGGCCTGCCATGGATGCTCGCCTCGCGCGTGGTCGAGGGCGTGTCACATCTGGCGATGGTCGTGGCGGCCCCGACGCTGATCGCGGCCCTGAGCGCTGCGCGCCATCGCGGCTTTACCCTGACCTTGTGGAGTACGTTTTTCAGCGTCGCCTTTTCGCTGCTCGTGGCCGTCGGATTGCCGCTGGTGGCGTGGGGCGGAATAGAGGCCCTGTTTCTTGCGCACGCCATCTGGCTGGCCGTCTTTGCCGTGATCCTGACGCTGTTTCTGCGCCCGATTGAGACGCCGCCGCCGGGGACGTTGCGCCTGTCGAACGTGATCTCGGATCACGTCGCGATCTATCGCTCGCCCCATATCGCGGCCCCCGCCGCCGGTTGGCTGTTTTACACGTTCTGCTTTCTGGCGATCCTGACGGTGTTGCCACCCTATATCGCGCCGGAATCGCGGGCCGGGGTGATGGGGGCGATGCCGCTTGTCTCGATCGCGGTGTCCCTGACTCTTGGCGTGTTTGCCTTGCGTTTCGTGACAGCCGTGGCACTTGTTCAGATCGGCTTTGCGGCATGCGTCGCCGCGCTTCTCTGGTTGTGGATCGTCCCCGGATTGCCGCTGGCCTGCCTGGCGCTGGCGGGCGCCTTGGGGCTGGTGCAGGGCGCGAGTTTCGCCGCTGTCCCGCAGTTGAACGAGACCCCGGAGAACCAGGCCAAAGCCTACGGTGCGCTCGCGCAAACGGGCAATCTCGGCAATACGATGGGCACACCCGTGCTGCTCGCCGTGCTGGGTGTGGCGGGCTATCCGGGGCTGGTCTGGACGGCGATTGGCGTGCTGGGATGTGGCGCGTTGGTGCATGCCTGGATGGCTGCACGGCGCAAGACGCTGGTCTAACCGCGTGCCATGGGGCAGGGTGCGCCCATGCCCAGCCTCAACCGCATCATCATGCATCGCCGTTCGCGCCGGATGATCCGGGATCTGGACCCGCCCAACCTCCGCGCAGCCGAGATCAGCGGAAAGTGGGGTGAACAGTTCGACTTCGCGGTCTATGACCAGTTCCGCTATCCGGAATATGACATTTGCGACGGTCCGATCCGGGATGCGGTGGGCAAGCCGAAAAAGTATGATCTGGTCATGGCCAATCAGGTCTGGGAGCACCTCGACCGCCCATACGCCGCGACGCGGCACGTGCGCCAGATGCTGAAGAAAGGCGGGCATTTCTGGGTGGCGGTGCCATTCTTCATTCCTTTTCATGCCGCGCCCAATGATTGCTCGCGGTGGTCTGCACGGGGGCTCAAAAATCTGCTGATCGAGGCTGGTTTCGCGGCGGATGCTGTCACTTCCTGGCAGTGGGGCAACCGACACTGCGCGCAGCGCAATCTGGAGGAGGTCTGGCCGCCCGAATACGAGACCGACACGGATCCACTGGACGATGATCCCGCCATGCCGATCTGTGCGTGGGCACTGGCACAGCGGACCTGAGCCTGTTCGCGTTTCGTTCTCATTTTTCCATTGGAGACTCGGGCAGCCTGATCTATATCCAGACCGTTAACCGGGGGCAGGCATGGCCGAGCAGAAGAACATCGAAGTGCGCGGCGCGCGCGAGCACAACCTGAAATCCATCGATGTGGATATTCCGCGCGATCAGTTGGTGGTGATCACGGGCCTGTCCGGTTCGGGGAAATCGTCGCTGGCCTTCGACACGATCTATGCCGAAGGGCAACGCCGCTATGTGGAATCGCTCAGCGCCTATGCCCGGCAGTTCCTCGACATGATGCAAAAGCCGGATGTGGATCATATCAGCGGTCTCAGCCCGGCCATTTCCATCGAACAGAAGACGACGTCGAAGAACCCGCGTTCGACCGTGGGGACGGTGACCGAGATTTACGACTACATGCGCCTGCTCTTTGCGCGCGCGGGAACGCCCTATTCGCCGGCCACGGGAAAGCCCATCGAGGCGCAGCAGGTACAGGACATGGTCGACCGGATCATGGCGATGGAAGAGGGGACACGGGCCTATCTGCTGGCCCCGATCATTCGCGATCGCAAGGGCGAGTATCGCAAGGAGTTTCTGGAACTGCGCAAGCAGGGGTTTCAGCGGGTCAAGGTGGATGGCCAGTTTTACGAGCTCGATGAACCGCCGACGCTCGACAAGAAATTCCGCCATGACATCGACGTTGTGGTCGACCGGATTGTGGTGCGCGAAGGCTTGGAGACGCGTCTCGCGGACTCGCTGCGCACAGCCCTGGACCTGGCGGACGGTATTGCAGTCCTTGAAACCGCGCCTTCTTCCGGCTCTTCCGTGCCGTCATCAGGCGAAGACGGCGCGCAAGCAACGGATGAGCCGGTGCGCATCACCTTTTCGGAAAACTTCGCCTGTCCCGAAAGTGGATTCACGATCCCCGAGATCGAACCGCGTCTCTTTTCGTTCAACGCGCCCTTTGGGGCCTGCCCGTCTTGCGACGGGTTGGGGCATGAGCTGTTTTTTGACGAGCGGCTTGTGGTGCCGGACCAGACACTGAAAGTCTACGACGGGGCTTTGGCCCCGTGGCGCAAGGGCAAGTCGCCCTACTTCCTGCAGACCATCGAAGCCATTGCCAAACACTACGAATTCGACCCGCAGACCAAGTGGAAGGACCTGCCTGCGCATGTAAAGCAGGTGTTTCTCTACGGCTCGGGGGATGAGGAAATTCCGTTCCGCTACGACGAAGGGGGGCGTGTTTATCAGGTCACCCGTGTGTTCGAAGGGGTCATCCCGAACATGGAGCGACGTTATCGCGAGACCGATTCCAACTGGATTCGCGAGGAGTTCGAGCGCTATCAGAACAATCGTCCGTGCGGGGACTGCAACGGCTACCGCCTGCGCCCTGAAGCGCTCGCGGTCAAGATTGGACCCGTGGATCAACTGCTGCACGTGGGACAGGTTGTCCAGATGTCGATCCGCGAGGCCTATCAGTGGTGCGAACGCGTGCCGGAGGCGCTGAGCCAGCAGAAAAACGAGATTGCGCGGGCCATTCTCAAGGAAATCCGCGAGCGGCTGGGTTTCCTGAATAATGTGGGTCTGGAATATCTTACGCTGTCACGTTCAAGTGGAACGCTGTCGGGGGGCGAGAGCCAGCGCATTCGGTTGGCCTCCCAGATCGGTTCAGGGCTTACGGGCGTGCTCTATGTGCTTGATGAGCCGTCCATCGGGCTGCATCAACGTGACAATGACCGCCTGCTCGGGACGCTCAAGAACCTGCGTGATCAGGGCAATACCGTAATCGTGGTGGAGCATGACGAAGAGGCGATCCGCGAGGCCGACTACGTGTTCGACATCGGGCCCGGTGCCGGTGTGCACGGCGGTGAGGTGGTTGCGCATGGCACCCCGCCCGAAGTGGCTGCCAGCGGGTCGATCACGGGTGACTACCTTTCGGGCACCCGCGAGATTGCGGTGCCGGTGGAGCGGCGCAAGGGCAAGAAGGGCAACAAGAAGGTGTCTGTGGTCAAGGCCACGGGCAACAACCTGCAAAACGTGACCGTGGACTTTCCGCTGGGCAAGTTTGTCTGCGTGACGGGTGTGTCGGGTGGCGGAAAATCGACGCTGACCATCGAGACCCTGTTCAAGACCGCGTCGATGGCGCTCAACGGCGCACGCCAGACGCCCGCGCCCTGCGAGACGCTCAAGGGGCTCGAACATCTGGACAAGGTCATCGACATCGACCAGCGGCCCATCGGTCGTACCCCAAGGTCGAACCCGGCGACGTATACCGGCGCCTTCACGCCGATCCGCGACTGGTTTGCCGGGCTGCCGGAGGCAAAGGCCCGCGGCTACAAGCCGGGACGGTTTTCGTTCAACGTCAAGGGGGGGCGGTGCGAGGCCTGTCAGGGCGATGGTGTGATCAAGATCGAGATGCACTTCTTGCCGGACGTCTATGTGGAGTGCGAGACCTGCAAGGGCGCGCGCTACAACCGCGAAACGCTCGAGATCAGGTTCAAGGGCAAGTCCATTGCGGATGTGCTCGACATGACGGTCGAAGATGCGCAGCAGTTCTTTCAGGCGGTGCCGTCGATCCGGGAAAAGATGGATGCGCTGATGCGTGTGGGGCTTGGCTATATCAAGGTGGGCCAGCAGGCGACGACCTTGTCCGGCGGGGAGGCGCAGCGGGTGAAGCTGTCCAAGGAACTGTCGAAACGGTCGACGGGTCGGACGCTCTATATTCTCGACGAACCGACAACGGGTCTGCATTTCGAGGATGTGCGCAAGCTATTGGAAGTGCTGCATGAATTGGTTGATCAGGGCAACACGGTTGTGGTGATCGAGCACAATCTCGACGTGGTGAAGACGGCAGATCACATCATCGACATTGGCCCCGAAGGCGGCGATGGCGGCGGGCAGGTGGTGGCCACGGGCACACCCGAAGACGTGGCCGAGGTTGAGGATAGCCACACGGGCCGCTACCTCAAGCCCATGCTCAGTCCGCGGAAAGTGGCAGCGGAGTAACGCCTCACGCCGCCAGTAGGGCGCGCGCCTCATGCGGTTTGATCATCAGCCGCGCGGCGGGGCCATAACCTGCGCCCTGATCGTTGATCTCGGGAAAGAGCGCGTTCACTTCGGCGCGCGTCTGCGGATCGAACCCGGCCATGGTCGCGGGTCCTGGAAGGTAGCTTTCGCAGGCAACTCCATTGGCCGTGATGATTTCGTGCCGGTCAAACAGCAGGTGAAAGTAGGTCACGACGTCCCACCGGTTTTCCATGCGGACATCGCTCCCGTTTACAAGCGTCTTTGCCTTGGTCAGGACCTCGGTCTCGCCAAACAGCAACTCCGCCTCAAAACCGCCGACAACCACCTGATGCTGCTGTGACAGCCACAGGTCTTGCGTCGCGCCATGTGCGCCTGTGCAAAGGCGTACCGGTTGGTGAATGCCGCGCGCGGCGACGGTACGCCGACCGGTCCAGCGCAGCGGCTGTGGTCCGCTGTCCTGGGTCAGAACCAGGTCACCTGCGACCAGATGTTCGATCTTGCGGGGCCCGTCTGGCGTGTCAATCAGCGTCCCCAAAGCGAAACAGGGCACCTGCGTCACCTCAACGAGTGCCGTGTCGGTGGACCCGTTCTCATCCTCGACCGTATAGTTGAAGTAGATCGTTTCGGCGTCGGTGTCGCCATCCACCGACAGCGTACCGTTGCCGTTCAACGTGATGATCTGCCCGGTGCTGAGGGTCACGGACTGGCCTGCCACAACAGGTGTGCCCTGGATGTGTGTGATCGTCAGCGTGCCGCCGGTCGAGCTGTCATTGTCGAGCACGTTGACGATCTGCGTGTCATCATTGCCCAGGGTGACGCTGTCGTCCTGTGCCACGATGGTGGATTGGACCGATCCGCCTGCGATCAGCAGGTTGGTGTCGTAGCTCGAATCCGCCACATCCGCGACGCCGATCTTGAGCGTGTTGGGCACGCCCGGGTTCACTGGCGCGACGAAAGTGAGCGTGATGGTGAACCCATCCATCTCCGTGTTGAACTGATCGGCGGTGTTGTCTTGGTAGAGGTTCTCGGTGGTGCCGCCGTTGATGTTGCCGATGGAGGCGCTGCCATCGCCGACCGTGACGGTGGCTTGCACCCCGTTGACCCAGACACCCACCACGTCGTTGAACTGCGAGTTGGCGTATTCGGGGTATTCCTCGGAACTGAGGACAAAGTCGATGGTGATGAAATCCCCTTGCGGGGTGAAATCCACTTCGAGAAAGGAGGCGTCGAAGGTGGACCCGGGCGAGATGCTCTCGAAATCGGCGTCGCCGTTGACACCCGAGGTGTTGGTTGACGTGCCTGCGTTTTGGTTGGTGTTGGTGCTGCCGTCGGAATTGGTGAAGTCGTCCACGTGGCCTGTGGACAGGATGACACCGGTATCGCCCGGCGTCGCCTCGGGTGACACGGCATCCCCGTCAGAATAAACGCCCGAGCTGAGCGGATCACCTGTGTAGGTGGCGCTGTTGACCGTTACACCACTGCCGAAAATGGTGTTGGCCATCTCCTCGGCGTTGGCATCGGTGTTGATCGGCAGCTCGGTCGCGGTTGCCATAGTGTGTCGTCCTCCGCTGCCCGGGTTTGCGGTGGGCAACGGCGCGACAATCACGTGCAATCACAGCGAATTTACGTTCGGATAGAGACAATTGTGAGACATTTGGGGCGCATTTGGGCACGGTACGACATAGTTTCGCGCGGGCCGTTACCCGGTTAATCGCCCCGTCCGCGCGATTCGAAACGGGGCAACATCGCACTGAAATCACGGCCTTTTCCGCCTTCGTCTTCGACAAACCGACGGTAGAGGTCCAGCGCTGCCGCCCCCATTGGCGTGTCGGCGTCCACGGCTTCGGCCGCCTGTTGGCTGAGGCCCAGATCCTTGAGCATCAGTTCAGCGGCAAAACCCGGTTGGTAATTGTTGTCGGCGGGACTGGTGGGCCCGACACCCGGGGCGGGGCAATAGGCGTTCATCGTCCAACTGTACCCCGAAGACGTGCTGACCACATCGAACATCTTTTGGCGGTCGAGGCCAAGCTTGTCGGCGAGCGCAAAGGCTTCGCAGGTGGCGATCATGGTCACACCGAGGATCATGTTGTTGCAGATCTTGGCCGCCTGGCCTGCACCTGCATCGCCGCAATGCACGGCCTTCTGGCCCATGATGTCAAAAAGCGGCTCGGCCCGGGCAAAGGCATCGGCGCTGCCGCCGGCCATGAAGGTCAGTGTGCCTGCCGCTGCGCCGCCAATGCCGCCTGACACAGGTGCGTCGACCGACAGAAGGCCCGCGCCCTCGGCCTGTGTTGCCACGGCGCGCGCGCTTTCGACGTCGACGGTCGAGCAATCGATCAGCACTGCGCCCTGCGCCATCGCGGGGATAACCTCGTTGGCCACGGTCCGCAGGATGTCGCCATTGGGCAGCATGGTGATGACCGCGTCCGCCCCCGCCACCGCGTCGGTGACGGTACTGGCCGATGTGACGCCGGGCGCTGACGTGCCTGCCACGTCGAACCCGGTAACATCATGTCCTGCCTTGGCGAGGTTTTCCGCCATTGGCGCGCCCATGTTGCCTAGGCCCACAAATCCGATTTTCATCCCCGTTCCTCCCAGTTTCAGTGCCCGTTCGCCCAAGGGCATCAACATCTTTGACACGGCCATGGGGGGCACGTGCATGTCCGCGAACTGCCAGTTCGGGCGGCGGTCCTTGTCTATGATCGCGGCCCGGATCCCTTCGAGGAAATCGCCGTGCTCCATGGCGCGCGCAGTGAAACGGTATTCGAGGTCGAGCGCCTTTTCCAGCGTCAGGGACGGCCCGCGCAGGCGGTGCAACGCCTCGATCGTGCAGGCCATGCTAAGCGGGCTGTTTCGGGACAGGCGTTTCAGAGTGTCGCGGGCAAAGTCGCTGTCTTCGGCGCGCAGGGTGGTCAGGATGTCTGACAGGGCGTCGCCGTGGAAATGGCGATCAATATCCGCTTGCGCGCCTTGGAGCGGGCCGGGGGCTGGGGGTTTTGCCGCCTTTTCGACGATGCTCGCATCCCCGCTCGCTTCCAGTTGCGCAATGAGGGCGGGCCACTGCGTTTCCGCGATGTAGTGATCGGCAAACCCGACATAGATCGCATCGCTTGCATTCATGCGCGCAGCAGTGGTGCCGAGATATTCGCCCAAGCGTCCCGGTGCCAGCGCCAGCATCAACGACCCGCCCACATCCGGGACAAGGCCGATGCCGCATTCTGGCATTGCGATCTGGCTGCTGTCACCCACCACGCGGTGTGACCCATGGCAGCCAAGGCCCACGCCGCCGCCCATTGTGAAGCCCTGGAGAAAGCTGACCACAGGCTTGGGGTAGTGAAAGATCTTGTGGTTGAGGCGGTATTCGTCCGCCCAGAATTTCTGGCCGTAGGCATAGTCGCCCTTGGTGCCGGTGTCGTAGAGTTCTGCGATATCGCCGCCGGAACAAAAGGCGCGGTCGCCTTCCGCGTCAAAAATCACAAGTGCGACGTTGTTGTCGGAGTGCCATGTATCCAGCGCAGCTTCGATGGCGCGGCACATGTCATAGGTCATGGCGTTGAGGGCTTCTGGTCGCTGGAGCGTGATCCGACCCGCGCGGCCCGTGATGCGAATGGAGATGTCAGTCATTTCGTTCATTTGTCATGTTGAGTTTAGCCTCTAGACGGGCAACGTGATGTTTCCAGTCTTCGATGGTCTTTGTTGCTTTGATGTCTACAAAAGCCGTCCAGACCAATACGCCGCAGCTCATCGTCCAGAAAACACTTGCTCCCCAAAACAGAGCATTTTGCAAAATGGAGACGTCTGGTGACGAAAAACCTCGCGTGACATAGATCAGAATCCAAACGGCAAATAGCGCGGCGCACATCCAAAAAAGGAGGAAAAGAATGTACCATTCTGGCCACCGCGACTGATTGAACCTACGTCCGATACTGCGAACGGCCGCCAGTCTGAGTCTTGTGAATGTCCGTTTTACCAGGTTCACGCGTTTTTCAACATGTCGCGCGCGACGATCACGCGCATGATTTCGTTGGTGCCTTCGAGGATCTGGTGCACGCGCAGATCGCGCACCAGCTTTTCGATCCCGTAATCGGCGAGATAGCCATAACCGCCGTGCAGTTGCAGGCATTGATCGACAATTTTCGATCCAGCCTCCGTCACAAATTTCTTGGCCATGGCGCAGAACTTGGTGGCGTCCGGCGCACCTGCGTCCAGCTTCCAAGCCGCTTGTCGCAGGAACGTACGGGCGGCTTGCAGCTCAATCTCCATATCCGCCAGGCGGAATTGCAGGCCTTGAAACTGGTCGATGCTTTGCCCGAATGCCTTGCGCTCGCCCATGTAGGCCACCGTGGCGTCCAGCGCCGACTGAGCCGCGCCAAGCGAACAGGCGGCGATGTTCAAACGCCCCCCATCAAGGCCCATCATCGCATATTTGAAACCCTGACCCTCTTCACCCACCAGATTGTCACTGGATATGTTGCAATTGTCGAATTGCACCTGGGCCGTCGGCTGGCTGCGCCAGCCCATCTTGTCCTCCAGCCCGCCGAAGGAGAGCCCGTTTGTTCCATCCTCGACATAAACGGTGGACACACCGCGCGGCCCGTCCTCGCCTGTACGGACCATGCAGACATAGGCGTCGGAATACCCGCCGCCGGAGATGAACGCCTTGGTCCCGTTCAGCACATAGCCTTCGTTTGTGCGGTCCGCGCGGGTGCGCAGGGCGGCAGCGTCCGAACCGGAGCCCGGCTCGGTCAGGCAATAGCTCAGCACTGTCTCCATGCTGAGCACACCGGGCATCACCCGCGCCTTCAGGTCATCCGACCCGAAGCTGTCCAGCATCTTGGCGCACATGTTGTGGATCGAAAGGAAGGCGGCCACGGACGGGCAGGCCATCGACAGCGCTTCGAAAACCAGCGTCGCGTCCAGCCGCGTGAGGCCAGCACCGCCCGCCTCTTCGGACACGTAGAGCGAGGCAAAGCCCAAAGCGCCGATCTCGGGCCAAAGCTCTTTGGGAATGGTGCCGGCCGCCTCCCAATCGCGCGCGTGCGGTGCGATCCGGTCCTGGCCAAAGGCGTATGCCATGTCGAAAATGGCCACCTGTTCCTCGGTCAGTGCGAAATCCATGACACCCTCATCCAGCAGGAATTGAACACATGTTAAATTCCGCTCTTTGGACGTGTTTTGCAACCACTCTTTGCGCGACGTCGGGAAGGGTACGTGTGCGGCGGCAAATGTGTTACCATGCCCGTATTTCGGGAAAAGGAATTTGAGATGAAGGATATCGGCGTACTGGTTATTCACGGCATGGGCAGTCAGGGACGTGACGCACCGCCCTCCACGGACGCGTTGTCGTTCTCCAAGGACATGTTTGGTCGCGTGAAAGGCTTTATCGGCAAGGACATGGACCGGGTCGCCTGGCGCGAGGTCTTCTGGTCGGACGTGCTGCAATCACGGCAGGAGGCGTATCTGAAATCGATCAAGCGGCGCACCGATTTTGACACCTTGCGCCGTTTCGTCATGTGCAACTTGTCGGATGCCGCGGCCTACCGGCCAACCTCGGATCAGAGCGACAAGACCTATGAGTTGATCCACGAGCGGATCGACCGGACGCTGGCGGATCTGGAGGGGGACATTGGGCCTGACGCGCCGGTGCTGGTGGTTGCGCATTCACTGGGCGGTCACATCATGTCAAACTTCATCTACGACCAGCAGGCACATCGGCGACGGATGGGGCATGGGCGGTTTGGCACGGCGTTGCAGAATGCGGAAACAGTTGCCGGGCTGATGACGTTCGGGTGCAACATACCCGTCTTTGTCTTTGCGTATCCGGCCGCAGACGTGCGCCCGATCAACTTCCCCGGCACGGCGCTCGACGCCAAGCTGCACTTCAAGACGTGGTGGTACAACCTTTATGATCGGGACGATGTGTTGGGTTATCCTTTGAAAGATATCGGCCCGCATTACAAGGCGTTGCACGATTCCAAAGGGTTGCGGGATGTGTCGGTGAACGCAGGCAACTTTCTGACATCGTGGAATCCGGCTTCGCACAACGCCTACTGGAAGGACGAGGACGTCTACAAGCCGGTGGGCCGGTTCATCCAGAACATGGGCCGCGGTGTGGACGCGATCAGCTGACTGTGTTGGCCGCGCTGTGTTGGGGCGGTGTCGTGGCAAAGATGATCTGCTCTGCGCCGAACCGGTGAAGGCGGACGACCTCGGACATGCCCAGTTGTTGCAGCAAGCGGCAGGACGCCGCGTTCGCGCTTTGTGTTTCGGCGATGATGCGGGTGAGGCCGGCGTCTTCAAACGCATGGCCAATGACGTTGTGCGCGGCCTCACGGGCGTACCCCTTGCCCCAATAGGCCGGGGCGAACTGGTACGAGATCTCGTGGTCCTGTCCGTCCTTGTGGAGGCCCAGTTCAATCAGGCCAATTGGTCGGTTTTGTGCGCCGAGCCGCACGGTCCAGACGCCGATACCGCGTGGCGCATTCAAGTATTGGCGGAACCGTGGAAGCCGGTGCCGCCAGCCAACAGGGCCGCCGAGGTAGCATCGGACGTGCGGGTTGCCGACAAGAGCGCAGAAAAACCACGCATCCCTGCGCCTTGGCGGTGTGAGTGACAGCCGTTCCGTCTGAAGGTGCTGCGCGAATGGCATGACCACCAGAAAAGACGCGCAGACATCAATGTGCAACGTCCGCGCGGTACTTCGGCCAGGTATCGCCGGGTCTCTGCGTCTGCCCTGACGCGCGTCGGTCAGAACGGTGCATACCCGTCGCTTGGCGCATCCGGCACGCTCCACCGGTCACGCGGAGCGATGGCCACGGGTCGTGCGCCGCGCGGCGGGACATGCCCGTGATCGCCATAGAGCCACGGCACAAAATTCGACCGTTCACCGGGGGTGATGGGCAGGGATTCGTGCGGTACACTGCCATGGTGGATAAGCGCGGTGCCGGGCGCAAAGGTCAGGTCCTCGATCTGTCGCGAGACGGGATCGAAGAACCGGACGCCGGAGCCGGAAAAGTCTTCGCCGGGCAGGTTCAGGTTCAGATTGAGCGTCACGGCCGACGCATCCGTATGGGCGCGCAGGGATGTGTCCGCATCGGCTTGCCACTGGATCGAAAACCCGAATGTCTGGGTGTCGAACCCGATGATGTCAGGGAAAAGCAGGCGCGAGATGGGGCGCATATAGGTGTCCATCAGGCCCCGGTAGAAGGCCTGGAAATTCGGCGCGGCCAGATATCCCTCGGACCGGGGATCGAGCATTGCGCCGCCGCGGTTGAGCGAAATGCCGTAAGGCGGACGAACGGGAATGTCCGAAGCCACTGCGGCGGCCATGTAGTCGCGCAGCACGGGCAGCTTTTCAGTGTCAAAGAACTGGGTCTTGTAGACGCCGGGAAACACTTCGGTCCACAGGTCCTTGACCGTCTCTTCGGTGCCGGGGTCGGCCCAGGCCGCGTCCACGGCGGTCCGAAGGTCGGGATCATAGAGCGTGTCGTCCAGTGCGGATGACAGGCCATGTTCGGTTTCCCATTCCGCCCAGGCGGCTTCGAACAAGGCCGTGTTCTGGTCCCAGAAATGCTGAACGGAAGGGGCGCGTTGCAACTGTGCTTCGCGTGTGGGGCGCGTCACGTCGCGCGCCTGCTTCAGGGCTTGAAGTGCCATTGGGCTGTTCCTTTTGTCGTGTGACCGCGTGCTGGCACGCATGTGCTAGTTGTCCTGACCGAGCGTGTCGCAAACGGCATTGATCGCTTCGAGCACGCGGGCGGCGTGGTCTGTGTCGAGCGCGGCACTGTGGGGGTGCGCAAACTGGCGGCTGTCATTGTCGAAATACGCCCCGCTGGCGTCCGCGAACCTGTCGCCCAACGCGGCTTCGCGCAGGATGGAGGCGCCGATTTGCAGGTCATTGCCCGCGACGCCAAATCCCTCCTTGACCATCTTCGACGCGAGCAGGGAGCCGGGATTGGCCGCGACAACCACAGGGCCGTTTGGCAGTTCGGCAGCCATGGTGCGTGACCAGATGGTGATGGCGAGCTTGCTTTGGGCATAGGCGCCCATGTCGTCGAGGGGCTTGCGCCCGTGCAGCGCGTCCAGATCGACGGGCGCTTGTGCGGCGGATGACAGGTTCACAATGCGCCCGTCTTGCGGCACGATCGGCAGGAGTTCGCGCGTCAGCACGTAAGGCGCAAAGGTGTTGACGACAAAGCGGGCGTCATACCCGTCCGCTGTCATCGGATTGCCAAGCTTCAATACACCGGCATTGTTGATGATGACGTCAAGCTGTTCATGCGCCTGCCGGATCCGCGCCGCCATCTGCCGCACCTGCGAGAGGTCCATCAGGTCCGCGATATAGGTTTCGCTGGTGCCACCAATCTCTGCCTGCGCCGCTTCCAGCTTTTTCGCGTTGCGTCCGTGCAGCAGGACCGTGTGCCCTTCGGCGGCCAGGTCCTTGGCCGTCAGCAGACCGATGCCATCGGTTGCGCCCGTGATCAGGATTGTCTTGGTCATGTTTCTTGCTTTCTGTTCATGCGGTTCGGGGCGTAGGTGCCCGAAACCGCCATGCATTTTTACGGGTTCAGTAGCGGACGAGCGTCCGGCTTTCGATGCTCTTGCGAATGGTGGTGACATCTGGATCCTCGACCATGTCGAGGGCGCTGTGGCAAATGGAGGCCCGACCGCGATTGTCGAAGATGTTGAAATACGCCACCTCATCCGGGGTCATTTTCGATGTGTAGATCCATTGGTGATCCGGGTTCGCCGCCAGCCCCATGATCTGTCCCTTGCGGTCGGGATAGATCAGGTCCAGCAGGATCCAGTCCTCATCGGCGACACTGTGCGGCAGGACAAAGCCCAGCGGTGCGGAATTGATCGGTGCGCCAGTCGGGCGCCAGACACTGATGAACGCATAGTGCCCCTTGCTCCATTCCGCGGCCTTTTCAGCGCCCAGCAGGTCAACGAGGCGCTGCGCGGCACCGTCTTTGCTGTAGTCGCTGTGCACGTTGCGCGCAGGTTTGCGCCCGGCATCCGGGTCGTCAATGCGCACCGTATGATCAAAGATGATGACCTCCTTGGCGTCGATCCTGTCGGCAAGGAGGGCGGTCAGTTCCGCGTCATAGGTGTCGCGCCATGTCTGCGCCTCGTCAAAGGCGCTCACTTGCGTCGGGTAGGTGGCAAAGGCCACCGAGGCGTCTTCGAACGAGGTGTCAAAACGGCCTGCGCGGGCATCGGCGACCGCCACTTCCGTCGGGGCCAGTTCGGGCGAGATCAGGTTGCCCACGATCCCGCCTGCGTCGAGTTCAAATGCCTGACGTTCGGGCTTGTGCACGTGGTAGTTCACTGCTGCGATCCGGGTCATGAAACGCTCCTTTGGCTCTTCTGAGCGTTGATTTAACATGTTCGTTTTGTGTAAAAACCGGCGTGATCTGATTTCAGTATTCCGAAAAAACATAAAATATGGACACGAAAAGCCTGCGCCTCTTTGTTCTCGCCAGCGAGATGTTGAATATCAGCGCCGCGGGCAGGGCGCTTGGCATGGCACCTGCCGTGGCCAGCACGCGCATTGCCAAGCTGGAACGCCTCGTGGGTGCCGAGCTCTTGCATCGCTCGACGCGCAAGGTGTCGATATCCTTGGAAGGGCAGGATTTTCTGCCCTACGCGCGCGAAATGATCGCCCAGGAAGAAGCGGCACTTGCCGCCTTGGGCGCAGGGCAGGCGCGGGCGCGAGGCACCTTGCGTTTCGCGGCGCCCAGCACGTTCGCGCAGATGTATGTCGCACCGATTTTGCCCGAATTCATGGATGCACACCCTGATCTGAGCCTTGATCTGCACTTGTCCGATGCCCAGTTCGACCTGATCGAAGGCAGCTATGACCTGGCCCTGCGCAATGCGGTGCTGGCGGACAGCAGCTTCACCGCGCGCAAACTGGCGGATGACACGCGTATCCTGTGCGCATCGCCCGCATATCTCGAACAGCATGGCACGCCCGGGCAACCGGCGGATCTGGCCGCCCACTGCCTGATCGCATTTCGAAACAGTGAGCCCAAGGAACTGGTGTCACAGGCAGGTGCGCGGCATGAATTTGACCCAAGGCGCGCGTCGCATCGCCTTGTGCTGAACGATGGCATGACCCAACGGCGCATCACACAGGGTGGCGCGGGGATATCCGTCAATTCGATCTGGCTGGTGCACGAAGACCTTGCCAACGGCACGCTGGTGCGCGTCTTGCCGGACTACGAGGTGGCGGCCAAACCCGCACTGTGGCTGATCTATCCCAAGAGCAACGTCGTGTCCGTGAAGGTCCGCGTTTTCATGGATTTTCTGATCAAACACATTGGTCGGCGACCGCCCTGGGACGCGCCTGACTGAAACGGGCCTTGCGATCTGTTGCGGTCGTCAGTCCGGGGAGGCCTGGCCGTATTCGGCGGCTGCAAAGAGCTCATCCAATGTGCGTTCCGGCTGCCCCAGCAGGGCGAGCGCCTGCGCCTCGGTGCGCTGGATCATGGGAACCACCGCGTCCACGTCATCCCAGGACCGCAGGAACAGGCCAGCGACCTCCTGACTGACGGGACTGGGGGCGATGTAGACGACGAGCGACTGCACACCTGCGTTGTTGAACCGCTCCGCCTTGCCCGCCTGCATCTCCATGAAGCGGACATAGTCTTTCTCGTAGCCGGTCAGGGCGGTCATATCGACCAGCTGTTTTTGCCCCGGCGCATAGTGCGGGTCGGCCACATAAAGGGCTGTCGCCGACATGGTGTCGTCGATCGTGGCGAACCCTCTATACCGGACCACGACAAGGCCGCGCTCCGGAAGAATGCGAAAGGTGAGGGGCATTTTACTCCATTACGGGGATCGAGAATTCTCCGCCTTCCTTGATGCCGGACGGCCACCGTGCCGTCACAGTCTTGGTGCGCGTATAGAACTTAAATGCGTCAGGACCGTGTTGATTTAGGTCCCCAAATACGGATTTTTTCCATCCACCGAAGGTGTGATAGGCAAGCGGCACGGGGATGGGCACGTTGATGCCAACCATGCCGATGTTGATCCGATTGGCAAAATCGCGGGCGGTGTCGCCGTCGCGGGTAAAGATCGCGGTGCCGTTGCCATATTCGTGGTCCATGGCCAGACCGATCGCCTCTTCATAGGTTTGCGCGCGCACGGTGGTCAGGACGGGGCCAAAGATTTCTTGGCGGTAGATGTCCATATCCGGCGTGGCCCGGTCAAAGAGGTGCGGGCCGACGAAAAAGCCGTCTTCGTAGCCCTGCAGCTTGAAATCGCGCCCGTCCACGACCAGTTCGGCGCCCTGATCGATACCCGTTTGCACCAGGCGCTCGATATTGGCCTTGGCCGCTGCCGTGACGACGGGTCCGTAATCCACGTCATTTCCGGCGGTGTAGGGGCCGACCTTGAGCTTTTCGATGCGCGGCACCAGCTTTTCGATCAGCCGGTCTGCGGTCTCGTCGCCCACCGGAACGGCCACGGAAATTGCCATGCAGCGTTCGCCCGCCGCGCCATAGCCCGCGCCAACGAGCGCGTCGGCGGCTTGATCCATGTCCGCGTCCGGCATGACGATCATGTGGTTCTTGGCCCCACCAAAGCACTGGACGCGTTTGCCGTTCGCGCAGCCGGTGCCGTAGATGTATTCAGCAATCGGGGTTGAGCCGACAAAGCCGATGGATTGTACGACGGGGTGATGCAGCAGCGCATCCACCGCTTCCTTGTCACCGTTCACCACCTGCAAAACGCCTGCAGGCAGGCCGGCCTCTTCGATCAGCGCGTTCAGCATCAGGGGTACGGACGGGTCGCGTTCCGACGGCTTGAGGATAAAGGCATTGCCGCAGGCAATGGCAGGCGCAAACATCCACATCGGGATCATTGCCGGGAAGTTGAACGGTGTGATCCCTGCGGTCACGCCCAGTGGCTGGCGCATGGAGTACATGTCGATGCCGGGCCCGGCGCTGTCGGTATATTCACCTTTCAGAAGGTGTGGCGCGCCGATGCAGTATTCCACAACCTCAAGCCCGCGCTGCACGTCGCCCTTGGCATCCGGTACCGTCTTGCCGTGTTCGCGGCTCAGCGCTTCGGCCAGTTGGTCCATGTCGCGGTTGAGCAGGTCGACGAATTTCATGAGCACCCGCGCACGCCGTTGCGGGTTGGTGGCCGCCCAGCCCGGTTGCGCCGCCGCTGCAAGCGCCACCGCCTTGTCGACCTCGGCCGTGGAGGCAAGGGGCACCCGCGCCTGCACCTCGCCGGTGGCAGGGTTCATGACATCGGCAAAACGCCCCGAAGTCCCGGCGACATGTGCGCCGTTCAGGTAGTGGGTCAACTCTTGCATCTGGAACTCCTTGCCTTGAGGCCGCAATGGGGCCGCATCAATCCGCCGCGCAGAATAGCGCGACAAATTGCAGACGGAAGAGGGTGCCGCAAAAATCGCGCCTTTCAATCAAGCGTTGTATTGCTTGCATCGCGATGCAGGCTTGACATCACACCCCCGTGAAGTTGACGCTGAGATACCCAAGCCACGCCGAGGAGGGCGAGATCATGCTGGTGCACCAGATCCTCAAATCGAAATCCGACGATGCCGTTGTCACCGTGCCGCCTGGCACCACGATCGCAGCGGCTGCCAAGACACTGGCCGAGCGCCGGATCGGGACAGTGGTGGTTTCGCAGGACGGGCACAAGGCGGACGGGATCCTGTCCGAACGGGATATCGTGCGCGAACTGGCCACGCGCGGCGGCGCCATACTGACCGAACCGGTCGAGAAGTTCATGACCGCCAAGCTGGTGACCTGTGGGCGCGAGGACAAGGCCGACGCCGTCCTGCAGAAGATGACAGATGGCCGTTTTCGCCATATGCCCGTGCTCGAGGATGGCGAACTGGTTGGTCTGATCACGCTGGGCGACGTGGTCAAGGCACGCCTGACCGAACTGGCCATGGAAAAGGATGCGCTCGAAGGGATGATCATGGGTCACTAGGGACAGGACCCATTGATCCTGGACCGTCTGTTTGACAGATTTTGCGTGTGAAAAGGACCATCTGAGCAGAAAGAGTGGTTCTATTTCAATCAGATGAGGCGCATCTCACGCGGAACATCCGTCAAACCCTTCGGGCGTCAATATCACTTCAATTCACCGGCGCGGGCCATTTGGACATGGAACCACTATGCCCTGCACGTCCCGAACTACTGAATTATCGTGAAATCGGCGCTGACGGCGCAGCATCAATGGGTCCTGAGCCTAACGTCTGCTTGCAATGGCAAGGGGTTAGTGGTGCAGTGCGCCCACGACCCAAGCGACGGAGCTGCCCATGCGCATCGGCCTATATCCCGGAACGTTCGACCCGATCACGCTGGGGCATATCGACATCATCCGGCGTGCCAGCCCCATGGTGGACCGCCTCGTGATCGGGGTGGCCATCAACCGCGACAAGGGTCCGCTGTTCTCGCTCGAGGAGCGGGTCGAGATGATCGAGGCGGAATGCGCCAAACTCAGCGATCAGACCGGGACCGAAATCATCGCCCACCCGTTTGAAAACCTGCTGATCGATTGCGCGCGGGATGTGGGGGCCCAGATCATTGTACGCGGTCTGCGTGCGGTGGCGGATTTCGAATACGAATTTCAGATGGTCGGCATGAACCGCCAGCTCGACAACAGTATCGAAACCGTCTTTCTGATGGCAGAGGCCGAACATCAGGCAATCGCATCGAAGCTGGTCAAGGAAATCGCGCGCCTTGGGGGTGACGTCAGCAAATTTGTAACACCGCTGGTGAACGACGCGCTCCGCACGCGGTTCACCTAAGCATTCCACGGCTGCAAGTTGCGCCTTTCACCCGTCCTATCCGCCCAGCCGTTGACAATGTCTAGGCTGGCACGTTTCTTCTGCACGACGTGGGGACAGTCGGGGCAGGTTGGGTGCAGGGCACAAGCCGTGAAACAGCGAAAATCGCGGTGCTGGGCGCTGGTCTCGGCGGCTGTAGCGCCGCACTTGCGCTTGCGCAGGCGGGGCGACCTGTCACCCTGATTGACCGGGCCGAACGCCCCATGATGGGGGCCAGTCGCCACAATGAGGGCAAGCTGCATCTTGGCTATGTCTACGCGGCGGATGACCGGCGCGAGACACACCGCATCCTGTCCCGCGGATCGTTGGGTTTTGTCGATCTGCTGGCGCGGCTGACGGGGTTTCCGGCAAGTCGCTTCGTCCGGTCGGATGCGTTCACCTATATCGTTCCGTCGGATTCCGCGCGCAGCGTCGAACAGATACACGCCTATTTTGAGGCTGTGGACGATACTGTTGCGGCCCACTGCGCCGAAACGGGGCGCCCCGCGTTACAGCGAACAGCGCGCCTTGGCCGGAATGTCATCGACGCGCATTACGGGGCAGGGGTGCAGGCCGCGTTCAGCACGCCCGAAATCGCAGTTGATCCCGGGCAGGTGTCGGACATCGTCGCCGCTGCGGTTTACGCGCATCCGCTGATCACCTTCTGGGGTGGCCACAGGGTGGTGGAGGTCACGCCGCAGGCAGGCGGGCGGCATAGCCTCTCGCTCACCACCGACGCGGGACCGCACACACTGACCGCGGATGCGGTGATCAACGCCACCTGGGAAGACCGTCTACGCCTCGACGCGCAGGTTGGTCACGTGGCCGAGGGCACGTGGTCGCAACGCTGGAAAGCCACAGTGATGATCGACGTGCCCGCAGGGTCAGTCACCATTCCAAGCACCACGGGGCTTGTCGGATCCTATGGCGATTTCGTGCTCTATGGACGATCGCGGATTTATGTCTCGTGGTATCCGGTGTGCCGATTGTCGATGAGCACAAGTGCCGCGCCGGACACCGTGCGCGACCTTGCGGCCACGACAGATGCCGAAGCGATCCGCACTGGGACAATCACCAACCTGTCGCGCCTGATCCCGGACGTGCAGACCCTGCTGGAGCACAAGGCCAACACAAGCGTCGGGGGCGGGTTCATCATGGCGGTGGGCGCGCAGGACATTGACGATCGCCGCAGCGGCCTGCACAGCCGACATCAGATCGGGGTTGAGGGCGAGGGCACCTGGGTGTCGGTTTCAACCGGCAAGTTCTGCACCGCACCCATGTTCGGCGAGGCGGCGGCCCGCCATCTGGACACGGTGCTGGCATGAGCCTCGAAGATGTCACCTGCCTTGTGCCGCTCTATCGTTCGGTGCCCCAGCTTCCGCGCGTGTTCGAAAATATCGACGATCACCTGAGGATGGGTGGCAACATCATCTGTTCGGATGAACACGGGCTCGATGATGCGGCCGCGCGTATTGCCGACCGCTATGCCGGGCGGGCGGTCACGGTGATCCACTCGACTGACGGTGGAAATTGGGTGAGCAATTGCAATCGCCTGATAGAGGCCTGCGAAACACCGTTTCTGCGGATCATGCCGCATGACGACACCTTTCCCGCCGTCGGAACGGCGCTGCTCGCGCAGAACCTGCGCGCGGATCCCGCGCGCATTCTCAGCCACGGTCGCGTTCTGGCGGAACGCGACGACGGGACACGCCTGCCAGAGCGGGACGAGCCGACGCTGACGCCCGAGCCGGTCACCGATCCGACGCGCTTTTCCGCCGAGTTTTTCTGGCGCGGTCATTTCAACGGAGCCTTCAAGGCCGTGATGCGCCGCGATGTGGTCAACGGTCGTCCCTTGCTGATCCGGCCCACGGCGATGATCCATCATTCGGAACGCGCGTGGCTTTTCGGTTTGTCGCTTCTGGGGTCGTTCGGCTTCGAGCCAGACGCGACAATACGAAAACGCTACTGGACGGGGAGCCTGACCGACGGCTGGGCCTTTGATCCGCAGGACCAGATTCATGTGGCGGATACGATGGCCAGCTATGTCGACGACTTTGTCGCCGATGACCACCTCAGGGCCGCGATGCGCTTCAACCTCTACTACAATGCCGTGCGGCGCGCAGAAAGTGCGGCTGGTTACTATGCGCTGAGACGCGGCTATGACCCGGCGGGATTGCCCGACCCGCAAGGCAGCGCCTGAGCGGTGTGATCCTCGGCCTCGAGCGTCCGGCGCTTGTGCATGGCGCTTTCCCCTGGCGCATTGGACCTGCGCCACACAAAAAAAGCGCCCGCAAGGGGCGCCTTTCCATTGTGTTTCGGGGCTGTGTCAGAGGTATTTGCCCATCTCGACCGCTGTGTCACCCATCCGGTTGGAGAAGCCCCATTCATTGTCATACCAGCTGAGAATGCGCAGCATGTTGCCGTCCATGACCTTTGTCTGATCGGTCGCGAAAATGGACGAATGCGGATCGTGGTTGAAATCCATGCTGACCAGTTTGGCGTCCGTGACGCCCAGCACACCGGCCAGCGGACCCGAACCCGCGGCGGCGGTCATGGCCGCGTTCACTTCGTCCGCCGTGACGTCACGCGCGGTTTCGACGGTCAGGTCAATGCAGGAGACATTCGGTGTGGGCACACGGATTGCCACACCATCCAGCTTGCCGTCCAGTTCCGGCATCACCAGACCCACCGCCTTGGCAGCACCTGTCGATGTGGGGATCATGTTCATCGCCGCTGCGCGGGCGCGGTAAAGATCCTTGTGCATCGTATCCAGCGTCGGCTGGTCACCGGTATAGCTGTGGATCGTCGTCATGAAGCCGCGATTGATGCCGAACTGGTCGTGCAGCACCTTCGCCACAGGCGTCAGGCAGTTCGTCGTGCACGACGCGTTCGACACAACGAGGTCGTCACCGGACAACGTGTCGTGGTTTACACCATAAACGATGGTCTTGTCCGCGTTCTTGCCCGGGGCCGAGATCAGCACGCGCGAGGAGCCGTTTTCCAGATGCGCCTGGCAGGCTTCCTTGGAGGTGAAGATGCCGGTGCATTCCATCACCACATCGACATCCGCCCACGGCAGGTCCGCCGGATTCCGCTCTGCTGTCACCTTGATCGCACCAAAGCCCACATCAATGCTGTCCGCGCCGGTCTTGACGGCGACCGGAAAGCGGCCGTGCACGCTGTCATATTGGAGCAGGTGCGCATTTGTCTCAACAGGCCCGAGATCGTTGATGGCGATCACCTCGATATCCGTGCGCCCGCTTTCGACGATGGCACGCAGCACGTTGCGGCCGATGCGGCCAAACCCATTGATTGCGACTTTGATGGCCATGGTATCCCCCATGTGTGGCAAAGGATTGTCGGGCGGTGCCGGGGCACCGCTCCGTTACCGCTAACAAAGGCATGCGACCCAATTTGTCAACCACAGGTGTTCAGATGTGAGGACGGGCGACCTAACGCCAGAAGGCCAGCCATTCGATCAGATCGGCAAGTTTCTTGGCCAGAAACAACAGCGTATCGCCACCGTTGGCCACAATATCAAAGGCGATGGCCCCGACGAGCAGGACGCCAAGAACGATTGACAATGTATTGGTCATGGGGCCGCCGCGAAAAATTGCCGCGTCCTTGTGACAGGCATCCGGCGATCTGGCAAGGCGGATGCGGTTAACGCAATTGCCCCATGGCAACGGCCACATCCGCCATGCGCACCGAAAACGCCCACTCATTGTCGTACCAGGCCAGCACGCGGACCAGTCGGTCGCCGACCACCTTGGTCTGGTCCGGCGCAAAGATGGACGAGTGTTCGGTGTGGTTGAAGTCCACCGACACCTTCTGTTCGTCGTCGTAGGCCAGCACGCGCCCCATCGGCCCCCGCGCGGCCTCGGCCATGGCGGCATTGACCTCGTCGACGGTCACGTCACGTGCTGCCTCAAAGGTCAGGTCGACCGCGCTGACATTCGGTGTCGGCACCCGCATGGCGGTGCCGTCCAGCTTGCCCGCGAGGTTCGGCAGCACTTCGCCCAAGGCCTTGGCCGCCCCTGTCGAGGTGGGGATCATGGCCATCGCGGCGGCGCGCGCGCGATAAAGATCGTCGTGGCGACGGTCCAGCGTCGGCTGATCACCGGTGTAGCTGTGGATCGTCGTCATCACACCCCGCTCGATGCCAATGGCGTCGTCCAGCGCCTTGGCGAGCGGGGCAAGGCAGTTGGTGGTGCAGGACCCGTTCGAGATCATGCGGTCATTGGCCGCCAGCTGATCGTCGTTGACGCCAAAGACGATGGTCTTGTCCACGTTCTTGCCCGGGGCAGACAGCAGCACCTTCTTTGCGCCGCGCTCCAGATGCGCCTTGGCCTTGGTCCCGTCGTTGAACTTGCCGGTGCATTCCAGCACCACGTCGCAGCCTGTCCAGTCGAGCGCGTTCAGATCGTAGCTCGACATCATGCGCATCGGGCCGCGGCCAATATCCATCGTGTCGTTTGAAATCCGCACCTCGCCCGGAAAGCGGCCATGCACGCTGTCATATTTCAAAAGATGCGCGGTCGTCTCCAGTGGGCCGGTGGCGTTGACGGCGACAACTTCGATGTCGTTGCGCAGCGAGGTCGCGATGTGGTTGAGCGTGCAGCGCCCGATGCGCCCGAAACCGTTTATGCCGACCTTGACTGTCATGGCTCATCCTTTGCGTGATGCAAGTTTTGTTGGCCGCTCTGTACCTGTAACTGCACGCTGCGACCAGTTGAAAAAGGATGTAAAACAGTATGTTAGCGATAAATGTGTGCAATTGCATGCCGTTGGCGCTAACGGTTTCGGGCTGGTCAGTGACATGTTATGCGCTAACGTAGCGGGATCGGGATGCGAGGGGCGACATGAGCGGATTGCTGGCACTGTTGGACGATGTTGCGGGAATCGCCAAGGTGGCGGCCGCGTCGGTCGATGACGTGATCGGACAGGCGGCCAAGGCGGGTGCCAAGGCGGCGGGCGCGGTGATCGATGATGCGGCCGTCACGCCAAAATATGTGCACGGGTTTTCGGCGGATCGCGAATTGCCGATCATCTGGCGGATCGCCAAAGGGAGTTTCCGCAACAAGCTGCTGATCCTGCTGCCCGTCGGACTTGCCCTGTCGAATTTCGCGCCGTGGATGATCCCGCCCTTGCTGATGCTGGGCGGTGCGTATTTGTGTTTCGAAGGGGCCGAAAAGGTGGCCCACGTGATGGGGTGGGGGGGACACGGGCACGACGACTATCCGGGCAAGGCCGAGGTTGTCGAAGACCCCGCGCATCTCGAGGAGGAAAAGGCGCAAGGCGCCATCAAGACCGATTTCATATTATCCGCCGAGATCATGACAATTGCCCTGGCCGCCATTCCGGAGAGCAATTTCTGGTTCGAGGCGGCGACACTGGCAGCGGTCGCCGTAATGATCACGGGGGCGGTCTACGGTTCCGTGGCCATTATCGTCAAAGCCGATGATCTGGGCCTTGCGATGGCCGCGCGCGGGCGGCTTGGCCTGACGCGCGCGCTTGGGCGCGGCATTGTGAAGGTGATGCCGCATTTCATGACAACGCTGACAGTCGCGGGGACAGCGGCCATGCTCTGGGTGGGTGGGTCGATCATCGTGCATGCGCTGGCAGAGATGGGCTGGCACGGACCCGAAGACCTCATCTACGGCGCCGGGAAGGCCATTGGCGGCGCCCTGAATTCTGGCTTTGCTGCGTGGTTGACCAAGGCAGGCATCGACGGCGTCCTCGGTCTGGGGTTGGGTATGATCCTGATCCCGGTGGGCGAACGCGTCATAACCCCGGTCTGGCGTGCCGCAACCAGCCTTGGACGCTAGTCCATCGTTGGTACGGCACGTACCGTTTTCCGGTTCGGAAAACGGCCGGAAAGCGTGTCGCTTTCCGCCACCTCAGTCCGCCTTTTCCTCGATTTCGGCCGCCACCGCTTCGGCGCGTGCGGCAAGCTCGGCGAGCGTTTCGGTCACGCTGGTCGGCACCACGGGCACCTCGATCCGTTCGGGTTCCGGCGCGCCCATATTCCGCAGCCCTTCCAATTCGGCATCGCGTTCGGCGAGCTTCGCCTCAACGGTCGCGACGCGGTCCTCGACGCTGGCGGTCTTGTCCGCCAGCATCAGGCCCGCCATCAGCAGCATCCGCGCCTCGGGCAACCGGCCAACCTGACCGGCCAGCATCTGCGCCTCGTCATCCAGCATCTTGGCTGCCGTGTGCAGGTAATGCTCTTCGCCGTCCTGACAGGCCACGGCAAATTGCCGGCCGCCGATCGTGATGGTCACCTCAGGCATGGGTTTCGTCCTCCGGCTGCGCTGGATTGAGAAGGGGGGTCAAAGCGCCGATGATGCTCGATGCCTCGGCGATGTCTGCGGCCCGCGCGGCGCGCAGCGCCTCAAGCTCGGCCAGCATCGCCTTGTTGATCAGGTGCGGCTCACCCACGCCCGCCTCGTTCGCCGCGCGCAGCGCCTCGTTTGAGCTGCGCAACTGGTCTGCGGCCTGACGCATGCGCTGCAATTCGAGGTCCAGCGCGGCGGTGCGCGCCTCCGCAGCCTGGGTCGCGGCCCTGGCTTCAGCCAGCACGCTGTCCTGTGTTTCGGACAATTTGCGCACCCGCTCGGTCAATTGTGCATTGGCCAGCTTTTCGTCTTCCAGCGCTGCCTTGAGGGCTTCGGTGTCCTCGGCGCCTGCGCTTTCCAACCTGCCGGCCGCGTAGGCGATGCGGTCCATCGCTGCGGCGAGGCGCCCTTGCAACGCGTCGATATCACTCATGATATGTGCCTGTCCCTTTGGTTTTCGGGCCGGCCGTTCGGCTTTGCCCGCGTCTTGCTGTCCCGTTCACCACCGCGCGCCGAATCGGTGCGCGATACTCCTGATGAAATTCTATCCAATCGCCGGGGAAATTGCGCCCCCTTTGCGATCAACCCCTTAAGCGACGGCATTGAAGTGCTGCTTGCATTCCCCACATGCCGATTGCAGCGTTGCGCCGTACCTCGCCTTGATCTTTGGGCCTCGACTGATATTGAGCGCGCGATTGTCACGCTTTTGTCAAAGGATGCTTCGCCTTGGATCTCACCCCTCTGCGCACCGCCCATCCCGATCATTGGGCCAGGGCCGCTGCCATTCGCGCGCTCACGCTGGACGCCGTTGCCGCGGCCAATTCCGGGCATTCCGGCATGCCGATGGGCATGGCCGACGTCGCGACGGTTCTGTTCGAAAAGCACCTGAAATTTGACGCCTCTGCCCCCGACTGGCCGGACCGCGACCGGTTCATTCTGTCTGCCGGGCATGGTTCGATGTTGCTCTACTCGCTGCTGCATCTGACGGGCTATGCGGACATGACGCTCGACCAGATCAGGAATTTCCGCCAGTGGGGCGCGATCACGGCGGGTCACCCGGAATACGGCCATGCCGGCGGGATCGAGACGACAACCGGCCCCCTGGGTCAGGGCATCTCCAACGCGGTCGGCTTTGCCATGGCCGAAGAGATCCTGCGCGCGCGCTTCGGCAAGAAAGTGATGGATCACTATACCTATTGTATCGCCGGTGACGGGTGCCTGATGGAGGGTGTGAGCCAGGAGGCGATCACCCTTGCCGGGCGGCATCAACTGGGCAAGCTGATCGTGTTCTGGGACAACAACAACATTACCATCGACGGGCCTGTGACCCTGTCGGATGCAACGGACCAACCTGCGCGCTTCAAGGCGGCGGGCTGGGCTGTGATCGAAATCGACGGGCACGACCCCGAAGCCATCGATGCCGCCGTGACCAAGGCGAAAAAGCAGAGCAAGCCCACGATGATTGCCTGCAAGACGCATATTGCCCTCGGCCACGCCGCGCAGGATACATCCAAGGGCCACGGCGCCCTGACGGATGCCACCCAGCTGCAAGCGGCCAAGGAAGCCTATGGCTGGAAATACGGCCCCTTCGAAGTCCCGGCGGACATCAAGGGCCAGTGGGAGGCCATCGGATCCCGCGGTGCGGCCACCCGCGCGGAATGGGAGGCACGGGTGGCAACGCTGTCCGGTACCAAACAGCGCGAACTCACCCGCATTTTCGCCCGCGAAGTGCCCAAGAGACTTGCTTCGACCGTGCGTGCCTTCAAGAAGCAGATGACCGACACCGCGCCCAAGCTCGCCACCCGGGCGGCGTCCGAAAAGGCGCTCGAGGTCCTGAACCCGGTGCTGCCGGAAACCGTGGGCGGGTCGGCAGACCTGACCGGTTCGAACAACACCAAGACCGGTGATCTGGGCGTCTTCGACGTCGACAACCGTGGCGGGCGCTATGTCTACTGGGGCATTCGCGAACACGGGATGGCGGCGGCCATGAACGGTATGGCACTGCATGGCGGCATTCGCCCCTATGGCGGGACATTCATGTGCTTTACCGACTACGCGCGCCCGGCGATGCGCCTTGCCGCGCTGATGAAAATCCCCACGACCTTTGTCATGACACATGACAGCATCGGTCTGGGCGAGGATGGGCCCACCCACCAGCCGGTCGAACATCTGGCAATCAGCCGCGCCACGCCAAACACGCTGGTCTTCCGCCCCGCAGATGCAATCGAGACGGCAGAAGCGTGGGAACTGGCGCTGAGCCAGACCGAAACGCCATCCGTGCTGTCACTGACACGGCAGGGGCTGCCCACCGTGCGCACCGAGCACAAGACCCGCAACCTGACCGCACAGGGCGCATATGTGCTGGCCGATGCTGTCGGCAAACGCCAGGCGCTGCTGATGGCCACGGGGTCCGAAGTGTCCGTTGCCTTGGCCGCCCGCGACCTGTTGCAAGCCGAAGGGATCGGCACGCGTGTTGTGTCGATGCCGTGCTGGGAACTGTTCGAGGAACAGGACGAGGCCTACCGGCGCAAGGTCCTGCCCGCAGGGCCCGTGCGCGTCGCGATTGAGGCGGCCATTCGCTTTGGCTGGGATCGCTGGCTCTATGGTGAGCGTGGCAAACGCGAAAAAGGCGGCTTTGTCGGCATGCACGACTTTGGCGCGTCCGCACCGGCCGATGTGCTCTTCAAGGAGTTTGGCATCACGCCCGAAGCCGTGGCCGAAAAGGTCAAATCACTTCTGAAGTAAATGCCAAAGGGGCGGGTCCATGATCCGCCCCTTTTTCTTTCCCTATGCCGGAAATATCCAGTCCGTCTGTGCTGTGTCAGGATGGGAACGGGCGGGTGCT
>CAZRUV010000037.1:0-27615 GCA_964603315.1 uncultured Rhodobacterales bacterium
CGCTTTGGAATGCCAACTCGATTGTTTCGGGTGTCGTGACCTCGGTGGTGGAGCTTGCGACAGGCGCGGCGCCCACCATTTCGACGGTGCTCAGGTCATGGTCGATTTCCGAATGGTAGGTCAGGGCGACGCGCAGCGCGATTTCCGGAATTTCGTAGGCTGCACCAACCATGTACCCGACCGCGGAGTCGTTTGCGAAGGCGGCGTTGTATCCGGACAGCCCGCCATATGCCGCGCCGCTCAACGTCACGTTCGCGCTGACGCTTTGGTAGACAAGGCCGCCGTGTACCGACCAGTTGTCGTTGAACTTGTAGCGTCCGAAAGCGGTGACGGCGTTGGAGTCAACGATGGCCTGCGTGCCGTTCAACAGCGGCGATGTCGGGCCATATAGAACGTCAGCGCCATACGGTTCGTCAATGATGACACCAAACGAGAATTGGTCGTTCAGTTCATAGCGCAGTCCAGCCCCCCAAATGACGAACGAGTCGCCAATATTGCCGGTATTTGCGGTGGTCAGGTCATTGCCGTCGATGCTCGGGTTTGCGCCGCCGATGCTGAACTCCAGAATGTTACCGCTTTCAAAGATCAAACCTGTCGGGCGCGCAGACCGGTCAAGTCCAACGGCGTGTGCAGAAACGGCTGAAGCGGTCAGGGCGACTGCCGCCAGTGCGTAAGTCTTCATTTTGATTCCTCCCAAGGCCGCAAAAGGTGGAGTGGACGCGGCGTTGGGATGCAATAGGCCAATTTCAAGGCCCTTTGGTCAATAATTACGCAGGGGCAGTTTCGCCCAAGTGACGGAGCGTCATAAAACTGTGGCCCGAACGTCACAAAAGGCGGCTACCCGCGCGTTTCCCACCATAGGTTGAGATAGTTTCCGCCGAATATGATCGTGGCGCCCACCAGTACCCAGATGTCTATGGCCTCTCCGTAGACCAGCATGCCGACCACCGCGATTGTGGGCAGGCGGATGAAATCTATCGGTACGACAACGGTCGCGGGCGCGATCGACAGGGCTTTGGTCAGACAGAAATGCGCCAGAAGGCCCGCGCAGCCAATGATGAAGACCCAAGGGCCTGTGCGCAGATCCGGCACGGCGATGTCGCCATCGTAGCCAGCGGTGGCGAGCCCCATGACAAGCTGCATCGTTGTCAGCCAGAACAGGATCGACACGATCTCTTCATGCCGGGTCAGGCGCTTGGTCAGCATGATCGTCACGGCAAAGAAAATGGCGGATGATGCGGCCGTGATGACGCCGGTGTTGATACCGGTCATGTCCGGGCGCGCCACGATCAGGATGCCGATAAAGCCCAACAGGGCCGCAATCGCGCGGATCGGGGTGAGCCGTTCGCCCAGGACAAAGGGGCTGAGCAGGATGACCCAGATGGGTGTGGTGAATTCAAGCGCAAAGACCTGCGCGAGGGGGATCAGGGTGACGGCTAGAAACCAAAGGTTCTGGCCCGTGAAATGGGCGACGTTGCGGATGAGGTGCGTGCCAAGCCGTGCGGTGCTGACCTGACGCATGGTGCCGGTCGCAACGGCAAGCGAGACGACAATCATCACGCCCACGAGGCTTCGGTACGTCATGATTTCGAACGTATCGAGCGCGTGGCTCACCTCGCGTCCTGCGACCGCCATCACGGAAAAGGACGCGATGGTGCCGATCATCCACAGGGCCGCCGTGATCGTTGATGTCATATCAGGCCCGCACGCAATCCGGGGCGCAACCGGAATTTGACACAAATTCCGGCCCGTTTTCCGTATCGGAAAACGCCACGCGTCGCGCTGGGGTCATTCCCATTCGATTGTGCCGGGCGGTTTGGAGGTGATGTCATAGGTCACCCGGTTGATGCCGGGCACCTCGTTGATGATGCGCGTGGCAGTCTCGCCCAGAAACGCGTGGCTGAAGGGATAATAGTCTGCTGTCATGCCGTCCACCGAGGTCACCGCCCGCAATGCACAGGCGTAGTCATAGGTCCGGCCGTCGCCCATCACGCCAACCGTGCGCACGGGCAGGATCGCGCAGAATGCCTGCCAGATGTCGTCATAAAGCCCGTGCTTGCGTATCTGGTCGATATAAACGGCGTCGGCTTCGCGCAGAATGTCGAGCTTGGCACGTGTGATCTCGCCGGGACAGCGGATGGCCAGCCCGGGTCCCGGAAAGGGATGGCGCCCGATGAAATGTTCGGGCAGTCCCAGTTCACGACCCAGGGCGCGGACCTCGTCCTTGAAGAGTTCGCGCAACGGCTCCACCAGTTTGAGGCCCATCTTTTCCGGCAGGCCGCCGACATTGTGGTGGCTTTTGATGGTCACGGACGGGCCGCCCGAAAAGCTCACGCTTTCGATCACATCGGGATAGAGCGTGCCTTGCGCCAGAAAGGCGGCGCCTTCGATCTGGTCGGCGTATTTCTGGAACACGTCGATGAAGAGGCGCCCGATGATCTTGCGCTTGGTCTCCGGATCAGACTGGCCGTCAAGCTCGCCCAGAAACAGCTCCGTCTCGTCTGCATGGATGACGGAGAGGTTCATGTGATCGCGGAACATGCCAACGACTTCCTGCGCCTCGTTCTTGCGCAGAAGGCCATGGTCGACAAAGACACAGGTGAGTTGATCCCCGATGGCCTCGTGGATCAGCGCCGCAGCGACGGAACTGTCCACACCGCCGGAAAGGGCGCAAATCACCTTGGCGTCGCCGACCTGCGCGCGGATCTTGTCGACCGCTTCCTCGCGGTAGGCGTTCATCGTCCAGTCGCCCTTGAACCCGGCCAGACGCACGAAGTTTTCGTAGAGCGTGGCCCCTTTGGGTGTGTGGTGTACCTCCGGGTGGAACTGGACGGCGTAGAAGTTGCGTTCTGTGTCTGCGGTGATTGCATAAGGCGCGTTGGGTGACGTGCCGTAGACGTCAAAGCCCGGCGCCAGCCGGGCCACGTGATCGCCATGGCTCATCCAGACCTGTTCGGGGCCGTTTTCGAACCACCCGTCGAGCAGGGGCAGGGAGGCCCGAGGCTCAACGAAGGCGCGCCCGAACTCGGCGGTGCCGCCACCGCCCGAGATCTTGCCGCCATGCACCTCACCGCCCAATTGCTGCATCATGACCTGCTGGCCGTAGCAGATCCCGAGGATGGGCACGCCGAGTTCGAAAATGCCTTCCGGTGCCCGGGGCGATCCTTCACGGGTGACCGAATCAGGACCACCCGAAAAGATGACGGCGCGGGGCGCAAAGTCCCGGACAAAGTCCATGGTCACCACCTGATAGGGGTGGATTTCGCAATAGACGCTCAACTCGCGCAGGCGGCGCGCGATCAGCTGCGTCACCTGGCTGCCGAAATCGATGATGAGGAGGCGGTCATGGGTCTGATGGGTCATGGTTTGTGCAATAGGCGCGAGGTGCGCCAGTGGCAAGCGTCCGGCAGTCGCGTTTTTGCAAAGAGAAGGTGCAAGCGATGTCGCTTTTCTCCCCGGCACGGCGTTAACTGCGCACACCGCGAGGGGCGATGCGGTAATCAGCATCCCACCACTCGGGAAAAGGGGATCATGTCATGGCGGATGGATCGGCAAGACGGCGCGGGCGCGGTGGCGGCGGTGCGGCCCGGCGCGCCGAACGCAGTGCGGTGTCCTTTGAGACGGCAAAATTCATTGAGCGCAACATCCCCAATTTCGAAGTGCTGAACGACGAGGCGCTGGAGATCATCGAGGCAAATGCGGAGACGATCCTCGAAGAGATCGGTGTCAACTTTCCCGACAACCCGGCTGCCTTGCAGCGCTGGCGCGACGCGGGCGCGGATGTTGACGGTGACAGGGTACGCTTGCCCAAGGGCCTTGCCCGGCAGCTTTGTGCGACGGCGCCGTCAACCTTTACCCAGCACGCGCGCAATCCGGAGCGGTCGGTCGAGATTGGCGGGCGCAATCTGGTGCTCGCCCCGGTTTATGGCCCGCCCTTTGTCCGCGATGCCGAAGGCGGACGCCGATATGCCACCATCGAGGATTTCCGCAACTTCGTGAAGCTGGGCTACATGTCCAAATGGCTGCACCACTCGGGCGGAACCGTGTGCGAACCGACAGATGTTGCGGTGAACAAACGCCATCTCGACATGCTGCACGCGCATATGACGCTGTCGGACAAGCCCTATATGGGGTCGGTGACCGAACCCAGCCGTGCGCGGGATTCGGTGGAAATGTCCGAGATCCTGTTTGGCAAGGACTTCGTCGCCGACAACACGGTCATGACATCGCTGATCAACATCAACTCGCCCATGACCTTTGACGACGTCATGATGGGGGCGCTTGAGGTCTATGCGCAGGCGAACCAGGCCTGCATCATCTCGCCCTTCATTGTCGGCGGCGCCATGGCGCCCGTGTCCGTGGCCGGTACGCTGACGCAGGTCATGGCCGAAGTGCTGGCCGGTATCGCTTATTCGCAACTGTGCCGGGCCGGAGCGCCCGTGATCATGGGCGCGTTTGTGACGTCGATCGACATGAATTCGGGCGCGCCGACCTTTGGCACGCCGGAGGCTGCGCATATCACCTATGGCGCCGGGCAACTGGCGCGGCGTCTGGGTTTGCCGTTCCGCTCTGCGGGGTCGTTCTGCGGCTCCAAGCTGCCGGACGCGCAAGCGGCCTATGAAACGGCGAATTCGCTGAATGTGGGATTGCTGTCCGGCGTAAACTTCATGCTGCATTCCTGCGGTTGGCTGGAAGGCGGCCTGGTGAGTTCCTACGAGAAATTCGTGATGGACGCAGATCAGCTGGGCACCTTGCACCACCTGGCAGCGGGCGTATCTGTCGACACGAATGCCCAGGCCATGGACGCGATCCGCGAGGTGGGGCCGGGCGGGCACTATCTGGGCTGTGCCCATACGCAGGCGAATTTCAAAGCGGCATTCTGGAAGTCCGATCTGCTGGACTACAAGCCGTTCGAAACCTGGGAAGATGAGGGTGCGCGCGACACGATCGCGCTGGCTCAGGCGCGCGTGCAGCGGCTGTTGAACGACTACAAGGCCCCGCAGATGGATCCCGCGACCCGCGAGGCGCTGGACGCATATGTGGCGCAGCGCAAGGCGGCGGAGCCGGACAGTTTCATGTGAGCACGGCCGTCACCCAACCGGTTGAGCCGCCTGCATGATGCGCGATTCGCCCACGATGGCGATCAGAATGTCGATGTGGCGCAACAGGTTATAGGACGAATCATCCTCTACGCGTTGCGCGTTCAGCTCGGCTTCGATCTCCATCAGGCGCAGCAGGGCCTGTGTGTGACGGGGCAGGTTCCCGTATCCCAGCAGCCGCGACAGGTGCGATTCGCGCCGGTAGTCTTCCGCGCCGATTCGCGCGGCGCGCATCAGCAGGCGGGGGCGGTGCAGGCCTTGCAGCATGGACAGAACATCTTGCATTTCGGAACTCCAGTTCGTCAGTGGCAGACCCGAGTGAAGCGGGCCGATTGCAGTACCGTTGCACAACTTGGGCGGGTGTTGCGTGGCCCTGCGGAGTGGCGTCCGATCGTTTAGGATGTGTTTATCTTTTAGAAACAATGCTGCCCGGACCGACGATTGTTAACCTATGGGTAACCAATGCATCTTTAGGTTGTGTGGACAAACTGTGGATAAAGCCGGGACAACTGGCAGGTCTGAAGGACGGAATTGGACATGATGCTGCACAGACATGGTGCACAGCCCGCATTGGCGGGGTTGCCCGGATGGGTGCCTCCCGCGGCGCGCAATTACCTCGCCCATACCGAAGCCGGACTGCCGATCCGCGAACTGGCCCGGCAAACGGGGTGTCATGCCTCGACCGTGTTGCGGCAGATCAGGCGTTTCGAGACACGGCGGGATGATCCGCTGATCGACGCGGTTCTGCGCAAGCTGGGAACCGGAATGAAGGTGCGGTCGTCGGTATCGACCCAAATGCAGCAAAAGGACCCGAGCCATATGCCAGCCGCCATCCAGGACATCGCCCCCGACAGTGCTCTGTTTGAACAGGAGGCAACGCGCGTGCTGCGCCGCCTGTGTGAAAAGGGCGCTGTGCTGGCGGTGGCAATCGACATGGAAAAGGCGGTCGTGGTGCGTGATGGCGCAGCTGGTGCCAGCACACGCACCGCCGTTGTCGACCGTCAGGTTGCCGAAGCGATGGCCTTGCAGGACTGGATCAGCGCCGAAACCACTGGGCGCATCACGCGTTACTCGATTACGGGCACGGGGCGCGCGGCGCTCACCGAAATGATGGACGGGTTGCAAGGGGCTGCCGCCGGCATGGCCGAAGAGGCGACCCCCTTTGCCGACCAGCACCGCAGCTGGGGCGAGCGCACTGTGCGCGACCCTGACACCGGCCAAAGCCGGCGTGTGCGCTACAACATGTCGGAATCGCCACTGACGGCGCTGGCGCGTCGGCGTGACCGTGACGGCACGCCATTCCTGAATGATGAACAGGTCACCGCCGGAGAACGTCTGCGCGAGGATTTCGAACTGGCGCAGATGGGGCCACGCGTGGCGCAGAACTGGGACAGGTTCCTGACGGGAGGCGCACGGGGCGGCTTTGCCGCGGACAGCGGCGTGGGCAACGGGCCCGACGCCGCGCGCCAGCGCGTCGCCGACGCGCTCAGCGACCTGGGACCGGGTCTGTCAGACGTGGTTCTGCGCTGTTGCTGCTACCTCGAAGGGTTGGAAGCGACCGAGAAAAAGCTCGGCTGGTCGGCGCGGTCGGGCAAAATCGTGCTGCGCATCGCGCTGATGCGGCTCAAACAACATTACGATGAGACGACCGGACCCGGCGGCGGCCTGATCGGCTGACGGACCCGGGTCCACGGAAATGGCGCTGCGTTCCCTCCCCGCAGCGCCATTTTTCATGTCTGCGGCATGTAAGGACGATCCGCGCATAGCGGCTTTGCACCGCAGGGTATTTTCCACAGGGTGCGATATGCTACATATAGTTTAACGCTGAACCATTCCGTGGACCGATCCATGCGCGATCTGAAAATCCCCGAGCAAAGGCACCCTGAAAAGGCGCGCCGCCCCGACAACCCGCAACCCAAAAAACCGGACTGGATCCGGGTCAAGGCGCCGGTGAGTCAGGGGTACAAGGACACGCACAAGATCATGCGCGACAATGGCCTCGTGACGGTCTGCGAAGAGGCGGGATGCCCCAATGTGGGCGAATGCTGGAGCCAGGGTCACGCCACGATGATGATCATGGGCGAGGTGTGCACCCGCGCCTGCACCTTCTGCAATATCGCCACCGGCAAGCCGCCCGAAGATCTGGACGTGTTCGAACCCGGGCGCGTCGCCCATGCGGTTGAAAAGCTGGGGCTCAATCACGTCGTCATCACCTCTGTTGACCGGGATGATATCGAAGATGGCGGCGCCGACCACTTTGCCCAGACCATCCGTGCGATCCGTCACCGCAGCCCTGATACGACAATCGAGATCCTCACGCCGGATTTCATCCGGTGCGATCCGTCCGTGCTGGAAATCGTGGTTGAGGCGCGGCCTGACGTGTTCAATCACAACCTCGAAACGGTGCCCGGCCTTTATCCCGAGGTGCGCCCCGGGGCGCGCTATTTCCACAGCTTGCGGCTGTTGCAGCGGGTCAAGGAACTGGATCCGATGATGTTCACCAAATCGGGCATCATGGTGGGCCTTGGCGAAGACAAGCAATCGGTTGTGCAGGTCATGGATGACATGCGCGCGGCCGATATCGACTTTCTGACGATTGGTCAGTACCTGCAACCCACCCCGAAACACCACCGTGTGGATCGTTTTGTAACGCCCGAAGAGTTTGCGGCTTACGAAAAGGCGGCCTACGGTAAGGGGTTTCTTATGGTAAGCGCGACGCCACTTACCCGTTCGTCTTACCATGCTGGTGATGATTTCGCGCAGTTGCGCGCGGCGCGTCAGGGCAAAGCCGCACGCGGCTGACAGATCTGGCACGCAGAACACCTGATCCGGCAGAGAGACGTCACCGGGTCAAACGCGCGACAAGGCGCGACGGTATTGCACGAGAAAGGGCGGCTCATGGTCGATCCCGACACAACGGTCCAATCGATCCTGAACCAGATCATTCAGGACCTCGACGCGCGTAAGCACGGCGTCGCAATCGCGCATCTGCAGGATGCCATCGCAGCGCTCATTGCCGTTCAAGGTGGAGAAGTGACGGAATACGCGCTGGACGCGCAGTTGGTCGACGGCAAGGTAGCCGCGCTGCCCGGGCGGCGACAGGTCAGGTAAATCGCACCTTGCCGATATAGGGCAGGTTGCGGTTGCGTTGTGCATAGTCGATCCCGTACCCCACGACAAATTCATCCGGGATCTCGAACCCGGTCCAGTCGGCCTTGAACGACAATTCGCGCCGGGCGGGTTTGTCCAGCAACGCGATGGTTTTCAGGCGGCGCGGTTTGCGCGCTTTGAGCAGCGTGTTCACGTGATGCATGGTGTGCCCGGTATCCACGATGTCTTCGACGACAAGCACATCGCGCGCTTCAATTGCGCCGCGCAAGTCCTTGAGAATGCGTACTTCTCGGCTGGATTCGGTGCTGTCGCCATATGACGACGCCTCCAGAAAGTCGACCTCGATCGGCAGGTCCAGTTCACGCACAAGATCCGCGATGAACACAAAGGATCCGCGCAAAAGCCCAACCACCACCAGCTTGTCAGTGCCGTGAAATTCGGCCTCGATTTCGCGGGCCAACGCCTCGATCCGGGCCGCGATGGCCTTGGCCGAGATCATCTGGTCTATGACATATGGCCGCTGTGCCATGGCATCCCCTTGATTTCAATGGCCATGCAAGACACATCGCACGGCACAACCCCATGACCTCATAGCGTAATGCCGACCCATTCCGAAACCCGCTTCCTGCCCTATACGCCACAACAGATGTACGATCTGGTCGCGGATGTGGCGTCCTACCCCGAGTTTCTGCCTTGGTGCGCGGCGGCACGGGTGCGCAAGGTGACACCCCGCGACGACCATCAGGTGATGGAGGCGGATCTGGTGATCAGCTTCAAGGTGTTCCGGGAACGGTTCGGCTCTTGCGTGGTGCTTTATCCCGGGGTCCACAGGATCGACACGGAATACCTGGATGGCCCGTTTCGCTACATGAAGTCGAACTGGGCTTTTGCCCCGGCCGAAGGCGGCTGCGATGTGTCCTTTTTTGTGGACTTCGAGTTCAAGAACGCGATCCTGCAAGGCATCATTGGTGTTGTGTTCAACGAGGCGATGCAGCGGATTGTCCGCGCGTTCGAACGGCGGGCGGCAGCGCTTTACGACTAGGATATGCTGTTGGACGGGTTGGTCTTTTGGGCGATTTGAAGCAGGGGATCACCGCACTGCTCATGCAGTATGCGCAAGCGGCGCCGCCCGAGGACGTGCGCGCGGTCATGCGCCTGTCCGTTCTGGACTGGGCCGCCTGTGGGATGGCCGGGCGTGCGGAGGGCACATTTGGTCCGTGGGCCGCGACACTGCGCGGGCAGGGCCCATGCACGCGATTTGACGGCGTGTCCTGCGACCCTGCGCAAGCCGCGCTGGTGAACGGCACGCTGTCTCATGCGCTGGATTACGACGACACGCATTTTGGGCATATCGGTCACCCGTCCGTTGTCGTGGTGTCGGCGGCCCTTGCCGTGGCACAGGCGCGCGGCGCGGCGCTGTCGGCGCTGATTGACGCTGCACTGGTCGGTGCCGAGGCGTCTATCGCGGCAGGGCTTTGGCTGGGGCGGGGGCACTACCAGATTGGCTATCACCAGACGGCAACGGCGGGTGCGTTTGGCGCGACGATAACCGCGGCGCGTTTGGCGCAACTGGACCCGGACCAGACCCGCCACGCGCTTGGATTGGTCTCGACCATGGCATCGGGCCTCAAGTCGCAATTCGGCACAATGGGCAAGCCCCTGAATGCGGGGCTTGCCGCCCGTGCGGGTGTGGAGGCGGCCCTGTGGGCCGAGGCCGGCATGACTTCGGCCGCGGACGGGCTGGACGGCCCCTTGGGCTTTGGCGAAACCCATCATGGGGCTGGCGCACCTCTTGAGCTTGCATGGCGCATGGGGTCGGTGGCGCACAAGTTTCACGCCTGCTGCCATGGATTGCATGCCGCGCTGGAGGCGGTGCGCGACGTGGATCTTGCGAAGGCTGCCAGCATAACGGTGCGCACGCATCCCAGATGGTTGAGCGTCTGCAACAAGGCGGCGCCGGGCACCGGGCTTGAGGCCAAATTCTCATATGCACACGTGTTGGCCATGGCGGCACACGGACATGACACCGGAGACATCCGCGCCTTCAGCGATGCCTGCGCGCGCGACCCTGAACTCGTTGCGTTTCGCGCGCAGGTCAGCGTTGTGGGGGATGACGCCTTGTCCGAGATGCAGGCGCATGTGGACGTGGATGGGGTGGCCTTCACCCATGATCTGGCGGCAGAGCAGCCGCTTGCGGTTCGCACTGACCGGATCCTGCAAAAAACCCGCGCGCTGGTGGGCGCGCGGGCGGATGATCTGTGGCAGGCCATCGCGGACGATGACCTGACCGGCTTTGCTCAGCTGCTGACGTCGTAGGCGCGTTCGCCATGCACCGCGAGATCGAGACCGTTTGTTTCGGTCTCTTCATCCACGCGCAGGGGTGTGATGGCCTTTACGATCAGGATCAGAACACTCGTCACCACGAGCGTGAATACGCCCACAATGACCAAAGAGCCCAGCTGTGCCGCCCATGCGCCCGCACCAAAGACGGCAATCATGGTCGTGCCAAAAATGCCGCCGACGCCGTGGACGGCAAACACATCCAGCGTATCGTCGATCTTGAGCGTGTTGCGGATCAGGTTCACGGCTTCCTGACAGAGCACACCCGCGACCGCGCCGATGATCAGCGCCTCGACCGGGCCGACAAAGCCGGAGGCCGGGGTGATCGACGCAAGGCCCGCGATGGTGCCGGTGACAATGCCGACGAGCGATGCCTTGCCGAACTTGATCCGTTCCCACAGCGCCCAGGTCAGGGATGCGGTTGCGGCCGAGATATGTGTGACGGTCAGCGCCATGGCAGCGCCCCCATCGGCTGCCAGCTGCGAGCCGCCATTGAAGCCGAACCAGCCGACCCAAAGCAGGGCCGCGCCTGTCATGACCATGCCGGGATTGTGCGGCGGAACCGTCTGGTTCCTGCGTGGCCCGAGGAAGACTGCCAACACCAAAGAGGCGATTGCCGCCGTTTCGTGCACGACAATGCCCCCTGCAAAGTCCCTGACGCCGGTTTCGCCAAAGATGCCGCCATCCGCCAGCATGCCGCCGCCCCAGACCCAATGGACCACCGGTGCGTAGACAAAGAGCATCCAGAGCGCCGAAAAAATGAGCACAAAGCCAAAGCCGATGCGTTCCACATAGGCGCCGACGATCAGCGCGGGCGTGATGATGGCAAAGGTCATCTGAAAGGCAAAGAACAGCACTTCGGGCAGGGTGCCGCTGAGGCTGTCGGCGGTCACGCCGCTCAGGAGCAGCTTGTCGAGGCCGCCCCAATACCCGCTGTCACCGCCGCCAAAGGCAATCGAGTAACCGGCGACGAACCACAGCACGCTCATCAGGCATGCGATGGCATAACAGTGCATGAACACGCTCAGCACGTTGCGGGCGCGCACGAGCCCCCCATAGAAAAGCGCAAGGCCCGGCAGTGTCATCAGCAGCACGAGCGCTGTGGCCACGATGATCCAGGCGGTATCGGCTCCGTTCATTGTCCCCTCCCGTTTGGGTTCTTTGTGTTGTGGAGGGCGCTGTGGCGGAGCATGGTTGCGGAAAAAAGAGGCAACGGCGCACAAGGTGGTACAAATTATAGGCAAATCACAAAGTGATGAAAAAATATGCGCCTTTAGGCGGTGCGTGCTGGAAAATTAGTCAGCTTGCAAAGCGTCGTAAAGAATGCGCAACGCGTGATCCCGGGCGGCTTGCCGGACCTTTTCACGTCCCAGTGGGCCAAATTCCACAGTCTCGGTTTTGACACCAGACGGTGACGCAATACCAAAGCAGACGCGCCCTTCGGGTTTGAATTCGGACCCGCCCGGACCCGCAATACCGGTCACGGATACGGCGTAATGCACCGGCGCACGGCTCAGCGCGCCTTGCGCCATTTCCGCCGCAACCTCCTCGCTGACAGCACCGTGTGCCGCCAGTGTGGTGGCCTGCACGCCGACAAGCTCTGTCTTGGCGTCGTTCGTGTAGGTGACAAATCCGCGCTCGAACACGGCCGAAGACCCAGGGATATCCGTCAGGGCCGCCGCAACCAGACCGCCCGTGCAGCTTTCGACCGTTGCGATCATCGCGCCTTGTGCCTTGGCGCGCGCGAGGATCTCGGCGGCGAGGGTCATCGCAAAATGACCCCATGGGCGAGCGCCGCGAGGGCCATGACGCCGATGGCGGCAAAGGCACCTGCAATCACATCATCCAGCATGACCCCGAGCGCGTCCCCGCGCCGGTCGGCCTTGCCGACCAGCCACGGCTTCCAGATGTCGAACAGGCGAAAGAGCACAAAGGCCGACACCCAGCCAGGCCAGAGGTCGAGGATATCGAGACCGCGCGTGCTGGCCGCATAGCTGAGCGGCAAAAGCGCAATCCACTGACCGGCGACCTCGTCGATGACCACTTCGGACGGGTCGTGATCGTCACTGCCTGCCGTGATCTGTACGGTGGCCCACCAACCGGCACCAAACACGCAGAGGATGGCGATCAGAAACAGGGGGAAGCCGCCCAGAACGTGGATCAGCGAGGCCAGCGGCAGGGCGGCGGCGGAGCCCCATGTGCCCGGTGCCGGGCGCAGGTTTCCGACCCCGCACACCGTTCCGATGGCGCGCGCGATCATGCCCCCAACAGGGCCGCGGTGGCGATGCAGGCAATGCCTTCGCCCCGCCCGGTAAAGCCCAGCCGTTCGCTTGTTGTGGCCTTGATCGACACACGGCCCACATCGATGCCGACGATGTCCGCGACCCGCACGCGCATGCCGGCGGCATGCGGCCCGATCTTGGGAAATTCGCAAATCAGGGTGCAGTCGATGTTTTGGACGATGAAGCCCATTTCGGCCGCCAAATCGGCCGCATGACGCAGGAACACGTGGCTTTCCGCGCCCTTCCACGCCGGGTCCGAAGGTGGAAAATGCGTGCCGATGTCGCCCTGGGCCACCGCGCCATAGATCGCATCCGTGATTGTGTGCAGCCCCACATCCGCGTCGGAATGGCCGACAAGCCCCGCGCTGTGCGGCACCTTGACCCCACACAGCATCACATGATCGCCCGGCCCAAACGCGTGCACGTCGAACCCGTTGCCCAGCCTAATGTCCATTCCGCCCCCACAGCAGCCGTTCGGCCCGCGCAATGTCGCCGGGCATCGTAATCTTTATGTTGTCTTCATCCCCGGGCACAATGGCAACCTCGAGCCCGAAGGCGCGCGCGACCTCGACATCGTCCGCGGCGCCGCCGGTATGGGCCGCGTGCGCGGCGCGGATCGCGTCCAACGCGAAGCCTTGCGGTGTCTGCGCACGATAGAGCCCGCGGCGGTCCCGTGTGCCGGTTACCACGCCATCCGCGCCGGTCCAGAGCGCATCCGTGACGGCAAGGGCGGGTGCTGCACCCGGGCTGGTTCGCAGGGCGTCCAGAACGGCGTCGATCACCGCGGGCGCCACAAGCGGGCGCGCAACGTCATGGATCAGCACCGATGCGCAGGTCTGTACGGCGTCCAGCCCGGCGCGTACCGAGGCCGCCCGGTCCGCGCCGCCCGTGACAATGGTGGCGCCCTGCGTGTTGATCTGCGCCAGCCGCGCGCCATCGTCGGGATGGGTGACCAGAATGATCTCCGATATCGCTGAATGTGTCCGAAACACATCCAGCGTATGTTCAATGACCGGCCGCGCCGCCAGGGGCTGCCACTGTTTCGGCACGTCACCACCCGCACGTGTCCCGCGCCCTGCGGCCACGATCACCGCAGCGGCGTTGCGCATGTCAGGGTCGGTGCTTGCCATGCCTCCTGCATAGGCACTGCGGTCTGCCCTGTCCATGCCCGCAAAAGCTGCCTAATTTTTGTGCAGTTTCCCTTTTGCAGACAGACGCTCATGCCTGCTTTCATTGAGGAAATTGTTTATCTCGTTTAGCTGGATGGATAGCACAAGGATTAAGCACGCCCGCATGACCCGCTTTCCCTTCGACATGGCCGCACCTGTGATGCTGGCCCCGATGGCCGGAATCACTGATCTGCCCTATCGCACGATCGTGGCCGAGTTTGGCGCGGGTCTCGTCGTGTCGGAAATGGTGGCGAGCCACGACATGCTCAATGCGCGTCCCGGCAGCCGCGAGAAGGCGGAACTGGGCCTAGGTGCCGCCGGAACGGCGGTACAGCTGGCCGGGCGCGAGCCACTGCCCATGGCCGAGGCGGCCCGCATGGTTGCGGGGCAGGGCGCGCGGGTCATCGACATCAACATGGGGTGCCCCGCCAAAAAGGTCGTGAACGGGTATTCGGGCTCTGCCCTGATGCGCGAGCCCGACCATGCGCTCCGCCTCATCGAGGCGGTTGTGGGTGCCGTCGACATCCCGGTGACGCTGAAGACGCGGTTGGGCTGGGACGACGCGATGCTGAACGCACCCCAGATTGCCGCGCGCGCCGAAGCGGCCGGTATCCGGCAGATCGTCATTCATGGCCGCACGCGGTGCCAGTTCTACAAGGGCAGTGCCGACTGGGCGGCCATCCGCGCTGTCAAGGAGGCGGTGAGCATTCCGGTTGTCGCCAATGGGGACATCGTGGACGCCGACACTGCCCGGACGGCGCTTGCGCAGTCCGGCGCGGACGGTGTGATGATCGGGCGCGGGGCGCAAGGCAAGCCGTGGTTGCTGGCCGAGGTGGCGCATGCGCTATACGGAACGCCGGCACCGGACATTCCCACGGGCTCCGATCTTGTGGCGCTGGTGCTGCGCCACTATGACGACATGCTGCAGCTTTATGGGGCGCCTCTGGGCCTGCGCGTCGCGCGCAAACATCTGGGCTGGTACATGGACCACGCGGGCACGTCCGCCGAGATGCGGCGCGCCGTTCTGACCGCCAAGACACCGCAGGCCACAATCGCGCTGCTGCCGCGCGCATTGCAGCCGCAACCCGGCATGGCGGCGGCATGACGACGGCAGGAGATCTCTGGGCCTCGCTGCCGGTGCCGACCATCGTGATCGGGCCCGCCGACCTGATCGTCGACATCAATTCCGCAGCCGAAGGGTTCTTCAACGCATCCGCCAAATCCATGCGCGGCACGCCGCTTTGGGATCAACTGGCCGTCGACGCCCCGCTTGAGGATAGCCTCGCACGGGCGCGCAAGAACGGCACGCCGCTCTTCGTCAACGACGTCGACGTGGGCAACGGCCAGCGCCCGCCCTTGCAATGCGCCTTGCAGATTGCGCCGCTCGTGGGGGCCGACGATCATATGCTGATGATGATCTCGCCCCGCGAATTGGCAGGGCGCATGACGCAGAACCATTCGGTCAAATCTGCCGCCAAGTCGGCCATCGGCATGGCCGAGATGCTGGCGCACGAGATCAAGAACCCGCTCGCGGGTATCACGGGCGCCGCACAACTGCTGAGCATGAACCTCAAGCCCGAAGATCTGGAACTGACCGACCTCATCGTGGAAGAGGGGCGGCGCATCGTGAAGCTGCTGGAACAGGTCGAGCAGTTCGGCAACCTGTCGCAGCCCGATTTTCGGCCGGTGAACATCCATGACGTGCTGGATCGGGCGCGCCGGTCCGCGCTGCTGGGCTTTGGTGCCAGCATGACCATCATCGAGGATTACGACCCATCGCTGCCGCTGGCTTACGGCGACCCGGACCAGTTGTTGCAGGTGGTGTTGAACCTGCTCAAGAACGCGTCCGAGGCTGCGGGCACGCCCGGCGGCACCATTCGACTGCACAGCTATTTCGAGCATTCCTTTCGCTTGCGCCGCGCTGATGGTTCGGGCCAGTCCCTGCCTCTGCAGATCGAGATCATTGACGATGGCCCCGGCCTGCCCGAAGGCATCGCCGCCGACATCTTTGACCCGTTTGTGTCGGGCAAGGAGAACGGGACGGGGCTTGGCCTCGCCCTTGTCAGCAAGATCATATCGGATCACGGCGGCTGGATATCCGTCACATCCGTTCCGGGCCGGACCGTATTCCGCCTGTCGCTGCCGCGCGCACCCAAATCTGCTCTCACCGCATCCCATTCGGAGGACTAACCCATGGACGGCACCATCCTTGTCGCCGATGACGACCGCACGATACGCACCGTTCTCACCCAGGCCCTGACAAGGGCGGGATGCAAGGTGCACGCCACATCGTCGCTGACAACGCTCATGCGTTGGGTCGGGGAGGGCAAAGGCGATGTGGTGATCTCGGATGTGATGATGCCCGACGGCAACGGGCTCGAGATGCTGCCCAAGATCTCCGAAGACCGTCCCGGCCTGCCGGTCATCGTGATCAGCGCGCAGAACACGATCATGACGGCCATTCAGGCCGCCGAGGCCGAGGCGTATGATTACCTGCCCAAGCCCTTTGACCTGCCGGATCTGATGAAACGCACGGCCAAGGCGCTGGAATTGCGCGGTCAGGCGCGCGCCCGCACGGTCGAGGACGAGCGCCCGGATGAGTTGCCACTGGTGGGGCGCACCGCGATCATGCAGTCGCTCTACCGCGTTGTGGCGCGGGTGATGAACACCGACCTGCCCGTGCTGATCTGGGGCGAAAGCGGGACGGGCAAGTCGCTGATCGCGCGCGCCATCCACGACTTTTCCGACCGGCGCACGCTGCCCTTTGTCACCGTCACGGCGGCAGAGCTTCAGGACCTCGAAGGGCCTGCGCGCGTGCTCAGCCGGGTCAAGGGCGGCACGCTGCTGATCGACGAGATCAGCGACATCCCCGAGGAGCTTCAGGCCCGCTTTGTACGCATGATGGACACGCCGGGCGAATATGTGCCGCGGTTCCTCGCCACCAGCCAATCCGACCTCACGGACGCGATGGAGGCGGGACAGGTGCGCAAGGACCTCTACTATCGCCTGTCGGGGGCAACCCTGAACGTACCGGCGCTGCGCGAGCGGGTGGACGACATCCCGGTGCTGACCGAGCACTTCCTCGCGCGCGGTGAAAAATCCGGGCAGGCGCATCGGGTCCTGTCCGAGGCGGCGGCCGAGATTTTCCGCACCTACAGCTGGCCGGGCAATGTGCGCCAGCTGGAAAACGCGGTGCGCCGTCTGGGCCTGACCAGCCGCGCGCCCGAGATATCCGCGGCTGAAGTCGAACAGGTGCTGGGCAACCAGCCCGAGCTTGAGCCGATGCGGTCGGGGGGCGACACCGAAAAGCTGGGGGCGTCCGTGGCGCGGCATCTGCGCCGCTATTTCGACCTGCACGGCAACATGCTGCCGCCTCCGGGTCTCTACCAGCGCATCCTGCGCGAGGTCGAAGCGCCGCTGATCGAGATCGCGCTGGATGCCACCGGCGGAAATCAGGCAAAGTGCGCGGATCTTCTCGGGATCAACCGCAATACGCTGCGCAAGAAAATTACCGATCTCGATATTGAGGTGACACGGCGGCGCAAGTTGATGTAATACTGCCACACAAACCGTGGCATTCGCGCCGCAGCGCGCGTGTGATCACTGGATATGGCGGTAAGGCGCATCAAGCGCCACATCATCGAGGGCGTGCCACGTGGCATCTACGACACGAACCTCCCTGTGGGTGAGCTTCGGGCGTTTGCGTCGCAAACGGCGCGTGCGCAACGCCACGACCTTTGGCATCGTGCTCCTGGGCCCGGTGCTGGCGCTTGCCACATTCCTGATCCTCGGGCCCTTTGATCAGGGCGCGTCGGCGCTGTCACTGCGCCTCGTCCTGCTGGCCGACCTTGTCTACATTCTGGTAGTTGCGGCCCTTGTCCTCAGCCAGGTGGCGCGGCTGATTGCGGCGCGGCGGGCAAAATCGGCGGGCAGCCGTCTGCACCTGCGTCTGACCGGGGCGTTTGCGCTGCTGGCGCTGATCCCGACCGTGACCGTCGCCGTCTTTGCGGGCCTGACCGTGAATATCGGCCTTGAGGGCTGGTTTTCGGACCGGGTCAGTCAGGTGGTGGGCAATTCACTTGCGGCGGCGCAGGCCTACAAGGAAGAACAGCGCGAAGATCTGGCGGCCGACACGCGCGCACTGGCGCGCTATATCGACACGGTGCGCGGCACCCGGGCGGTGGCCGACCGCGAAGTGCTGACCGAAGGCCAGTTGCAGGTGCAGCGTGGTCTGCGCGAGGCCTATATCATTGATGGCACGGGCGAAATCCGGGCGCGGGGTGACCGATCCTACCTCTTTGACTACGAACAGCCAGCGGAGGCGGACTTTGCCGCCGCCATCGAAAACGGCATTCAAATCCTCGAAGACTGGCCGCAGAACGAATTCCGGGCGCTGGTTCCACTGGCGTCCTATGTGGATCGGTTTCTCTATGTCAGTCGCGATGTGGACGGCGAAATCCTGTCGCTGCTGGATGAAACGCAGGAAACCGTGCTGCTATACCAGCAGTTGGAGAGCGAGCGTGGCCGTGTGTTGTTCCAGTTTGGCCTGCTCTATCTGGGTTTTGCGGTCATCCTGATCCTCGCGGCCATTGCGCTTGGGCTGTGGTTTGCCGAACGGCTGAGCGGCCCGGTGGGACGTCTGACCGGTGCGGCACAGCGTGTGGGTGCAGGCGATCTGGACGTGCAGGTGCGCGAGGAAGAGGGCGATGACGAGATCGCCATGCTCGGGCGCTATTTCAATCAGATGACCCGACAACTCAAGGGGCAGCGCCGTACATTGCTGGCCAATACCGAACAGATCGAGCGGCGGCGGCGGCTCTTTGATTCCGTGCTGGGGTCGGTGACGTCCGGCGTGGTCGGTGTGGATACGAGCGGCAAGGTAACCTTTGCCAACCGCTCTGCCGCGCGCCTTCTCGACTGGCAGGAAGACGCGCAGGAGGCGGTGCCGCTGGCGGTGGCCATACCCGAATTCGCAGCACTCTTTGCACTGCTGCGCGCGGGGCCACAGGAAGTGGCGCAAGGCGAGGTCAAGGTGACGCGCAACGGACGGCTCGAAAACCTGCTGGTGCGCATGGCCACGCGTCGGAACGCGGATGGCCGGCGCGAGGGATACGTGATTGCCTTTGACGATGTGACGGATCTGGTCTCTGCGCAGCGGATGGCAGCCTGGGGCGATGTGGCGCGGCGCATCGCGCATGAGATCAAGAACCCGCTGACGCCGATCCAGTTGAGCGCGGAGCGCATCAAGCGAAAATTTGCCCCGAAACTGGGCGAGGACAGTGACAGTCTGGAACAGATGACCGGTGTGATCATCCGGCAGACCGGCGACTTGCGCCGGATCGTCGACGAATTTTCCAAGTTCGCGCGGATGCCCGAGCCGGAACGCAGCAGTCAGGACCTCGTGACGCTGGTGCGCGATGCGGTGGTGCTGCAGCGCGCAGGCCAGCCGGAGGTGGAGATTGTGGACGATCTGCCCGACGAGGCCATCCTGGCAAATGTCGATGCGACGATGATTTCGCAGGCGCTCACCAACCTGGTGAAGAACGCAGGTGAAGCCATTGAAAGCCTGAAGAAAAAAGGGGCCCCGGCCGATCATGTGCCGCGGATCGAGGTTCGTATGGAAACCGGCGCCCTCGGCGCGCGGATCACCATTTCGGACAATGGCATCGGATTGCCCGAAGACCGGGCGCGGCTCTTTGAGCCTTACGTGACCACCCGCGACGAAGGGACAGGCCTTGGTTTGCCCATCGTCAAAAAGATCATTGAAGAGCATGGGGGCACATTGACCCTCGAAGACGCGGCCCCGTTCCAGGGCCAAACCCATTTCGGCGCGATGGCAGTGATCACACTGCCCGGCGTGTCGGCAGTTGTTGAGCAGGAGCAAGCGGTATGAGCGATATTCTGATTGTGGATGATGAACGCGATATTCGGGAACTGATTTCGGATATTCTCGAGGACGAAGGCTATGCCACGCGGCTCGCCGGGAACTCGGATGATGCGATGGGCGCGATCAACACCGAAGCTCCGGCACTGATCATTCTGGACATCTGGCTCAAGGACAGCCGGATGGACGGGATCGACATCCTCAAGACGGTCAAACGCGACAATCCGGACGTGCCGGTTGTCATCATATCGGGCCACGGCAATATCGAGATCGCCGTGGCCGCGATCAAGCAGGGGGCCTATGACTTTATCGAAAAGCCGTTCAACATCGATCAGCTTCTGGTGGTGATCCGGCGCGCCATGGAAACCTCGCGCCTGCGCCGCGAGAACCAGAGCCTGCGGCGTCCCGAGGCGGCACCGGCGCAGATGATCGGGGCGTCGGCCAGTTTCCGGGCGCTGGTGTCTCAATTGGACAAGGTGACAAAGTCAAACGGCCGGGTGATGCTGACAGGGCCTGCCGGCAGCGGCAAGGAGGTCGCGGCGCGGTATATCCACGCCCATTCGAACCGGTCCGACGCGCCATTTGTGACGGTGAACTGTGCCGGCGTCGAACCGGAGCGGATGGAAGAGGTGCTGTTCGGACGCGAAACAGCCGAACGGGGCGTGGAACCGGGACTGCTGGAACAGGCGCATGGCGGCGTTGTCTATTTTGACGAAGTGGCGGACATGCCCATCGGCACGCAGTCCAAGATCCTGCGCGTGCTGGTGGATCAGCAATTCCTGCGTGTTGGCGGTGCGGACAAGGTGCGCGTGGACCTGCGCGTGATCTCGTCCACCAATCGCAATCTGGACGAGGCAATTGCCGCCCAGACCTTCCGCGAGGAGCTGTATCACCGCTTGAACGTCGTGCCGATTGCGGTGCCCAGCCTCGAAGAGCGGCGCGAGGACATTCCGGAACTGGCGGCGCATTTCATTGACGAGTTCAACGCGGCCCAGGGCTTGCCCAAACGGGAATTGAGCGAAGACGCTTCGGCACTGTTGCAGACGATGGTCTGGCCCGGAAATGTGCGGCAGTTGAAGAACATGGTGGAACGGGTGCTGATCCTTGGCGACGGGACGGGCCCGATCGAGGCGCGTGAATTGCCCGGTCCGGCAGAGCCCGAGGCCGAGGAGGGCCGGGTGGTGTTGTCCGGCGCGCTGGCAACCTTGCCGCTGCGCGAGGCGCGCGAGGCCTTTGAGCGCGAGTACCTGCTCACGCAGATCAACCGGTTCAGCGGCAATATCAGCCGGACAGCGAATTTTGTCGGCATGGAACGCTCGGCCCTGCACCGCAAGCTCAAGTCACTGGGCGTCGTGACCGCGTCAAAGGGCGGGGCGCGCGTGGCGCAGGTGGAAGAGACGCCGCAGGCGGCGGAGTAACCGGAAAACGATACGTTTTCCGGCTGTTTTCCGACGCGGAAAACCGCGCGTGGCCGAGGAAATCGCCTCGATTTCCGGCCGGTTTCCGACTTCGGAAACCGCTACCTTGCGCGCACGTCCAGTTGTGCGAGCACATCGAGCCCCTGCATGTTCAGAAAGTGCAGCATGTCGATGAACACCCAGTTTTCGGCCAGCTTGTCCCCGTCACGCCGGTAGATGTCCACCACCCGCATATCCGCATGTTTGCCGGAGGGCGGAAGACCCATATACGGGCCGGTGCAGTGCATGGTCAGGTTTGGCCATCCGAAAAAGCCGCCATAGTTTCCCTCACCAAACCGGGTGAGGTGGCCGTTGAAAATACGCGTCCCAAGCTGGCGCCGGAACGGTTGCTGGTGTTGTTCGATGTAGCGGTCAATCGTGTAGGTCGAACCGATGCCGGTCGGACCCCACCACACCATGTCGTCATGCCAGTGGCGCTGCAATTCCGCGCGCGGAGGCGGAGGGTTATCGGTCGCGTTCACCTCTGAGATCATCCCGATCATCCGGTTGATCAAATCCAGCGTCTTGGCCCCTTCGGCCGGGTCCTGCGGTTCCAGTTGTATGGCGTCATGGGTCATCGGCCCGGGCTGCACCAACTGGGCGGCTGTCATCCCGGGCAGCGGGTATTGCCCGGCCTGATGCATCAGGTGCAACAGATCACAAAAGAACGCCTGCTCGACGATCCGGCCTTCGGACACGCGGCTGAATTCGGCAAAGCGCAGCATGGCGATCTTGCCCGTTGGCTGAATGCCCAGCCAGGGCGCATCGAAGAGCCCCATGACATGCCCCATGCTGGCCACCCATATACCCGGCGGGCCGTCGAGCGAATTTTCCCCGGCAAAGAATGCATCCACCCGCCGTTGTGGGGCCGTGAAGGCCTGATAAAGCGGCGCCCAAAATGCCTCTGCGACGGCGGCGACGCCGAATTGCTCGTGCCAGGGGTGCATGCCGCGCCAGTGCACGTCGGGCGCCATATGCAGGGCCAATGCGTTCTTGACGTCCCCAGTTGCCGCTTGCGAAAGTGCCGCGTGATGCGCCCGCACAATCGATTTCGCGTCGTGAATTTGCGCCGCCGCCTCAGCCGCGGTTGACGATTTGGATGCTGCTGTCTTGGTTTCTGATGACACAGGAAGTCTCGTTCAATGTTGGAAGTGTAATGGTCTGCCCCTCGGGTGCGGCGCGCGCCACACCAGCCGGACAGGCAGGAATTTCAACGGGTCGGTAGCCCCTGTCGGCCATGCACTGACCTTTGACACGGGCACGCAGGTCGGCATTGGTGTCGACGGTATAGACGTCGCCGGGGATCCAATACCCGCCGCTCGTGCTGCACTGGCCCGCAGAATTGCAGTGCCGCGTGCGGATAAACCGTGGCGGGCCTTGCCGCACGACATTGGCCACGGGCGCGTCCCTGAGGGCCACCACGTCGCATTGCGTGTTGTCGCGTTCCAGCATCGCGATGCTGACGCCTTCGGCATAATAGGTGCGCAGCGGCAGGCAGGCCGCCGCAAGGGACGCGAATGCGAAGGCAACGAAGAGGCGCATGGGCAAACCGTGCCCGACTTGCCGCGCTTTGGCAATTCCCATTTGCACACGTGTGCAAACATTGACCCGGGCGGCGCGCTCTGCCACCTATGGGCGCTGACATTGCGGGCATCGCGCCCCGCGCCACGCCGGGAACAGGGCATGAAGGTCATTATATGCGGCGCAGGGCAGGTGGGCTGGCAAATCGCCCGACACCTGTCCGGAGAACGCAACGACGTCACCGTTGTCGACAGTGATCCCGATCTGGTGCGCCGCGCCACGGATACGCTTGATGTGCAGGGGGTGGCGGGATTTGCGAGCTATCCCGACATTCTGGAACGCGCGGGCGCGCGGGACGCGGATATGGTGATTGCAGCCACCCATTCGGACGAGGTCAACATGGTCACCTGTCAGGTGGCGCATTCGGTATTTGGCATCAATCGCAAGATCGCGCGATTGCGCAGCCAATCCTATCTGACGGCCATCTACTCGGACCTCTACCGGCGCGATCACATGCCGATCGACGTGGTGATCAGCCCCGAACGCGAGGTGGCTGCTGCGGCATTGCAGCGCCTCAGCGCGCCCGCGGCCTTTGACACCGAACTGTTCATCGACGGGCAAGCGCAGCTTCTGGGCATCACGCTGGACGAAGACTGCCCGGTGCTGAACACGCCATTGCGGCAGCTGACAGACCTTTTTTCCACGTTGCGTGTGGTGGTGGTTGGTGTGCGGCGCGAGGGCACGCTTTTTGCGCCCGAGGCGGGAGATCAGCTTTTCGCCGGGGACGCGGCTTATGTCTTTGCCCATGTGGACGACGTGCCGCGCACGATGGAGGTCTTTGGCAAGACCATGCGCAAGCAGGAGCGTGTCGTTCTGGTGGGTGGCGGCAATGTCGGGCTGGCTGTGGCCCGCGCGCTCGAAGGGCGCGCGACACGGGTCCGCGCCAAGGTGATCGAAAAGAACCGCCGCTGCGCCGAACTGGCGGCCGAAGCGCTGGAACGCACGATTGTGTTGAACGGCGACGGTCTGGACGTGGGCCTGCTGGCCGAAGCGGGCGTCTCGCGGGCCGACGCCATGTTGGCGGTGACGGACGACGACAAGACCAACATGCTTGCCGCTGTGCGCGCCAAATCCGAAGGGTGCCCATACGCCATTGCGCTTATCAATGACCCGACGCTCGTGCCGATGATGGAACCCTTGGGCATTGACGCCTACATCAACCCGCGCGCCACCACGGTCAGTTCAATCCTGCGCCATATCCGCCATGGCCGCGTGCGGTCGGTCTATTCCATTGGCGATGCGGATGCCGAGGTGATCGAGGCCGAAGTCATGTCGACCTCACCCATGGCTGGCAAGCGCATCAACGAAATCGACTTTCCCGAAGGTGTGCTGGTCGGGGCTGTGCGGAAGGGCGAAGAGGTCATGCGCCCCATCGGCAAGACCCGCATCGACGAAGGCGATGTGATCGCCATCTTTGCCCTGACCAAGGACGTGCCGGAAGTGGAGCGCCTGATGCAGGTGTCCATCGACTTTTTCTGATGTCGGTGCGCGGTCAGCAGCGGGTCGGGCTGGGCAGGACAGTGCTGCGCCTGCCGCTGTTTCTTCTGTTGCTGGGCATCTTTTCGGCGGCGATGTTTGTGCCAGCGGTCTATGCCGGCGCGATCCGTGAACTGGTGACGGGGCGTGCCTTTCTCTACAGCGGCATTCTGGGGCTGATTGTCTTTGGCATGATCGGATTTGCCCATGCCGGGCGCGACCCGCGCCACGGCACGCTGGGCCCGCTCATGTCGCTTTTTTCGGCCTTTGTCTTTCTGCCTGCGATCCTCGCCGTGCCGTTCTACGAAGGGCTGCGCACGACCACCTTTCTGAACGCCTATATCGAGATGGTCAGTGCCATCACGACCACCGGTGCGACCCTGTTTGAGGACCCCGACCGGCTGAACCCGGCGCTGCATCTCTGGCGGGCGCAGGTGGGGTGGATGGGGGGCCTGCTCATGTGGGTCGCGGCCTCGGCCATTCTTGCGCCGCTGAACCTGGGTGGGTTCGAGGTGACGGCACGCGCAGAACCGGGGCGGCGCGCGGATACGGATGTCGGCATGACCGCACCCGAAGTGCGCGTGCGCATAGGTAAGGTCAGCGCGGTTCTTGTGCCCATCTACCTTGGCTTGACGCTGCTCCTGTGGGTGCTGCTGACCGTATCGGGCGACGGGCCGCTGGTGTCGGTCAGCCATGCCATGTCCATCATGGCCACATCCGGTATTTCGCCCGTTGGCGGGCTGGAGGGTGGCACGTCCGGGTTCACGGGCGAGATCGTGATGTTGCTCTTCATGCTCTTTGCCCTGTCACGCCTGACCTTTTCGTCGGACACTGTGAACGCGGGCACAGGCAACCTCTTCCGCGACCCGGAATTTCGCATCGGCATGGCGCTGGTTGTGATCGTGCCGACCTTTCTGTTCCTGCGCCACTATGCAGGCGCGTTCGATGTCTCCGCCGAAGAGGACTTCGCCGACGCCGCCCGCGCCCTCTGGGGTGGCGCCTTTACCGTGCTGAGCTTTCTGACCACCACCGGGTTTGCCTCACAAAACTGGGGGGCCGCGCAAGCGTGGTCGGGGCTGGAGACGCCGGGACTGCTGCTGCTCGGTCTGGCCGTCATCGGGGGCGGGGTGGCGACGACGGCGGGCGGGGTCAAGCTGTTGCGGGTCTATGCGCTCTACCAGAACGGGCTGCGCGAGATGGAGCGTCTGGTGCATCCGTCCTCCGTCTCCAGCGCGGGCGGGCTGGGGCGACGGGTGCAGAAAGACGGGGCGTTCATCGCCTGGATCTTCTTCATGCTCTTTGCGCTGTCGCTGGCATTGGTGTCCATTGCCCTGTCAGCCACGGGCCTGAGTTTTGAAACGGCGCTCGTCATGACAATCTCGGGCCTGTCCACGACCGGGCCTCTCCTCGAAATCGCCGGTGACACGCCCATTCGGCTGAGCGAATTGAACGTCACCGCCAAGTCAATCTACGCGGCGGCCATGGTGCTCGGGCGGCTCGAAACGCTGGCCATCATCGCGCTTTTCACCCCCGATTTGTGGCGCCGTTGAGCGACGGACCGCTATAGGTCCGTAACGGACTGTTTTTTGGGGTGGAATGTTCATATCGCAAAAGACATACTCGCGCCGGAGGGACGGTCTGAGCCGCAGACCAAAAGCAAGAATAAAAGGGTACCGACATGGCTTCGGACAGACAAAATTTGCAAGATGCATTTCTCAACCACGTGCGCAAGACCAAGGTGCCCGTGACCATTTTTCTGATCAATGGTGTGAAACTTCAGGGTGTTATCACGTGGTTTGACAATTTCTGCGTCCTGCTGCGCCGCGATGGACAGAGCCAGCTTGTCTACAAGCACGCGATCTCGACCATCATGCCGAGCCAGCCGATCTCGCTCTATGAGGGCGAAGACGCCTCTTGAGTGAGACCGCCCCGCAGCTGACCCGTGCCTGGGTGCTGCACCCCGACATCAAATCCGATCCTGACCGGCGCGAGGCCTCATTCGCGCTGGCCGAAGCGGTATCTCTGGCCCACGCATTGCCCGAACTGGACGTGGTGGGCAGTGAGATCGTGCCGCTGCCGCGCCCGCGCGCCGGGTTGCTGTTCGGCGACGGCAAGATTGATGAGTTGAAGGAACGTCTGCACGATGCGGATGTGGAGCTGGTCCTGATCGACGGGCCGGTGACGCCGGTGCAGCAGCGCAATCTCGAACGCAAGTGGAAGGTCAAGCTGCTCGACCGCACCGGGCTGATCCTCGAGATCTTCTCGGACCGGGCCGCGACGCGCGAGGGCGTGCTGCAGGTTGAGATGGCGGCGCTCAGCTACCAGCGCACGCGGCTGGTGCGGGCCTGGACCCACCTCGAACGCCAGCGCGGCGGCCTTGGCTTTGTTGGCGGTCCCGGCGAGACGCAGATCGAGGCGGACCGCCGGGCGATTGACACGCAACTCGTGCGCTTGCGGCGGCAGTTGGACAAGGTGGTCAAGACGCGCGAGTTGCACCGCAAGGCGCGCGCCAAGGTGCCGTATCCGATTGTGGCGCTGGTCGGCTATACCAACGCGGGCAAATCGACACTTTTCAATCGGCTGACGGGGGCGCAGGTGATGGCCAAGGACATGCTCTTTGCCACGCTCGACCCGACGATGCGGCGGGTGGAGCTGCCGGACGGGCCCGAGGTGATCCTGTCGGACACGGTGGGCTTTATCTCCGACCTGCCGACGGAACTCGTCGCGTCCTTCCGCGCGACATTGGAGGAAGTGCTGGCGGCCGATGTGATCCTGCACGTCCGCGACATCTCGCATCCCGAGACCGAAGCGCAGGCCGAAGATGTGCGTGCGATCCTAGGCGATTTGGGCGTGGGAGACGACCGCGCAGCCTTTGAGGTCTGGAACAAGATCGACCTTTTGCCGCAATCCGAAGCCGACGCCGTCCGGGCCCGCGCTGATCGTGATGAGGGCGTGCTGGCCCTGTCTGCGATCAGTGGCGAGGGGCTGGACACATTGCTGGGTGTGGTCGCAGAAACCCTGCAAGGTGCGGTGACCGAAGAAACCCTGCACCTGCCCTATGCCGAAGGCCGCAAACGCGCGTGGCTCTTTGAGCAGGATGTGGTGCAGGAGGAACGGCAGGGCGAAGACGGGTTCGCGTTCGACGTCCGCTGGACCGCAATCCAGAAAGCGCGGTTTGAGGGTTTGTGAAGCCGCACGATTGTCCGCTTAGAGCCC
>CAZRUV010000038.1:0-27594 GCA_964603315.1 uncultured Rhodobacterales bacterium
GTAACTCTAGGAAGCGGACATTGCCCATGCCAACGTGAATTACCGCTTCGTCCGCTGAACGGACATTTGGAATGTGATCTAATTCGTGCCCGTGACGGGGCGCCATTCTCCTGAACTCAGGTCGTCTACGCTCCAGTCTCCGATCCGGACCCGAACCAACCTCAGCGTCGGAAATCCCACATGGGCCGTCATTCGGCGGACCTGGCGGTTGCGGCCTTCGGTGATGGTCAACTCCAGCCAGCTGTCGGGGATGGATTTGCGGACGCGGATGGGTGGGTCGCGGGCCCAGATGTCGGGCGGGTCCATCGGGCGGGCTTTGGCGGGGCGGGTGGGGCCGTCCTTGAGGGTCACGCCCTTGCGCAGGGCGGCAAGAGCGTTTTCGTCAATCTCGCCCTCGACCTGCACCCAGTAGGTCTTCTCCGCCTTGAACTTTGGATGTGCGATGCGCGCCTGCAAGGCGCCGTCGCTGGTGAGCACCATCAACCCTTCGCTGTCGCGATCGAGCCGTCCGGCGGGGTAGACACCCGGCAGGTCGATATAGGCAGAGAGGGTCGGGCGTTTTGACCCTTCGGTGCCCTTGTCGGTGAACTGGGACAGCACGCCATAGGGCTTGTTGAAGAGGATCGTCGTCACTGCCGGAGCGGTTCCAGCCGCGTGATGCCAACAGCCCCCGCCCGCGCGAGGCCCTCATCGAGGGACATCGGGATATACTCGCCGCGCCGCCACAGTTGCGCCATGTCGTCATAATACCGCGATAGGAAATGGCCCGACTGACCCGTCGAGATGATAAAGACCGAACTGTTGGGGTCGGCAAAATCATAGACCCCGCGATAGCCCGCACCGTGCACGTTCTCGAACGGCTCGGGGCCGGTGCCGCGCGTCTTGCCGCGCAGCAACGTGTTGTCGCCGCCGGATGTCGACTGGCGAATGTTCACGAAAAAGCGCAAGAGCGGCACGTCACCCAGCACTGGATGGTCCTGCGTGGCCTGATGCGCGTCGCCCCAACGCAGGCCTTCCAGCTGGGTGCCGTAACGCTCGGCAATTTGCAGCAGCGCATCGTCCAGCGCGAGGCGCGCCATATCCGGGCAGGTCTCGACCGGTGCGGACTGCACAACGTCGCACCAGATGCCAGCCCCATCCACGTTGCGGAACACACGTTCGATGAAAAGCGGCTCCACATGGGTCAGGGTGTTGGCCATGGGGCCCAGTTCGTCGCGCACCAGACGGTCCTGCAGCGCGCGCAACCAAGCGGCGTAGATCAGTGGCTCGGGCCAGTGTTCGTTCATGGCGCCGTTCCATTCGGCAAGCAGGCTCAAGGCACGCTGCCTTTGCCGCTCTGCGGTGCCTTCGGGGGCGGCTTCGCCGGTAAACCAGAGTTCGGCCCCGATCAGCGGCAGGAGCGACCGCGCGGTGAAGGACACGATGTCGAGCTGCGCCTCGATAAAGCTGTCGCGCGTGTGCACTTCGCGCGCTTGCATCAGCCGTTGCCAGCGCTGCACCCGCTGCGTGTCGCCCCACTCAAAGCTGACATGGTTGGGAAAGGGGCGGTCGACGGTCTTGTTGTTGGTGTTGCCCAGGATGCCGCCCACGGGCGACACAAAACCCGGGTTCGCACTGTAGGCCATGCGCCCCTGCCAGCGGTTTTCGCGACGCCATCCGAGGCTGGGCAGGCGGCCCTGGCTTTGGTGCGCCGCGTCACGCATGGGAATGGCGCCGATTGTCTTCATGGCGATGGTGCCGCGATCCACCAGCGTCATGTTTTGTGCGGGCGCGATGTAGGTCTCGCTTGCGGTGATGGCTTCGGCGACGGTCTGGGCGGTCATCACACCCATGGCCGCGCTGAGCGAGGTGTCATTGGGGCTGAGCACGGTCCAGCTCAGGGCCGCCACATGCCCCGGCGGTGTGATCGCGCCAAGGTTGCGGAAACTGCCGGGCAGCACCGGGCCGTTATCGGTCCAGCGCAGGGTCAGTGTGACCGGCTCGGCGCCGTCAATCTCTATTATGGAGGCGCGGCTTTCAAAGTCTTTCCAGCCGTCCGGTGTGCGGTATTGCAGCGGGTTGTCGGGGTTCACCTCTTCGATCAGGACGTCCTGATCATCCACATAGGCCGAGGTGAGGCCCCAGCCCAGCACGTCGGACCGGCCGGTGAGGACAACGGGCATGCCGGGGATCGTGGCGCCGATGACACCGCCGCTTTGCAGCTCGAGCCGCGCCAGATACCAGATCGACGGGGCGGTGAGCCCCAGATGCGGGTCATTGGCCAGTAATGTGCCGCCGGAGGCGGAGCGCGAGGCGGCGGCGGCCCAGGCATTCGAGGCCCCGGCAAGCCCGCGGGCCGGGAATGGCGAAAGCGGGTGCTGTGTTGTGTCCACGGCGGCGAAGCTGCGCTCGATCCCGGGCATCAGCGACGCGTATTCGGGCAGGCTCGCGACGCCGGGGCCCGGCACGTCGGGCAGCAGGTCGGCCAGCCGCGCGGGGTTGTCGAGGGCGAGAGAGAGGCGCGCGCGCAGCACCTCCGCTTCCATGTGACCGGAGAGCTGCAGGCCCATCAGCTTGACGATGGCAAGGCTGTCGGCGGGCCGCCACGGGGCCATCGGCGCGCTGAAGAGGAACATCTCGGGCGCGCCGCGCCCCAGGGCTTCGGTGTTGATCTGGTCGAGGCGCGCGTTCACGCCAGCAGCATAGGCTTCGAGTGCGGCAAGCGTGCGGGCATCCTGCGCCTCGACCGACTGAACGGCGAGGCGGTAGATGTCGAGCCGTCGCAGAATGCTGTCGATGTCCACGGTGGTGGTGCCGAAAAGCTCGGACAAGCGGCCTTGCGCGGTGCGGCGCATCATCATCATCTGCCACAACCGGTCCTGGGCGTGGGCAAAACCAAGGGCCTGGAACACGTCCGCGTCCGTCTCGCCGAAGATATGCGGCACATTGGCGTTGTCGCGCACGATCTCGACCGGGGCCGTCACGCGCGGCACGCGGACCACGGCGTCATAGTCGGGCAGGGACCGGGACGCGAGGTAATAGACCATCGCCACGCCCAAGACGGCAATTACGATGAACCCTGCGGTAATGCGCACCAACCATTGAAAGATCACTGCCATCGCCGTTGCCGCCCCCATCCTTGCCCGTGCCGTTGACCCTTGGGCTCTGACTGTTAGGTAAGGTCGCAGCAAAGCGCAAGGCACGAGGGAGTTGCGACATGGCGAAACTGGCGTTTCTGGGGTTGGGCGTGATGGGCGCGCCGATGGCCGGGCACCTGCAAAAGGCGGGCCACGACGTGACGGTTTACAATCGCACCGCGGCCAAGGCGCAGGACTGGGTTTCGGCCCATGGCGGTGCGGCGGCGGCGACGCCGCGTGAAGCGGCTGAGGGTGCCGAATTTGTCATGGCCTGTGTCGGCAATGATGATGATTTGCGCGGCGTGTGCCTTGGGGATGACGGCGCTTTCGCGGGGATGGGATCTGGTGCGGTCTTTGTCGATCACACGACTGTCTCGGCGCAGGTGACACATGAGCTTTATGCGGCGGCGGACGCGTTGCAGATCAGCTTTGTCGATGCGCCGATTTCCGGCGGGCAGGCCGGTGCGGAGAACGCGCAATTGTCGATCATGTGTGGCGGAGACGAAGGCGCCTTTGCCCGGGCCGAGCCGATCATGAATGTCTACGCCAAGCTCTGCCGTCGCATTGGCGCGTCCGGAGCAGGGCAGATGACCAAGATGTGCAACCAGATTGCCATCGCGGGCGTTGTTCAGGGGCTCAGCGAGGCGCTGCATTTCGCAGAAAAGGCGGGGCTAGACGGGCGCGCGGTTGTCGAGGTGATCAGTCAGGGGGCTGCAGGCAGCTGGCAAATGTCCAACCGCTACGAGACGATGCTGGACGATCGTTTTGACCACGGCTTTGCCGTGGACTGGATGCGCAAGGATCTGGGGATTTGCCTTGATACGGCGGATGAGAACGGGGCGAGCCTGCCGGTGACGGCCCTTGTCGACCAGTTCTACAAGGATGTGCAAAAGCTGGGCGGCGGGCGGTGGGACACCTCCAGCCTGATCAAGCGGCTGCGTGCGATGGGCTAGATGCGCGCCGGTGGGTGGCTCTGTTTTGTGCCAGGGCACAAAAGGCGCCCACCCACCGACCCCGGATCACGGAATGATGCGGGTGTACTTCGTGCCTTCGAGTGTGGCACCGATCCGCAGCCCGGCCTGGGCAAAAACGGCCGCCAGCACAGGGGTGAGGACGGTTGTTGTGTCTGCCGCAGCGCTTTCGCCGCGATCCGACACCACGTATTCGAGGTCTGCGCCTGCGACCCAGCCCGGTGAGCGGCGGAAATCCACCAGCGCATCCTCGGTCATGAAAAAGAGCACATGCGCGAATTGCTGTGCGCCGATTTGCAGGCCACCGGTGCCCTTGACCAGGGAATAGTAGTCGACCGTTGCGTCGTTGACGCGCAATGCGCCGCGCCCGTAGGCACCGCCAAAGCCAAACCCGGCCTCGGTCACCAGCGGCATGACCAGCATGCCGTTGGCCTTCTGGGCCAGTGATACCGTGTTCGGGTAGGACCGGTACATCTCTTGCAACGTGGCGTCGACGCGCGCGTCGATCAATGTGCCACCCCGGCTGCCGATACCGTTTCCGCACGCAGCCGTGACCCCCAAACTCGCCAATGCGCCAGCCGCAAAGCCACGCCGGGACATGTCCGTTGTCTTCATCGTAAAACCGCCTGTGTTTGCTCGTGTTCTGCGCAGTTTGTCCGCGCTTGTGCGCAACTATACGCCGATCGCGCAGCCCTGTCACGTCTTACGGTTGGTCATTGGCAAACGTGCGCTTAATCCGGGTGCCGGATTTCACTGCCTTTGATATGCCGCACCGGCAGAGGCTCCGGGTCGTAGCCATCGAGGCAGCGCAGGTTGATGGCCCAGCCGTCAAAGGGGGCGATACCGGCTGCGCGTTCGGCCGCCGTTGGCGCACTTGGCCGGCGGAAGGGGAGGATGCCGCAACGCGGGCAGAAGTAGTCCATCGCCGTGTGCGAGCCCCATTGGTAGAGCGTCAGGTCGGACAGGGGGCGATGCACCACAAGCGCGTCGTTGGGCACGCGAAAGATCAGGGCGCCACGCTTGTGGCAGATGCTGCAATCGCAGATGCGCTTGTGGTCGATCTCGGCCACGACCTCGAACCGGACAAAGCCGCAATGGCAACTGCCCGCGTGGCGTGTCACGCGCGGGCCAGCAATCTGGCGGCAGCGGGTGCGAAATAGGTCAGCACACCGTCGCAGCCTGCACGTTTGAAGGCCATCAGGCTTTCCATCATGACACGGTCATGGTCGATCCACCCTTGCTGCGCCGCCGCTTGCACCATGCTGTACTCGCCCGACACCTGATAGGCGAATGTGGGGGCGCCAAAGCTGTCTTTGACCCTGCGGCAGATGTCCAGATAGGGCAGGCCGGGTTTCACCATGACCATGTCCGCACCCTCGCGCAGGTCGCGCTCGATCAGGCGCAGCGCTTCGTCCGAGTTGGCGGGGTCCATCTGGTAGGTCTTCTTGTCGCCTGTCAGCGCCCCGGAGGCGCCCACGGCGTCGCGGAACGGGCCGTAGAAGGCCGAGGCGTATTTGGCCGCATAGCTCAGGATCATGACGTTCTGATGCCCGGCCCCCTCGAGCGCGTTCCGAATGGCGCCGATCCGCCCGTCCATCATGTCGGACGGACCAATGATGTCTGCGCCTGCGTCGGCCTGTGCGAGGGCCATTTTCACCAGCGCCTCGACCGTGCGGTCATTCACGATTTCGCCGTTCTCGACAAAGCCGTCATGGCCGCTGATGTTGTAGGTATCCAGCGCCACATCCGTCATGATCGCCATATCGGGCACCGCCGCCCGGATCGCGCGAATGGCGCGGTTGGCATGGTTGTCCGGATCCCAGGCCCCGGCGCAGTCTTCGGTGCGTTCCTCGATGCCGGTATAGGGAAAGAGGCAGATGGCGCGGATGCCGAGATCGGCGGCCTCGCGCGCGGCTTCGACGATCTTGTCCACCGAGCGGCGCGCTACGCCGGGCATGGAGGGCACGGGCTCTTCGATCCCCTCACCGGCGCGCACGAAGACCGGCCAGATGAAATCCTCGACACTCAGCGTGTTTTGCCGCACGAGGCCACGCACCGCCTCGGAGGACCGGGTGCGGCGCAGGCGGTTTGCCGGATAGGGGGCTTGGGTCGGGCGCATGGTATCTGTCCAGTTCAATTGACACTGCATGGGTGGCACGGATTTTTGCGCTTGCCAAGTCTAGGCACCGCGCGCCGCGCACGCTAAGAGGGGCGGCAATCAGAACGAGAGGCCCTGCAACGGGGGCCGCCCGAGGACAGAGTTTGGACTGGCACGCCACAGTATTTGAAATCATCGACATGCGTTCGTTCTCGAACCTGTGGTTCTGGATCGCGCTTGCCGTGATGTGGTCGACCGCCAGCCACTGGATCCTTGGCGTGCCCTTTGATCTTGTGTCGCGGGCGCGGAGACAGGGCGGGCAGGCGGCCGAAGACCTCGAGGCGCTCGTGCGGATCAACACCAACCGCCTGCTTTATATCGGCACCGTTTCGGGCCTTTGGTTGCTGGGCTTCGTGTGCTTTGTCATCACCGGGCTTGCGATCCTGGGCTTTGTCTACCGGGTCGAGTTTGCGCAGGCGCTGTTTCTGCTGGGCTTTCCCATGACCATCGTTGGCGCCCTCAACCTGTCGACCGCACGGCTGATCCAGGACCGCGAGGCCCAAGGCGAGGACCTGTGGCGCCACCTGTCGCGCCACCGCACGATCGTTCAGGCGATCGGGATGGTGTCGATCTTTGTCACAGCACTTTGGGGAATGTACCAAAACCTGTCCGTTGGCCCCTTCGGCGGTTGACAGGAGCCGGGTTTGCGCCAATTGAGGCACTCTTGCACACAGCCGTCTCGACATGACCGACACCCAGCACATTACCGTTTCCGGCGCGCCCGAAGGCTATGACGCCAGGCTGATCCTCGATGAGGTCGCAGCGCGTGGCCCCGTGCTGCACGTGGCGCGCGACGACAAGCGGTTGGCAGCGATGCAGGCGGCGCTGCGGTTCTTTGCGCCAGACATGCCGGTGCTGGTGTTCCCGGGTTGGGACTGTCTGCCCTATGACCGCGTGTCGCCCAATGCCGACATTTCTGCGCAACGCATGGCGACGCTGGCGGCACTGGTGCACGGAATGCCGGAGCGGTTTGTGCTTCTGACCACGCTGAACGCGGCAACGCAGCGGGTGCCCGCACGGGACCTCATGCGCGAAGCGGCCTTTACCGCGACCGTCGGCAACCGTGTGGACGAGGCCGGCCTGCGCGCATTCCTCGTGCGCATGGGGTTTGTGCAGAGCCCGACGGTGACCGAACCGGGGGATTACGCCGTGCGCGGCGGGATCATCGACATCTATCCGCCCGGTGATCTGGGGCCGGTGCGCCTTGATCTCTTTGGCGATGTGCTGGATGGCGCGCGGCGGTTTGATGCCGCGACGCAACGCACCACGGAAAAGCTGGATGTGGTCGAACTGGCCCCGGTCTCGGAGGTGATCCTCGACGAGGCGGCGATCACACGCTTTCGCCAGAATTACCGGTTGGAGTTTGGCGCTGCGGGCACGGACGATCCGCTTTACGAGGCGGTGAGCGCGGGGCGCAAGCATCAGGGGGCGGAGCACTGGCTGCCGTTGTTCCACGAAAGGCTGGAGACGCTGTTCGACTACCTGCCGGATGCGACGGTGTCGCTGGATGACCAGAGCACGGCCATGCGCCTTGCCCGTTGGGACGCCGTGACGGATCAGTACGAGACGCGGCGTCTGGCGACGGAAAACCGGTCGAAACTGGATTCGGTCTACAAACCTGCCGCCCCTGACGGGCTCTATCTGGATGATGCGGCATGGAACGCGGCCGTATCGGGTCGCCGCGTGGTGCAGTTCACACCGCTACCGCAGGCCACAGGGCCGGGGGTGACGGATGCCGGCGGGCGTATCGGGCGCGACTTTGCGCCGGAGCGCCAGCAGGAATCCATCAGCCTTTTCGGGGCATTGGCGTCCCATGTCCAAGCGCGCCTGAGCGAAGGCCCGGTGGTCATCGCAAGCTATTCCGAGGGGGCACGGGAACGCCTGACGGGCCTCATCGAGGACGAAGGGCTGGCCGAGGCGATCCCGATCACCGACGCCACGCGCATTGGCAAACGCGGCCTGCATCTGGCCGTCTGGGCGCTGGAGCATGGCTTCACCGGGCCCGACCTGACCGTGATCTCCGAGCAGGATGTGTTGGGCGACCGTCTGATCCGCGCGCCCAAGAAGAAACGCCGCGCCGAGAACTTCCTGACCGAAACGCAGTCGCTCAGCCCCGGCGATCTGGTCGTGCATGTGGATCATGGCATTGGCCGTTATCAGGGCATGGAAGTGGTGACGGCGGCGGGTGCCGCGCATGAATGCCTGCTGCTGGAATATGCCGAAAAATCAAAGCTGTATCTTCCGGTCGAAAATATCGAATTGCTCAGCCGCTATGGCCATGAGGAAGGTCTGCTGCACCGTCTGGGCGGCGGCGCGTGGCAGGCCAAGAAGGCGCGGTTGAAAGAGCGCATTCGGGAGATGGCGGACAGGCTCATTCGCATCGCGGCCGAACGCGCCCTGCGCAAGGCGCCGATTCTCGAGCCGCCGCCCGGTTCGTGGGATGCGTTTTCGGCGCGCTTTCCCTATCAGGAAACCGACGACCAGCTGGCCGCCATCGCATCCGTGATGGAGGACATGACAAGCGGTCAGCCCATGGATCGGCTGATCTGTGGCGATGTGGGTTTTGGCAAGACCGAGGTGGCGATGCGCGCGGCCTTTGTCGCGGCCATGTCGGGCGTACAGGTGGCGGTGATCGCGCCGACGACCCTGCTTGCCCGCCAGCACTACAAGAGCTTTTCCGAGCGGTTCCGGGGGTTCCCCATCGAGGTGCGCCAGCTGAGCCGGTTCGTCTCCGCGAAAGAGGCCAGTGATGCGCGCGAGGCGATGAAACGCGGCACGGCGGACATCGTTGTCGGCACGCACGCGCTGCTGGCCAAGGGTGTGCGGTTTCAGAACCTCGGCCTGCTTGTCATTGACGAAGAACAGAAATTCGGCGTCGCGCACAAGGAACGCCTCAAGCAGTTGCGGTCGGATGTGCATGTGCTGACGCTGACAGCGACGCCCATTCCGCGCACGCTGCAACTGTCACTGACGGGCGTGCGCGACCTGTCGATCATAGGCACGCCGCCTGTCGACCGGCTCGCCATTCGAACCTACGTGTCCGAATTCGACGCGGTGACCATTCGCGAAGCGTTGCTGCGCGAACATTATCGCGGTGGGCAATCGTTTTACGTGGTGCCGCGCATCAGCGACCTGCCGGAGATCGAGGAATTCCTCAAGGAACAATTGCCCGAACTGACCTATGTGGTGGCGCACGGTCAGATGGCCGCCGGAGAGCTCGATGACCGGATGAACGCGTTCTACGACGGTAAATTCGACGTGTTGCTGGCCACCACAATTGTGGAGTCGGGTCTTGATATCCCGACGGCCAACACGATGGTGATCCATCGCGCGGATATGTTCGGCCTTGCGCAGCTTTACCAGATCCGGGGCCGGGTCGGACGGTCGAAGACGCGGGCCTATGCGTATCTGACCACGAAACCACGGGCCAAGCTGACCGACACGGCGGAAAAGCGGCTGCGGGTCTTGGGCTCGCTCGACACGTTGGGGGCGGGCTTCACTCTGGCCAGCCAAGACCTCGACATTCGCGGGGCGGGCAACCTTCTGGGCGAAGAGCAGTCGGGCCAGATGCGCGATGTGGGCTTTGAGCTGTACCAGTCGATGCTGGAGGAGGCGATTGCCAAGATCCGCTCCGGCCAGATGGAGGGACTGACCGAGGACGATGACGGCCAATGGGCACCGCAGATCAATCTGGGCGTGCCCGTGCTGATCCCCGAAAGCTATGTGCCTGATCTGGACGTGCGGTTGGGATTGTACCGTCGTCTCAGTGGCTTGACGCGCAAAGTTGAACTTGAAGGGTTCGCGGCGGAACTGATTGACCGCTTTGGCAAGCTGCCGCGCGAGGTCAACACGCTGATGCTGGTCGTGCGGATCAAGGCGATGTGCAAACGGGCGGGCATCGCCAAGCTGGATGGCGGTCCCAAGGGCGCAACGATCCAGTTCCACAATGACAAGTTCGCGTCCCCGCAGGGGCTTGTGGAGTTCATTCAGGATCAGCGCGGCATGGCCAAGGTGCGCGACAACAAGATTGTCGTACGGCGCGACTGGAAGAATGACGCCGACAAGATCAAGGGCGCCTTTGCCATCGCGCGCGATCTGGCGGAAAAGGTCGTGGCACAGAAAAAGGCCAAGGCCTAGGCCATCGCGGCCTCGGCCCGGCGCATCATCTGCATCAGTACGGACGCGATGATGCAAAAGAGCAGGATCAGCAGCACCAGCGGCAACGGCGTGCCGTCAAAGAGCAAGCCCACAGGCGAGGCGATGAGCGCCCCCAGCACCGTGGACACCGCGCCGATCACAGACGCGGCCATGCCCGCGATATGGCCCATGGGTTCCATGGCGATGGCGTTGAGGTTTGCAACGGTCAGCCCGGCCTGAAACATCACGCCCCATTGCCAGACCAGATAGACGACAAAGACGCCGGGCAGGTCCGACAGCAGGTGCAGGACAAAAAAGCTGGAGACCAACACCTGAACCGCCAGCGCCCATGTCACGAGCTTGCGCATCCCGAACCGGCCGACAATGGCCGCATTCAGCAGGCTCGAAACGCCCGAAGCGACCGCAATGGCTCCAAACCAGATGGGAAAGCTGTCGGCGCGTCCAAAGGTGACGTCGAATATGGGCTGCACCATGGTGAGGATCGAGAACAGGATCGCCATCATCAGGGTTTGCACAATGATCGACAGCCGCACGGTCGGGTGCATGAGGATCTGGCGGACCGAATCCATGAGCAGAGGCCACCGCAAGGGCCGTCGATCCTCCGGGGCCAGCGTTTCGCGCATGCGCAGGCCGAACCACAGGATCAGCACGACACCGAAGATCAGGAAGGCGGCAAAGATCGCGCGCCAGCCAAAGGCGTCGGCAATCTGGGCACCGATCAGGGGGGCGATGCCGGGGACCAGCAGAAACACCATCATGGTGAGCGACAGGATCGAGGCCATGCTGCGCCCGGAATAAAGGTCGCGGATGATCGCCGCCGATACGACCCGCGGCCCCGACGCGCCCAGACCCTGCAGCACCCGCGCCGCCAGCATCAGTTCCAGCGTGGGGGCGACCCAGCTCAGCACCGCGCCAAGCGCGTAGATGCCCAGCCCCAGATACAGCACCGGCCTGCGCCCCCATGCGTCCGACAACGGGCCCATGAAGAACGTGCCGAACCCCATGCCCATTACGAAAAATGTAAGGATAAGAGCAGCTTGCGCCGTCCCACCCGGCGCCACATCCGCCGCGATATCGGGCAGGACCGGCAACATCGCGTCGATGGAAAACGCAATGGTGGCGAACATCATCGCCATCAGGGCGATGAATTCGACTTTGCCTATGGTTTGATGTTTGGGCTGTGCCACGCGCCTGCCTGATTGATCTGTCCGCTGACGCGGTTTCACGTCATATTGACGACGTGGTTTCGGAATGGCAACGACCTTCGGTTGAAATTGCGGGCAAAATACGCCCAAAACGTGAAATGTGATCAGGTGTTACTTTTCAGTCAGTTCCGCGATCACTTTCGCCCACAGTTCCGGGGGTTGCGCGCCGGGCACGGCATGTTGCTGGGCCACGATGAATGTGGGCACGGAATTGACCCCCATCGACCGGCTATGGGCGTCGCGCGCGGCGATGTCTTCGCGGTCGGCATCCGTGCCCAGCAGGCGCATTACGACGCTGGCGTCCATGTCGATGCTGTCTGCAATGTCGGCCAGCACTTCATGATCGCCGATGTCACGCGCCTCCAAGAAATAGGCCTTGAAGAGCGCGGACACGGCGGCTGTCTGCTTGCCTTCGATTCCCGCCCAATGGATCAACCGATGGGCGTCCAGCGTGTTGGGTGTCCGCTGCATGCCCTCGAAGTCGATCTTAAGCCCGGCTTTCTCCGCGTTCTCGACCACGGGGGCGTAGGCCCGCACCGCGCCGTCCTTGCCGCCGAACTTGGCCTCGAGATAGGCGCGGCGGTCCATGCCTTCGGGGGGCATGTCGGGGTTCAGCTGAAACGGGTGCCATTCAATGACAAAGGGGTGGTTCGGATGCGCCTCGAGCGCGCGATCAAGGTGCGCCTTGCCGATATAGCACCACGGGCAGATCGGGTCGGACATGATGTCGAGTTTGATGGAATCTGTCATGATGTGGTCTTTCGTGATTTTGGCCAGAACTGGTGCAGGCGGCGACGGACAAGTTTGCCATTTGGTCCAAACGGCAAAAGGGGCAAGTGCACATAAGCGCGCGGTTGCTTGTAGCGGGCAAGATGGGCGGCGGCATGGGCGTGCAATTCGTTTTCATCCGCCGCCTCGCGCCCGGTGTAAAATGCGACGATGATGCGTTTGCCTGCTGCCAGTTCGACCTCTGTGACGCCACAGGCAGTGACGCCGGGCGCTGCGGCCACCACCATCTCGACCTCTATGGGCGAGACGCGAAATCCGCCTGCGTTCATCATGTCGTCGCTGCGGCCCAGATACGTGATCTCGCCGCTCGCATTCATCTCGCCGGTGTCGCCTGTCAAAAACCAGTCGCCCTGAAATCTGTCGGCGGTCTCGTCCGGCGCGCCGATATATTCCAGCATCAGGCCGGGGTCGCTGCGGTGCACGGCGATCGTGCCGCTGGTGCCGAGGGGTACGGGGCCATCGGGTCCGACAATGGCCACCCTGCGCCCGGGTTGCGGACGCCCGAGGGCGGTGTCGGCGCACGGCGCCTCGGGCGAAGACGACACGAAGGTCGAACATTCCGACATGCCGTAGGCTTCGAACACAGGTGTGCCGGTCGCCTCCGCCCAACGGCTGTGCAGAACCGACGGCATCTTTTCCCCGGCGCTCAGGCCATGGCGCAGATGGGGCAGCGCGGGCAGGGTGCTGCGGTCCAGCATCTGGCGGTAGACGCCCGGTGCGGCGGCAAAAATCGTGGCGTCATGGGCCTGCAGCAACGCGCCAAGCGCTTCGGGGTGCGTATCCGGGGCAGGAATGAGCGCGGTGGCCCCCACTGTCCAGGGGTCCATGAGCCCCGTGCCCAGCGTGTAGGTCCAGTTGAACGCACCGGCATGCAGCACCACATCGCTTTCGGTCAGCCCGTACCAGTTCCGGAACATCATCTGCCGTGCCCAGATGGCCCGATGTGCGTGGCCGACAGCGCGCGGCTGACCGGATGTGCCCGAGGTATAGACGATGTAACCCAACCTGTCGGGCGCATCCATGTGCAGCTTGCCCGGGGCATGGTCGCGCAGGGTGCGCAAGGTGTGAATGCCCATATGCGGCGCGCCCGTGGCGGTGGCGATGTCGGGGTCGTGCAGGACGAGGCGCGGGGTCAGTTCAGCCATGATGCGCGCCACCTCCGGCGCGGTCAGCGACGGCGATGTGGGCACCGGCACCAGCCCTGCGGCCAGTGCGCCAAGATACGCGATTGGAAAGTCGAGCGTATTGCCCAGACGCATCAGGATCACATCACCGGGTTGAAACTCTGCGGCCTGAAACCCACCGGCTGTGCCCAGTACGGCGGCCTGAAGTGCGGCGTAGCTCATGTCTTGCGCCTCACCATCGCCAACAACGGCGAGGGCCGTCTTGGATCCAAGGGACGCGGCACGTGCCAGCACATGTCCGGCCAGGTTGAACGGGCTCGGGCAGGGGGGGTAGGGGCCGCTGTCAATCAGGCTCAGCATCCGTCATCGCTAGCCCCCTGCGCGCGCCGTTGCAAGCCCGCCTGCACCCTCCTATAGAGGACGTCATGCATGGCAAAGATCCCAAGACACTGATCCAGATCGCCCGCGCCGGCGGGCATCAGGAAGCGTCCGAACCGCTCGATCTGGGCGCGCGGGTGCGCGAGTTGCGCAAGGCCCGCGACTGGACACTGGAACAGGCGGCGGGGCAGGCGGGACTGGCGCGTTCGACCCTGTCAAAGATCGAGAACGGCCAGATGTCGCCCACCTATGAGGCGCTGAAAAAGCTGGCGGTTGGCCTTGAGATTTCAGTGCCGCAGCTCTTCACACCGCCGGAAAAGGGTCAGGTGAACGGGCGCATGGCTGTCACCAAATCCGGCGATGGCAATGCGCAGGCGACCGCCACTTACGAGCATGAGCTGCTGGCCGAAACGCTGACCAAAAAGACGATGCTGCCCTATCGCGCGCGCGTGCGGGCCCGGTCGATGGAAGAGTTCGACGGCTGGGTGCGGCATGACGGCGAAGAGTTTCTTTATGTGCTGACCGGTGTGATCTGCCTGTACACGGAGTTCTACGAACCGGTCGAGATGCGCCGGGGCGACAGCGCCTATTACGACGGCACGATGGGCCACAACGTGATTTCAGTGAGTGATGAGGACGCGACGATCCTGTGGGTGACGTCGCTGGTCTGACACGCGGGCGCCGTGTCAGGCGGTTTGCAGTTCGGCCAAGTTGCGCTCGATGAATGCGTCAAACGCGGCGCGTGCTTCTTTCAGCGACATGTCGTGCGTTGCGGCCAGATAGCTTTCGAACCGATCCTGATCCGCCTTGAGGAAGGGCATCGCGCTTGGTTCGAGATGCGGAAACTCCTGGCGCAATGCGGAATAGCTTTGCGCCCAGTCGCGCGTGAGATCACTCCAGCTCATGCCGTGTCCCCCATGTTGTCCCATGTCAGGATCCGCCCGGCAGCATCAGGCAGATCACCCCTGCGCGGGAACCTATAACAAATTGCTCCGGGGGCAACTGATTATTGTAACAACCTGCGGATCAGCGGCGTTGCGATCAGCGCCGTTGCCAGCTGAATCATCACAAAGGCGGCGATGTGGCCGGGGTAGATCCCGGCGAACGTATCGGAAAATCCGCGGGCCAGCGTGACCGCCGGGTTGGCAAAGCTGGTGGACGCGGTGAACCAGTAGGCGCCCGTGATATAGAGCGCCACGAGGGTCGGGACCGCCTCTGCGCGCGCCTTGAGCCCGCCGAAGATCACGAAGAGCAGGCCAAAAGTGGCGACGGCTTCGGACCACCATTGCGCGGGGCCTGTCCGGTGCATCGTTTCGCTCAGCTGCAGGATGGGCAGGTCGAACATGGCATGTGTCGCCCAAACTCCCAGAAGACCGCCCGCTGTCTGACTGACGGTATACGACAGCGCCATCGCAGCGCTGATCTCGCCGCGCAGCAGAAAGGCCAGCGTGACGGCCGGGTTGAAATGCGCGCCTGAAACCGGTCCCAGCACCGTGATGATGCAATAGAGCATGCAACCGGTTGCAATGGCATTGGCCAGAAGGGCGATGGCCACGTTTCCGCCGGCCAGCCCTTCGCCCATGATGCCGGAGCCGATGACGCTGACCAGCAAAAGGGCGGTGCCCAGACCTTCGGCCGCCAGTTTGCGGATCATGTCACTGCTCTTCGTACCACCAGAATTGCGGCATCCAGTCCGGCCCGTCGCCATAGATCGGCAATGTGTCCGGGTATTTCATCTCGGACACATGGGCGATGCGCCCGGCGGTGAACTGCCAGAAGGGGACGACGTAGCGTCCCGCGGTCAGCAACCGGTCCAGCGCGCGGGTGGCGGCAATGCTTTCGTCGCGTGTCGTCGCGGTCAGCATGGCGCTGATCATCGCGTCGATGGCCGGGTCCTTGGCGCCCATCAGGTTGGGTGTGCCGTCCTCGTCCGCCGCCTTGGACCCCCAGTAGAAATACTGTTCATTGCCCGGGCTCAGCGACATGGCGCGCCGGTGATAGGTCATGTCGAAATCATAGACGCCCGTGCGCGCGGTATACTGCGCGCCGTCCACCAGATCGATGGACACGTCGATGCCCATCTGTTCCAGCCCCTGCACGTAGAGGTCGGCAATCGCACGGTGTTCCGAGTTGTTCTGGTCCAGCAGAATGGTGAACGTCATCGGTTCGCCATCGGCATTGCTCAGCTTGCCGTTCTGCGTGGTCCATCCGGCCTCTTCCATAAGGCCGAGCGCGCGGCGCAGCCCGCGCCGATTGCGCAGGGTGCCGTCGCTCGCGGGCAGTTCATAGCCTTCCATGACCCCGGGCAGCAGCTTGCCGTTGAACGGCGCCAGCAATTCGGCGACGCGGCCCTTGGCGGCTCCCGGTTCCATCGCCAGCGGCGAGTTGGAGAAATACGAGGTGATGCGCGGCTGCGCGCCACCCGTAAGCGTGTCGTTGATATATTCGAAATTGAACGCGGTGATCAGCGCCTCGCGCACGCGCCAGTCGTCAAAGGGCGCCTTGCGGGTGTTCATGACAAACCCGGTGATCCCCGACGGTTTCTGATGCGGGATCTCGGATTTCACGACGTCGCCGCTGGCCACCCGCGGAAAGTCATACCCGCTGGCCCAGGTTTCGGCGTTGAATTCGCGCACGGCAGACACTTCGCCCGCCTTGAACGCTTCGAGCACGACGTCGCCATCGCCGTAAAAGTCGATTGTGATCTCGTCGATATTGTAGGTGCCCTGACGAAAGTTCAGGTCAGCGCCCCAATAGTCGGGGTTGCGGGTCAGCGTGACTGACCGCGCGGCCTCATAATCGCTGACCACATAGGGGCCGGACCCGATGGGCACATCCGCGATCGGTGCGTTGGCAAAATCCTTGCCCTCCCATTGCGCCTTTTGCAGGATCGGGCGCATTCCCGCGAGCAGGGCCAGTTCGCGGTTCTCGGCGTTGAAGGTGAATTTGACCGAACGGGGGCCGGTCTGTTCGAGCGTTTCGATCTGCGACCACAGGCTGCGGTAGCGCCCGTGGCCTTCGGTGCCGAGCGTCTCGTAGGACCAGATCACATCTTCGACCGTGACCGGGCTGCCGTCGGAGAATCGGGCCTCCTCGCGCAGGGTAAATTCGACCCATGTGCGGTCCTCGTCTGTCTCAATCGATTCGGCCAGCAGACCGTAAAGGGCAAACGGCTCACCCCGGTTGCGCCCCATCAGGCTTTCATGGGTGAGAAAGCGCAACTGCCAGGGCACGTTGCCCTTTTGGACGTAGGGGTTCAGCGAATCGAAACTGCCTGTATTTGCCAGCGTGATCGCCCCGCCTTTGGGGGCGTCGGGATTGGCGTGGGGCAGGGACGCAAAATCTGGTGGAAGCTGCGGTGCGCCATACATAGCTATGCCATGGGCGGGCTCAGCGACGGCCACGGTACCGGTCAAAAGCGCTGCGACCAGAATCGCGCCGGCTTTTGTGATCCGGCCGCGTTTCATTTGGAAAAAATCCTGCTCCATTTTGGCAACAATCCCTCATAGCCCTTGTTTTGTTAACCTTAGCGGCGTCAGGACATTTACGCATTATCAAACTTTTAGCTTGGACTCTTCGGGCAGGTTTGCGTATAAAGGCCTCACTGCTCGATAGGTTTCTTGCCTGTATGAAACCTGCCTCAATAACTTAACGCCAGCCTCGTGCTGGCGTTTTTTTTTGGCTTGCGGTTTCGCTTGTCACGGCATCACGCGGGCAAGGGTCACCGCCGTGGTTGCCGCTGTCCCGGATCAGCGGGGCGGCTGCGTCGGGTCCTTGCCGTTGGGATAGACGAGGCCCGCCGAAATCACGAGCTTGGCCGCATCCTCGACGGACATCTCCAGCGGGATGACATCTTCGGCCGGGAAAAACAGCAAAAAGCCCGAGGTCGGGTTTGGCGTCGTGGGCACAAAGATGCTGAGCATCTCGCCGGTGTTTCCCCCTTTGGCGCTGACCTCGCCCTTGGCCGTGGTCGAGATAAAGCCGATGGCCCAAATGCCGCGACGGGGGTATTCGATCAGGCAGGCCTGTTCGAAGGACCGTTCGGACTGGGCAAAGACCGTTTCCGAGATCTGTTTGATGCCGGAATAGATCGAGCGGACGACAGGAGTGCGTTCGACGAGGCTTTCGGCCCAGCGGATGATCGCGCGCCCGATATAGCCCTTGGCGACCCAGCCGATAAAGACGGTGAAGAGCAGAAAGACAATGACGCCGACGCCGCGCACATTCACGCGCACCCAGTCCTCGTTGGGGATGCGTGTGCCATTGGGCCCTTCGACAAAGCGCGGATTGCCGAGCCAGTAGTTCACGATGGAGTCGGGTTGCCAGACGGTCGGCACAAGTGGCCAGACAAAGCCGTCGACCCACCCGATGACGGTCCAGATCAGCCATATGGTCAGACCGACAGGTGCGATGACCACAAGCCCTGTCAGGAACGACGCACGCAGCCGCGAGATAATGCCGGGCCGGCGTGGCGTTTCAGGGTCGAAAGGTGTGTTCATCAGGTCGGCCTGCAGTTGCGTTGTCTAGTTAGGGGAGCGGGTCAGCAACTACAATGGTCTGTGCCGTTTCGGTCATCTTTGGTGCGTGTCACTGCTCAAATGCGCGGCAATCTCGGCGGCGAGGCGGGCATTGTTTCTGACCAGTGCAATATTGGCGGTGAGCGAGCGGCCCTCGGTCAGTTCGAAAATCCGTTGCAGCAGGTAGGGCGTGACGCCTTTTCCAGTGATTCCATGCGCTTCTGCATCCGCGGTGGCGCGGGCGATGATCGGCGCGAGGGTGGCGCGGTCGATCTCGGCGTCGACGGGTATCGGATTTGCGACCAGTTGCCCACCGGGCAGGCCCATACGGACGCGCATGGCATGTGCCGCCGCGATGTCCGCCGCGCTGTCCATGCGCAGGGGGGCCGCGATGTCCGCGCTGCGCGACCAGAAGGCCGGCATGTCGTCCTGCCCGTAGGCGATGACCGGCACGCCCTGGGTTTCCAGCACTTCGAGCGTTTTCGGGATATCCAGGATGGCCTTGGCCCCGGCCGCGACAACGGTGACAGGGGTCTGGGCCAGTTCCATGAGGTCGGCGGAGATGTCAAAGCTCTCTTCGGCGCCCTTGTGCACGCCGCCGATGCCGCCGGTCGCAAAGACGGCAATGCCCGCGAGCCGTGCGGCAATCATGGTGGCGGCCACCGTGGTGGCCCCGGTGCCACCTGCGGCCATGCACACGGCCATGTCGGCGCGGCTCAGCTTGGCCACATCCCTGGCCTGCGCGAGTGTCTCGAGTTGTGCGTCCGTCAGGCCCACATGCAGCGTCCCGTCGATGACGGCCATGGTCGCGGGCACCGCGCCTGCGTCACGGATGTCCGCCTCGACCTGCTGCGCCACTTCGAGGTTCTGCGGCCATGGCATCCCGTGGGTGATGATCGTGCTTTCGAGCGCCACCACGGGGGCGCCATGGGCCAGAGCGTCGGCCACGTCGGGCGCGGGTGTGAAAAGGGTCATCCCGGTGTCTTTCCTGATACGTAGTTGGCGGCGGCGTCGAGCGCCTGCACAAGGGCAGTCTCGGGGTCCGCGCCGCGGGTCTCGGCCGCGATATGGGCCGCCATGAACGTGTCACCTGCGCCCGTGACGCGCGTCACCAGCACCTGCGGCGGCGTGGCGCTGTGGATGCCGCTTGCGCTGCCTTCGCTGGCCATGTCGCCGCCATCGGTCACCAGAACGCGGGCCGCTCCCCGGTCCAGAACGCCCTGCGCGGCCTCGGCGGAGGTCGCAAAGTTGCGCTGACAGAGCAGCCCGGCTTCTTCGAGGTTCACATAAAGTGTGCCGCGCCCGTGGGTCAGGAACGGCGTCAGACGCTCGGCCTTGCCGGGGGAGGCGGGGGCCACGCGCAGGTCGGCCTGCGCCAGCAACGGGCTAGAGGCGATTTCGTTCAGGAGATCAATGGTCAGGTTGCCGTCCAGCGCGGCCAAACCGGTATAGGGCGCGGGCAGCGTGCCGTCGCGCAGGGGGGCCAGGATCTTGGCCCCGGCGCTTTCAAGCGAGTGTGCGTCGGCGATGGCCGCGATCAGCCCGTTCGCCCCTTCCACCGCCATGTACTGATCCGTCGGCAGGTCGTCCGACCGGTAGACCGTGTCGGTGATCAGCCCGCGCGCGGTACAGGCGCCGACCAGTTCCTCGCCTTCCGCGTCGCGGCCGATGGACGTGAGCAGGGCCGGTGTCAGACCGAACCGCGCCAGCGTCATGGCGATATTCATCGCGACACCGCCCGGCAGGCGGGTGATGCGCCCGGGCACGTCCGATCCCTGGCGCATCGCCAGAGGCGCGCGGCCGATCACGTCCCAGAGAACGGAACCGATGCACAGGATATCCGGGGTGCGGGTCATGGACGCTTCTTGCCCCGCGCCAGGGGGAAGGGCAAGGCGCTATGGTCGCTATGGCAACGGAACGGCAAAGGTCAGTGCGGCCCAATAGGTGTCCCACACAGCCGTCGCATCCGGTTCCGCATCTGCGTCGATGGGTTCGAGCACCACGGCGTCAAAGAGATAGTCGTGCCCGGCGACCACCGGGATCGTGGCGATGCCGTCTGCATCGGTGCGGTGCAGCGTGACCGCGACGCTGTCATCCGGTGCACGATCAAAGACTTCGACCTGCGCGTCAGGGCGCACGGCCCCTTCGAAATAAACCTGCACGCGCATCACGCCGTCAAAGTCCGGATCGTAGGGGTTCGTCAGCGCCACAAACTCGGTCATCATGCCATAGCGCGCATCGGCACCAGCCCCGTCACCGACGGCGATCAGCGCCTTGGCATGTCGCGTGTAGCGTTCCTTGAACGGCGGCTCGGAAAAGCCGAGGCGCGTGTGCGTGGCGCGCCAGTCGGGGAAATCCTTGTGGTCGGCGAATGTCTGAAACTTTTCCCATGTCTTGTACGTCACGTAGGACGGTGTCGTTTCATGCAGCACCACTGCAAGACCATCCCCGGGCGGCGTCACGTTCAGGGCCGGGTTGTCGCCGAGCCGCGGTGTCACCGGCGCGACCCGTCCCCCGGACGCAAGTTCATAGCGTTGTGTTCTGCGGTCAAAATACCCCAGGTTCACGCCTTCGAAGTTTTCGCCGTTTTTGAAGCGTGCCACAATTTTATCGTCTGCGGCGACCTGATACCGTTCCGGTTCGATCCAGAATTCGTGTGCGGTTGCAATTGACGCGCTGATGGCGCACCAAACGGACAGGATCAAACGGGTGAGGGTCATGATGAAGCCTTTGGAGAAGTTGGGTGCAAGCCTGTGGCATTACGCGCTGGTGTCAAGCCTTTGGCTGGTGATGAGCCTTGGTCAGGCCGCTTCTCACGAAAACGTGCCCGCCGTGGCCGACATGATCGTGGCAGACGGCACGGTCGAATTGATCATGCGCCTGAACGTGGAGGCGCAGCTGTCGGGCATAGATCTGGACACCATTCTGGACACCAACGATGCCGAAAACCCCGAGGACTACGACGACCTGCGCGTGTTGCCGCGCGAGGACATCGCTGCTCGGGTCCCCGAACTGGTGAGCCGGTGGAACGATCTGCCATTGCTGCGCTCGGTGCAGGCGATTGAACTGACCCTGATTTCGGTCACGGTGCCGGATGAAATCAACCCGGATCTGCCGCGCCTGTCCCAGGTTGTGGTGCGCGGCGACATGCCACCCAACGCGGAAGGGATCCAACTGGACTGGCCGCAAGGGGCGGGCGATCTGGTGCTGCGCCAGCAGGGCGTGGACGAGCCGTTTACCGGGCTCGTATCGGGCGGCGGCTCAAGTGGCGTGATCGCGCTTGAAGGAGGCGACGCCGCCACCGGCTGGCAGACCTTTGTCGACTATATCCCGGTTGGTTTCGATCACATCCTGCCCAAGGGTCTCGACCACATTCTGTTCGTGCTGGGGCTGTTTTTCCTGTCGACGCGTCTGGGGCCGCTTTTGTGGCAGATCAGTGCCTTCACGCTGGCGCATACGGTCACGCTGGCGCTTGGCGCGCTTGGGATCGTGAACGTGCCGGGATCGATTGTGGAGCCGCTGATCGCGGCCTCAATTGTCTATGTGGCAATCGAGAACATCTTTGCGCGCAAGATGAATTCGTGGCGGCCGCTGGTGGTCTTTGGCTTTGGCCTGTTGCATGGTCTGGGCTTTGCCTCCGTGCTGGGCGAATTCGGTCTGCCCGAAGGGACATTCATCCCGGCGCTGATCGGGTTCAACATCGGTGTGGAACTGGGCCAGCTGACGGTGATTGCCTTGGCGGCCATTGCGCTCTGGCTCGGGTGCCGGGCGGCGGACATGGCGCGGCTGGAAGGTGTCGAGGGTGTGGTCGAGGAATATCCCGTGATGTTCCGGGCGTGGTCCATTACCGGCTCGCTGATCATTGCACTGATCGCGATCTACTGGGTGGTCGAACGGACGCTGCTTTAGCCCAGCGGCTGCAACAGGGCTGAGAGGGCGGCAACAGGATCGTCCTGCCCCCAGATCTCTTCTCCGATGGCGAGAAAGTCGGTGATCTGCGCAAGTTCACCGACCCGGGCCGCCGTCATGCCGCCCTCGGCCACGACGGGTACCTCGATCATCTCGGTCCACCACGCGAACAGGTCGGCATCTGCCGCCGCTTCGTCAGCCACGGCGGTCACCGGACCAAAGGCCACATAGTCAGCACCGGCTTCGCCGGCGGTCATGCCGTCATGGCGGGAAGTGCCGCAGTAGCTTCCGACAATGGCGTCCGCGCCCAGGGCCTTGCGCGCATCGCGCACCGACCGGGCCGCATCCGTCAGATGAACGCCGTCAAGGCCAAGGCGCGTTGCAAGGCCGCTGTGATCATCGACGACAACTGCCACATCGCGCGCATGAGCCACGGCGCGGCACGCGTCAGCGGCACGTGAAATACGGTCCTCGTCACGCGTGGCGAGGCTGAGGCGCAGGCAGGCCACGGGGCGCGCATCCAGCACGCGCGCCAGCGCGTCGGGAAAGCGTGACAGCTCGATCACGGGCGGCGTCAGAAGATAGAGTTGCGGCTGCTCGGGCTGGCTCATGGCTTTGTCCTTGGTCTTTGTGCGCAGCACTAGCGGAAACCGCTGGGATTGAAAACTTTTATGCCCCCGGCATCTGTTTATTTTGCCCAACGAAGGGCCTTGTCGGTGGCGGTGCGCATGGGTAAACGCCGCGCATGACACCGACATTTGTACTGGTACGGCCCCAAATGGGGGAGAATATCGGCGCCGCCGCGCGGGCGATGCTGAATTTCGGACTGGACCGGATGCGTATCGTGGGCCCGCGGGACGGCTGGCCGAACCCGGCCGCCGTGGCCATGGCGAGCGGTGCGGGCCGCGTGCTGGATGCCGCACCCGTGCACGGCACCGTGGCCGAGGCGCTGGCCGATTGCACATATGTCTATGCCACCACCGCACGCCCCCGCGACATGACCAAGGACGTGCTGAGCCCCGAGGCGGCGATGCAGGACGCCGCGCGCCGGATTGCCGACGGCGGGCATGTGGCGGTGATGTTCGGGCCGGAACGCGCCGGTCTCGAGAACGAAGACATCGTGCAGGCCAACGCCATCATATCCGTGCCCGTGAACCCCGACTTTCCGTCGCTGAACCTTGCACAATGCGTTTTGCTTGTGGGCTATGAGTGGATGCGGGCCAGCGCGGAGGTCACGCACCGGATCACCGAAATGGCGGGGACAGAATGGGCAAATGTCGAGGAGATCGAGCACCTCGCGCGCCATTTCGAAGATCGGCTGGATGAGGCGGGCTTTTTCTTTCCCGAACACAAGGCCGCGAGCATGAAGGTCAATCTGCGCAATCTCTGGAGCCGGATGCCGCTGACCCGGTCGGATGCGCAGACCCTGCACGGCATGCTGCGTCAGATGGTCCGCTGGGCGAACCGCCGCTGACGCTGGACGCTGCCGCCCCCGCGACTTAGGTTGCCGGGCAACAAGGCAAGAGGCTGGGAATGGCAAAACAGCGCAGCATTTTCGAAGAGGTCGGCACCACGGAAAAGCAGGTGGCCGAGGCAGGTGTGATCGACCGGGGCCGGAGCGGTGCGCGCGGCGCGATCCGGGTCTGGCTGATGATGCTGTTCGCGCTTGTCGTGGTGATGATCGCCGTCGGCGGGTTGACCCGCCTGACCGATAGCGGCCTCAGCATCACCGAATGGCGGCCCATCACCGGAGCCATCCCGCCGCTGAGCGCCGCGGATTGGGAGGCGGAGTTCGAGCTTTATAAACAGATCGACGAGTGGCGCATCCAGAACCAGTGGATGACCCTTGCGGATTTCAAGGTGATCTACTGGTGGGAGTGGGGGCATAGGCAACTCGGTCGCGTAATCGGCCTTGTCTGGGCCGTCGGGTTTCTGTGGTTCCTCCTGCGGCGCAAGATCCCCACAGGCTGGACCCCGAAACTGCTCGGGATCGGCGTGCTGGGTGGCTTGCAGGGGGCCATCGGCTGGTGGATGGTCGCCAGCGGCGTCACGCAGGGCGAAGGGATGCTGGATGTGGCCAGCTACCGGCTTGCAACACATCTGGGGCTGGCCTTTGTGATCCTCGGCTTCATCGCGTGGTTCACCTTCCAATTGGGCCGGGAAGAGCGGGACCTGATGCAGGCCCGCCGCAGCCGGGAAGGGCGGTTGTTCTCGATCTCCACCGGGCTGATGCATTTTGCGTTTCTGCAGATCCTGATCGGTGCGCTGGTGGCGGGGATCGACGCGGGCCGCAGCTATACCGACTGGCCTCTCATGGGCGGCCAGGTCTTTCCGGCGAGCGCCTTTGTGCTCGAGCCCGCGTGGCGCAACTTTTTCGAAAGCCCGGGGCTGGTGCAGTTCATTCACCGTGTGGCGGGCTACCTGCTGGCCATCTTTGCCGTCATCGTATGGCTGCGCGGGCGCCGGTCAGCGCATGACAAGACGCGCGGCGCGTTCCACGCGATCTTTGCGGTGCTCGCCTTGCAGATCCTGCTGGGCATCATGACCGTGCTTTATGGCGCGCCGTGGCCGCTGGCCATTGCACACCAGTTTGTGGCCGTTGTGCTGTGGGTGCTGATCCTGCGCGGTCGTTTCCTTGCCGCCTATCCGATTGCAACTTCGATCCGGGGGACCGCCTGATGCGCGCTTATGATGACCTGATGGCCTTTGAACATGACACGCAGGCGCTGGCGCAGGTGGCGGGCCGACTGGGCTGGGATCAGGAAACGGTCATGCCGCGCGGTGCAGCCCCACAGCGGGGCGAGGAGATGGCCGCGCTGGAAAAGGTGCTGCACGCCCGCCGCACCGCGCCGCAAGTGGGCGATTGGCTGGTCGCTGTTGACGAGGCGTCGCTGGATGCGGTGGGGCAGGCGCAAGTGCGCGAAATCCGGCGCAGCTATGAACGCGCCTCCAAGGTGCCTGCCGATCTGGCCGCCACCATCGCCAAGGTCACGTCGGCCGCGCAAGGCAAATGGGCCGAAGCACGCGCAGCGGACGACTACGCCGCCTTTGCGCCTGTTCTGGAAGAGGTCATTGCCCTCAAGCGGCAGGAGGGTCAGGCGCTCGCCCAAGGCGGCGACATCTATGACGCGATGCTGGAGGATTACGAGCCCGGCACGACCGGCGCTGACCTCGAGGCGATGTTTGGCGCGCTGCGCCCCGGGCTGACCGAGTTGCGGGCGGCGATCCTCGATCGCCCTGCGCCCAAAGGGGTATCCGGCCCGTTTGACGAGGCCGCGCAACTGAAGCTGAGCGCGCTGCTGGCGCGCACATTCGGTTATGACGAAAAGCATGGGCGCATCGACAAGGCGGTGCATCCGTTTTCGTCCGGTTCCGGGCTCGACGTACGGATCACGACGCGCACCAGCGCGAACGATCCGTTCAACTGCTTCTACTCGACCATCCACGAGGTCGGGCATGCCTGTTACGAGCAGAATATCGACGACGCCTATCTGCTGACGCCCCTCGGGCGTGGCGTGTCCATGGGCGTGCATGAAAGCCAGAGCCGCATTTACGAAAACCAGTTGGGCCGCAGCCGCGCCTTTACCGGCTGGCTTTACGGTCAAATGCGGGATGCGTTTGGCGATTTCGGCATTGATGGCGAGGACGCGTTTTACGCAGCGGTGAACGCCGTCTCCAACGGCTATATCCGCACCGAAGCGGACGAGGTGCAGTACAACCTGCATGTCCTGCTGCGCTTTGATCTGGAGCGCGCCCTGATGTCGGGTGATCTGGGCGTGGCCGATCTGGAGGCGGCGTGGAACGACCGCTTTGCTGCGGATTTCGGCTATGCGGTGGATCGTGCGTCAAACGGGGTGCTGCAGGACGTGCATTGGTCGGTGGGGCTGTTTGGCTATTTCCCGACCTATTCGCTGGGCAATGTCTATGCGGGATGCCTGCATGAGGCGCTGCGCGCCGCCGTGCCTGCGCTGGATGATCAACTGGCGGTTGGAGACACGTCCGCCGCGACGGGCTGGTTGCGTGAGGCGTTGCAATGCCATGGCGGTTTGCGCAGCCCGCGCGACACGATTGCCAGAGCGAGCGGTATGGAGCCCGGGCCGGAGCCGTTTTTGTCCTATCTGCGATCAAAGTTCGGCGCGCTTTACGGGTTGTGAGCCGCGCAGCGTTCTCCGGCACCCGGGCGTGCAGGTAATCCAAATGCGCGGGCTGGCGCCCGCACGTCATCCCTGGCGCTTGTGGTGGGCGCGAGCCCATGGAACCGACGTCAGTCTTCGGTGCCGTCTGACGGCTCTTCCTCGCCCTGATCGGCGATCCACGCGACACTGACCACTTCCTCGCCCTTGCCGGTGTTGAACACCTTGACGCCACCGGCACTGCGGGAGCGGAAGCTGATGCCGTCCACGGGCACGCGGATCGACTGCCCCTTGGATGTGGCGAGCATGATCTGGTCGTCCATCTCAACCGGGAAGGAGGCCACGATGTCTCCGGTTTGCATGCGTTTTTCCCAGGCCGTCACGCCCATGCCGCCGCGGCCGCGCAGCGGGTAGTCATGGGACGAACTGAGCTTGCCTGCGCCACCGGCCGTGACCGTCAGGATCAGGTTTTCGGCGGCGGACATGGCGGGATAGTCGATCTCGACACTGGCATTTGTCACGCCGTCCTCGTCCTCGTCGCTCACCTCCTCGGTCAGTCCCGCCATGGCGCGGCGCATCTTGAGATAGGCGGCGCGCTCGTCCGAAGATGCTTCAAAGTGGCGAATGACCGACATGGACACCACGCGGTCGTCGCCCGACAGCTTGATGCCGCGCACACCGGTGGAAGCGCGCGAGTTGAACACCCGCACATCCTCGGCGCGGAAGCGGATCGCGCGGCCGGAGTTGGTCACCAGCATGACGTCGTCATCATTGGAGGCGATACGGGCGTTGATCAGTTGCCAGCCTTCGCTGTCGCCTTCGAACTTCATCGGGATCTTGCCGTTGGATTTGACATTGGTGAAGTCGCCCAGACGGTTGCGGCGCACGGTGCCGTGGTCGGTGGCAAAGACGACCTGCAGGTCGTCCCAATCCTTTTCGTCCCGGTCCACGGGCATGATGGCCGCGATGCTGACCCCTTGGGGGATCGGCAGGATGTTGACGATGGCCTTGCCCTTGGAGGTGCGCCCCCCGAGCGGCAGGCGCCATGTCTTGAGCTTGTAGACCAAGCCGGCGGTGGTGAAGAACAGCAGTTGCGTGTGCGTATTGGCGACGAAGAGGTCGTGTAGGGAAAGAGT